>CAZBQH010000512.1:0-5202 GCA_964493915.1 uncultured Nitrospiraceae bacterium
CCTTCTCCAGACGTTGTTATACAGGGGCAAGAGCAAGTTTTCGAATCCGGTCTCATCTGCGTGGCTAAGTTGACGGACGGCGAGACTTACCTATGCAAGGCACCCAACTCGCGCGTCCCAGATTGCCCAAATGTGGGCGTTCACGTCGCGGAGTTCGAGGGGCCCCATCCCGCGGGCACGTCGGGCCTGCACATACACTTGCTGGCGCCGGTTCATCGCGAAAGAACTGTGTGGACTATTGATTACCAGGATGTCATCGCGATTGGGAGTCTGATTAAGACCGGGAAGCTGGACCTTGTCCGGGTCATATCCCTTGCTGGTCCCAAAGTCAAGAATCCACGGCTTTTTCGGACCCGGTTTGGGGCCTCGACCGACGATCTCGTAGCGGGCCGGGTTCAAGAGGGCAACAACCGGGTCGTTGCCGGTTCGGTACTGGCGGGGCGTCAGGCTTCCGGCGACGTATTGGGTTATCTTGGGCGATACCACCGGCAAATCTGCGTGCTCGAGGAGGGAAACCGTCGGGAGTTTCTCGGCTGGCTGGCGCCGGGCAAGGAGAAATACTCGAACATCAACCTTTTTGTCTCGCGGTTGTTCAGGAAACGGCGTTTTGCAATCACAACGGCCCTGCACGGATCGAAACGGCCCATGGTGCCTATCAACCTTTATGAGCAGGTGATGCCCTTCGATATACAGCCAACGTTCCTCCTGCGCGCCTTGGTGGTGGGCGACCTCGAGGAGTCGGAGAAGCTTGGATGCATGGAACTCGACGAAGAGGACCTTGCCCTTTGCTCGTTCGTCTGCCCGTCGAAATATGACTATGGCGTATTTCTGCGTTCCGTGCTGACGCAAATAGAGAAGGAAGGGTGATGAAGCTCCTGCTCAAGCTGCAGAACATGCAAAGGCGGCACTTTGAGAAGGGCGGCAGGTTCGAGCGGTTTTTCCCGCTCTTCGAAGCAGCCGACACGTTCCTTTTCACGCCGGGCAAAACAACTCAGTCCGCCCCGCATGTCCGTGACGCTGTGGACCTCAAACGCGTCATGATAATTGTAGTCGTTGCGTTGCTCCCTTGCATGCTTATGGCGATGTACAACACGGGCTACCAGGCCCACCTTGCCATCAGCCGCGGCGCGGCGCCCCTGGACAATTGGCGCACGCATCTGCTCGAGGCCGTGGGGGCAGGTTTCTCGCCAGACAACGTCTGGGCGTGTTTTCTGCACGGCGCCCTCTACTTTCTCCCGGTGTACCTTGTCACCATCGCGGCGGGCGGCTTGTGGGAAGTGCTTTTCTCGATTGTCCGCAGACACGAGATCAACGAAGGATTCCTGGTGACCAGCGCGCTGTTCCCTCTGGTTTTGCCGGCGACCATCCCCCTGTGGCAGGTCGCTCTCGGAATCAGTTTTGGCGTCGTTATTGGAAAAGAAGTCTTTGGCGGGACAGGCATGAACGTCTTCAACCCGGCGCTTATGTCGCGCGCCTTTCTTTATTTTGCGTATCCGGCCGAGATCAGCGGCGACCGGGTCTGGATCCCTGCTCAGACCAGCGTGGACGCCTATAGCGGTGCAACTGCTTTAGCAGTTGCCAAGGAACACGGCTTCCAGGCGCTGCTGGATCATGGCTACACGTGGTGGCAGGCCTTTGTTGGATTTGTGCCGGGATCGATGGGCGAGACGTCCGCTCTGTTTTGCATTGTGGGCGCCATTATACTGATTGTTACCCAAGTGGGCGCGTGGCGTACGATGACGGGGATGATAATCGGCAGCTCTTTGATGTCCATCGCCTTCCAGTACGGAATCGGCGGCAATGTGAATCCCATGTACGCTATGCCTTTCTATTGGCACTGGGTCTTGGGCGGTTTCGCCTTCGCTACGGTTTTCATGGCGACCGATCCCGTCACTTCGGCGTTTACCCTCAAGGGCAAATGGATATACGGGTTCATGATCGGTGCGTTCGGTCTTCTCATACGCCTTGTAAACCCCGCCTACCCAGGCAGTTGGATGCTTGCCATCCTCTTCATGAACATGTTTGCACCGCTGATCGATTACTTCGTTGTTCACGCCAACGTCAAGAGAAGGATGGCGCGCTATGCAGCGTAGCGGGACGCTCTACACGTTGTTCTTCGCCTTTGTTGTCTGTGTTGTGTGTTCGGTGCTCGTCTCAGTCTGCGCCGTAGGACTGCGTGAAAAGCAGCAAATGAAAGCTCTGGTCGACAGACAGCGCAATGTCCTCTCCATTGCAGGATTTGCTAAGCCGGGCCAGAGATTCTCAGATAGACAGGTTCAGAGCCTCTTTGAGAAGCAAGTCAACATGCGCGTCATCGACCTCGAGACCGGCGAGTACGCCGAGAACGAGCAGGAACTCTTGCGCAAGCCGTATGATATGCGGGACGCCGCCCGCGATCCCTCGATGAGCAGGAAGGCGCCGGCCAATCCTGCGCAGGTACGTCGCATCCCGAAATATGCCACGGTCTATCAAGTGGTGAACAACGGCAGTGTTCAAATGCTCATTCTACCTGTCTGGGGCAAAGGACTATGGTCCACGTTGTACGGCTTCCTCGCCCTTGACAACGACTGCAAGACGATTGAAGGTCTAACCTTCTATGAGCACGGGGAGACTCCCGGCCTGGGCGGAGAGGTGGACAGTCCTCGGTGGAAGGCACTCTGGGACGGCCGGCTCGCCTATGACCGCGACTGGGACGTCAAGATCGAGGTCGTGAAAGGCAAGGCCGGTCCAGCCGACGAAGACCCTTACCACGTCGATGGCTTGTCGGGCGCCACTATTACAAGCAGGAGCGTGACTCACCTGCTCCATTTCTGGCTGTCCGACCACGCATACAAACCCTATCTCAGAAACTTCCTTGAGAGCAGGAGATAAGGCATATGGCAACGGCGAAAAGCAAACGAGTGCTCCTTGATCCGCTGTTCAATAACAATCCGATAGCCGTTCAAACACTGGGCATCTGCTCCGCTCTCGCCGTAACGACCAAGATGGATACGGCCCTTGTTATGGCAGTTGCTTTGACCGTTGTCACCGGGCTTTCGAACTTGTCCGTGAGCCTTATTCGCCGGGCGATACCTTTCAGCATCCGCATTATTGTGCAGATGACGATCATAGCTTCGTTGGTTATCATCGTCGATCAGGTGCTGCGGGCCTACTTGTTCGACATCAGCAAGCAACTGACCGTCTTTGTCGGGCTTATCATTACCAACTGCATCGTGATGGGCCGTGCTGAGGGCTTTGCCATGCAGAACCCGCCCTTCATCAGCTTGCTCGACGGCATAGGCAACGGTCTGGGTTACAGTATTGTTCTGCTGGGAACCGCTTTTTTCCGCGAGCTGCTTGGGTCGGGCAAGCTGTTCGGGGTCAACGTCTTGACGTCGACGACTGAAGGGGGTTGGTACCTGACGAACGGTCTTATGGTGCTTTCGCCTGGTGCGTTTTTCCTGATTGCCTTTTTTATCTGGGCGTTGCGTACCTGGAAACCCGAACAAGTGGAAAACGAGTAGCAGGTGAGCAGCGGAGCCGGTTAGGGAACATAGAAAGATGCTAGAGCATTACCTGGGATTGGCCGCGAAGTCGATTTTCATTGAAAACATGGCGCTTGCCTATTTTCTCGGCATGTGCACGTTCCTGAGTTGCTCGAAACGCCTCGATACGGCCATGGGACTCGGTCTGGCCGTGATCTTTGTTCAAGGGATTACCGTTCCTGCTAACAATATCCTTCAAACCTTTTTGTTAGAAGAAGGGGCACTGTCCTGGATTTCGCCGGAGTTTTCCACCGTTGATTTATCTTTCCTTGGTTTTCTCACGTATATTGGCACCATTGCAGCAATGGTGCAGCTTCTCGAAATGTTCCTTGACCGCTATGTCCCGAAACTATACGTAGCACTTGGGGTCTTCCTGCCGCTGATCACCGTAAACTGCGCAATTCTGGGGGCTTCGCTTTTCATGGTTCAGCGCGACTACACCTTTAGCGAGAGTCTCGTGTTCGGACTGGGCTCGGGCGTGGGTTGGGCCCTCGCTGTTGTAGCCTTGGCGGCAATCCGCGAGAAGATGCGTTACAGCAACGTACCGGCCGGGCTTCGCGGGTTGGGGATTGCCTTCATCCTGACGGGCCTGATGGCGGTTGGTTTCATGGCCTTCTCTGGGATACAGATCTAACTTGGGAGGAGCTGAAAGTCCCATGATGACGGCGCGAGAGGGAATCGGTTGAGATGAGCGGCATAGCGGTTGTCGGCCTTGGAATGCTCATGTTCACCTTGGTGATCCTGAGCTTGGTGGCCATCCTGATGGCAGCCAAAGCCAAGCTTGTCTCGAGTGGTCAAGTCGTCATCACGATCAATGAAGACTCGGACAAGTCGCTCAGCGTGCCTACAGGCGGCACACTTCTGAACGTGCTGGCCCAGAATGGGATTTTCATCCCTTCTGCATGTGGCGGCAAAGGAACCTGCGGCGTCTGCAAAGTGAAGGTCACCGACGGGGGCGGGGCTATGCTGCCCACGGAATGGAATCACATCAAACGCGGCGAGGCCCGGGAAGGCATTCGTCTCTCATGTCAAGTGAAGGTCAAGGAGGACCTCAGAATCGAGCTGCCTCCTGAAGTTTTCGATGTGCGCAAATGGGAATGCACGGTGCGCTCAAACAAAAACGTGGCTACCTTTGTGAAGGAACTTGTGCTTGATCTTCCCGAGGGCGAGGAAGTGCCGTTCCGCGCAGGCGGGTATATCCAAATCGAATGCCCTCCCCACACCGTCCGTTACAGAGATTTTGAGATCGAGGAACAGTTTCGGAGCGATTGGGACCGGTACGGTCTATGGGACCTCGTTTCCGCCTGCGAAGAACCCGTCGTGCGGGCATATTCCATGGCGAACTACCCCGGCGAGAAAAGCACCATCATACTCAATGTCCGGATCGCCACGCCCCCTCCCCGTGCGCCGCAGGGCACCCCGCCAGGCGTCATGTCGTCTTATATCTTCAATCTTAAACCGGGAGACAGGATCATGATCTCCGGTCCCTACGGGGAGTTCTTTGCGAAAGATACCGATGCAGAAATGCTTTTTATCGGCGGCGGGGTCGGAATGGCGCCGATGCGTTCGCACATTTTCGACCAGTTCTACCGCCTTAATACCGCGCGCAAAGTCTCCTTTTGGTATGGCGCCCGAAGCCTTCGCGAGGTCTTCTATTTAGAGGACTTCAACAGGATCC
>CAZBQH010000513.1:0-7438 GCA_964493915.1 uncultured Nitrospiraceae bacterium
TATGATTACCCTTTGCACTTTATCCCTTTTACCCTTTAATGGAGGAACCGAGCGGGGGTGTTGGGCGAAGCCAGCAGAGGTCTGGCAAGTTGCGGACGAAGGATTCGTATCGCGCGTAAGCGCGATCGCGTTTTCTGCGAGGCGGCCGTGATTGCCCGACAAGAAAGGAACATGTCGTGACCTCAGGCGGTCCGTACAGAATTGGTCAGCAGTTCGGCCCCTACGTTCTGGAGGCGTATCTGGGAGCGGGGGCCTTCAAGAGTGTGTACCGGGCGCGCAACTCCAGGAGTGCCCCGGCTGAGCCCCAGGTGGCGCTGGGGTTCCCGCACCAGCAGGACGAGGAGGGCCTGGTCGAGCTCGAGAAGGAATTCCAGCTCAGCCAGAAGCTGGTTCACCGGAACATCCTTCGCGTGTTTGCACTCGAGCGGCACGAGGGTGTCTCGTTCCTGGTGATGGAGTATCTCGAGGGTGCTACGCTGCGATTGCGCCTGCGGGAACAGGGGTGCCTGCCATTGCCGGAGGCCGTGCGACACGTGGGCCTCGTGTCCGAGGCGCTGGCGTACGCCCACACGGCCCACGTCTTTCACAGGGACGTCAAGCCGGAGAACATCTTCATCACGTCGGACAACACGCCCAAGCTGCTGGATTTCGGCGTGGCCCGAATACTCGCGCGGACCAGCGAGAAGGCCAGCAGCCGCGTCGGCACGGTGGAATACATGGCTCCCGAAGCGCTCCAGGGGGCCTCGGGGACCAATGCCGACCTTTGGGCCCTGGGCGTCACCCTCTACGAAATGCTGACGGGCACGCGTCCGTTCATCGGCGAGGTGGGCGAGGTTCTCCAGAAGATCATGGCGGCGCGCTATGACGAGGAGCCGTTGCGGGAAAAGCGCGTGGACAACCGGATGGTGCGCGTCCTGCGAAAGCTCCTCAACAAGGACCCCGAGCGCCGCTACCAGACCGCCGACGAACTCAGCCGCGACCTGGAGGCCGTCGCCCGCCGCACGCGCATGGTGGACGATGACGAAAGCCGTCTCGAAGTCCTGATCCGCGCCAGCTTCCCCATTATCTGCGTCTTCTCGTTCGAGGAGGACCGCGTGGTGACGGCCGTGCGGGATATCGCGCGGCGGCTCTCCGAGGACCGGGGCCAACCCCGCCGCCTCTACCTGTGGAGCGCGTCGCGCGGCCTGCGGGACGACGAGGACAAGCTGGTTCGCCCCGATTCCGCGGAGGATCCCACGTCCGCGCTGGTGCACGTGATCGAGAACCCGGAGGACGCCATCTACGTGTTTCTGGACGTGCACCACCACTTCACGCCGGTGACCACGCGCCTGGTTCGCGACGCCGCCCGGGCCGTCCGCATGACGCGGAAATCGGTCCTCTTCCTCTCCCCCTTCTACAAAGTGCCCGAGGAACTCGAGAAGGAGGTGGAGCTCGCCGTGTTCCAGCTGCCGGACCGCCAGCACCTAGACCCGTTGATCGACCGGCTGGCGGAGGAGTGCAGGCAGACGGGTCTTACCGTGGACGACAGCGAGGACACGCGCGCCGCCTTGCTCCGCGCTGCGACCGGAATGACGCTGAACGAAGCGGAGCGCGCCATCCGGGCTTCTGCACTGAAGCACGGCGGCCTCGGCATGGATGCCGTGCGTTCTGTGGTTGAAGAAAAAACGCAGGTCATCCGCAAGTCGGGCATCCTGGAGTATTACCATACATCCGAGTCGTTCAAGGACGTGGGCGGCCTGAACCGGCTGCTCGACTGGTTCAAAGGCCGGATGCCTATTTTCGCGGGTGTTGCCCGGTACGCCGGCCTTCCGCAACCCCGCGGCGTGCTGCTCGTCGGAGTCCCCGGCTGCGGCAAGAGCCTGACGGCGCGTGCCCTGGCGGGTGCCTGGGGCGTGCCGCTGCTCCGGCTGGACGTGGGCCGCATCTTCGGCTCGATTGTAGGGGCGTCGGAAGCCAACCTGCGCCGCGCCATCCAGACCGCCGAGGCCGTCAGCCCGTGTATCCTGTGGATTGACGAAGTGGAGAAGGGTTTCGCCGGCGTGCGAGGCCAGGGAGGGGGCGGCGTTGCGGCGCGGGTCTTCGGCCATTTCCTCACGTGGCTACAGGACAAGCGGTCCCCCGTGTTCGTCGTGGCCACGGCCAACGACCTGACCAGTATCCCGCCTGAGTTCCTGCGGCAGGGACGGTTCGACGATATCTTCTTCGTAGGCCTTCCGGGGACGGCTGAACGCGAGGCCATATTGCGCATTCATCTGGCCAAACGCAAGCGCGACCCGGGCAAGTTCGATCTCGGGGCACTGGTAGAGGCCTCCGGCGGGTACTCGGGCGCGGAAATCGAGCAGGCCGTTATTGCCGGTCTCTTTCGGGCATTCGAGGATGGCCGCGATCTCGAAACACCGGATGTACTGGGCTCGCTGAAGGAGGCGCCGCCGTTATCCAAGTCGCGCCAGGCCGAAGTCCGGGCGCTGACGGCGTGGGCAGACCGCCACGCCAGGAGCGCCGGGTAGAGAGGAGGGAGAGAAAAATGCTGCATGGGCCCACGTTGCTCAGCCGTTTTGCTTATCTTGAAGGCCGGTTTCGGGTTTCGGAGAATCAACTTGAGCTTTGGGAGTATGGCCGTGACCAGGAAAAGCGCTGGCGATAGTCACCGGGCATTGCCGCTGTCGCCGACACGGCGCGTTATAGAAAACCCTAAGGACGGTACGCTGCTGACGCTGGTGCCGGAGGGAGAGTTCCTGGCGGGCCGTAAGAAGTTCCCGGTGCGTCTGCCGGCGTATTACCTGGCGTTGCATCCGGTGACGAATGCGCAATACAAGCGATTCGTGGAAGCGACCGGCCACAGGGCGCCGGATACGGCGGATTGGGGCACGCCAATATGGCAGGGCAAGAGTTTTCCCGCAGAGAAAGCGGACCACCCGGTAGTGTGCGTGAACTGGGAGGACGCGCAGGCGTACTGCGAGTGGGCCGGGCTGAGATTGCCGACGGAGCTGGAGAGGGAGAAGGGTGCACGGGGCACCGACGGCCGGAAGTACCCATGGGGCGACGACTGGGATGAAAGCAGGTGCCGGAACTGGAAAAACCGCGCCGGTGAGACAACATCCAGCGTATGGTCGTATCCGGAGGGCTGCAGCCCTTGGGGCTGCTATCAGATGGCGGGGAACGTGAATGAATGGTGCGCGGATTGGTATGAGAGGGGCGCGTACGAGCGCTACAAGGCAGGCGACTTGAGCGCGTCAGGCTCCGGGGAGTCCCGGGTGTTGCGGGGCGGTTCGTGGTGCAACGGCGACGCGGACGCCTTCCGCTGTGCGGCTCGCGCCTACTACGATCCGTCGGAGCGCCTCGGCGCCCTCGGCTTTCGTTGTGCCAGGACGGCTTGATAGTTGCCCTGCGCGCCGCAGATGAGTCGGCGGGGTTGTGGCAAAGCGAGGTCAAGTCTTCTTGACCGCGAGCGAGAGGTGATACGCAGAAATGCACGTTCGAATTCATGCATTGGAGCCGGCCAGCCGCGCCAACGGCCCGGGACTGAGGGCGGTCGTCTGGTTTCAGGGGTGTACCCTGAACTGCCCCGGGTGCTTCAACCCGTCCATGCACGATCCGAACGCGGGATATGAGGCAGATACCGCTGCTGTGGTTCGGCAGATGCTCGGCAGCAACATTCCTGTGGAGGGCGTATCTGTGTCCGGGGGCGAGCCGTTCCAGCAGCCTGAGGCGCTACTGGACCTCGTGCAACGTGTGAAAAACAGCGGCCAGAGTGTCCTTGTGTTTACGGGGTACAATCTGGGTGAATTGCATGAGATGTCCCTCGGGCGGTCTATCCTGCGCAGCGTCGATGTGCTCGTCGCCGGGCGCTACCTTCGAGCCCGGCACTTGGGGCACGGACTACTGGGTTCGGCAAACCAGAAAATCCACTGTCTGACGGCAAGGTATCAACCGCGGGATTTCGCCGACAGTCCAGCCAGTGAAGTAATTCTCCATCGCGACGGCTCAATCACGCTCAGTGGCGTGGTTCCCAGATCCCTCGGCGATATGCCCTCACCGAACGGGGATGATCGCCCCACCTGAAGAAACGTGTTCCCCCCCCAGAGGACGGGCGCTTCGCGGTAGAACTCACTGAGAACCGCCCTGACACGTCCTGCGGACTTTGTCAAGGGCACGGATGCTGCTTGCCACGGCGCCTGTGGCGCCGCCATCCTCGTCATCGGGATCTCTGGCGTATTCATCTTTGACTGTCTCGAGCAGCGCTCTTAACCGGCTCAGGTATTCACCTGCCGACTCGCCCTGATTTGGAGGCGCGTCCTCGACAGTCCTGAGAGCATTACCATAGCCTCGAAGTATCCACACGCCGTAGTTGTGGCGGCCAGACGTGTAGAAAGAGTCCGATGCCTTTTTGAAGCTCTGGTTCGCGAGCGCCTGGATCCTCCTCAGCACCTCCTGTTGAACGCTGGATGCCGGTGGTGCTGGTGGTTGCCCTTCATCGTGCATTGTCTCTTCCTCCCCTCATGTCGTTACCAGTTTCGAGCCGCCGGTTGGTCAGACAGTAGCATGGCGCATCGCGGGCCATAGCGAACTACAGGATGAGCAAGATCACTTGGTCAGCGCCTTCGCCCGGTACGGCTTGAGTTCTCACTCCCATTGTCCGTATGGATCAGCGTTTGTGTGCCACACGGCGCGGTCCAGCAGAATGAGGGGGCAGTAGAAGACTGTGGTTCGCATTTATTCGTCCGCGTTGGTGTCGTTGAACTTACAGCATCTGCCGAGTAGGCTTCAATGATGCTCAGAATCATCGGAAATGGCTGTGCGTGGCTGTCTCAGAAGCTCAATGTCATCGCATATTTGGCGGCAGAGAATCTTGCCCTTCGCCAGCAACTCATCGTGCTCAAGAGAAACCAGACTCGCCCGAATCTGAAAGAGCGGGACCGCCTGTTCTGGGTGCTATTGTCCCGTATCTGGTCGGGATGGCGCGACGCCCTTCTGATCGTGGAGCCAGACACGGTCGTGCGGTGGCATAAGAAGGCTTTTGAGCGCTATTGGCGTCGGAAATCCAGGTCTGGCAAACGCGGGAGGCCCGGGCTGGATTCTGATGTGAGGGTGTTGATTCTCAAGATGGCGGATGCCAATCCACTGTGGGGCGCACCCAAGATTCACGGCGAGTTGCTTGAACTTGGCATCGTCGTTTCCGAGCGGACGGTCTCTAACCTGCTGCGCCGGCACAGGCGGAAACCGCCATCCCAGACCTGGCGAACCTTCATCAAGAACCACATGCCAGACATGGTTGGCGTGGACTTCCTCGTCGTACGGACCATTCGATTTCGGCTGCTATTCGTCTTTGTCATTTTGAGTCACGCCCGGCGTCGCGTTGTACACTTCAACGTTACGGCGAATCCCACAGCCGAATGGACCGCGCAACCGATTGTGGAGGCGTTTCCGTGGGACACGGCGCCGCGATACCTGCTTCGGGATCGGGACAGCATTTACGGAGGCAACTTTCGAAGGCGTGTCAAGTCGATGGACATAGAAGAGGTTCTGACAGCATACCATAGCCCTTGGCAGTATCCCTACGTCGAACGGCTTCACGGAAGTATTCGCCGGGAATGCCTGGATCACATCATTGTCTTCAACGAAAGTCATCTGCGGAAAGTCCTTCAGTCCTACTTCGCGTATTACCACGAGGACCGAACCCACTTGGGCCTCGGGAAGGAGACGCCCACAAGACGCCCGGTATCAATGCGGGCATCTCCCGCCTCGCACCTGATGGCATTGCCCCGCGTAGGTGGACTTCGCCATCGCTATGAATGGAGCAAGGCCGCATGAATTCTGATTCCTCACAGCAGCCTACCTCCCGCATCCGCTGGCAGGGCCAAATCGAATCCGTCCAGTGCCGCGCCTGGGTCTGGCGCTACATCATGCACAATCGCACCCACCATCATCTAGGATTCAACCTGTTTGTGAAGAGCGAGGCAGATGGACGGGCGGAGCGCCTCAATGTGGCCATCAGCGACACCCAACAAGGAAGGCTACAGTTCCACACTGGCGATGTTCTCAAAGGCACAGCCTGGCCTTGCATCAAGGCCAAACACGACTTTGCCGACCTCTGCCGCGCGAGCCGGGCGGGTAGAAGGCGGTATCCCGTGCCAAGGAGCAGACGGCAGACTGCGTCAGCGCTCCTTCTGGGGGGTTCCTTCCAGCAACGGATGTATTTGAGCGCCGCAGGGCGCGCATGCTCAATTCCGAGCTCTTCCGGAAGCACTGCTTCACCTGCATGTGGGCCAGCAAACCGGCAGTGGAGATTGAGTACGAGTTCGGCAAAGTGAAGCGCTACCGTAAAGAGACCTTCTGCTACGGGCCACGGTCATGCCCGCTATACAACATGGGTCCACCCCGGCAAGTGCCTCACTTCGACTCCTTCCCGTCCCTCGATGAAGGCTGGATGGATGACCTGTGCACGGAACACCGGGGGAATGAAGATTGATTGACGGGTTGGGGGGCCGCCATAGTTCACCACCGGCAGGAGTTAAGCGCGCACAGATTCCGCGCGATCCAATATTTGCGAGGCACACGAGAAGGATCACGTATATATCCTGGTACGTTATGCGTTCCGAGAGGCTACTGCGATCGTATTTGCTTCAAGAGCGTGAGCAGGACAAATGAGAGTTTTTCACCGGCTCAGCGGTTCATTGCGGCTGGTTGCGCGGAGCGAAGTAGTCTTCAGAAAAGGTCGGCTATATTTCCGAACCCCCAATCTGCAATTCAACTGGTTCCTCATCGGGGGAAAGGCACACGCCAGGTGTGGGTGCGGCGAGCCCAACATTGAAGATCGGGTAAGGGTAGCGAATCAGCTCCTTGCCGGCCTATCGGTCACAGAAGATCCCGGTGCCGCAGCCCGTCAGACCGATGACTGTGATGAGTGACATCCACGCGAGAACGCGCAGCACGTGTTTCCTTTTTTCCTGCATGATGGTTCATCTACTCCGTGGTAATCAAAGCTGCCCGCTAGCTGGGGCTGGGTTCGAACCTCCGAATCTTATCTTTGGGTTATGAACCCTCTCGAGCCCAACGTTGTAACCGCTTGGAATCTCTATAACTTATGGCATCGCAACGGGATGGCCCCGTGCCATTCGTGCGCTGCAAGGAGAAGATCCCGCTTGGCATGGGCGACCCGTGGATCGATCTCAACTTGGCATGGGTCATGACCGTCTTGGGAGGCCAAGGCTGACTCACACCTACGCCTTATTCAAAGGAGAGGAAGCCATCACACTTTAATGCCGTAATCCCGGATCTTCTTGTAGAGGGTGGTGCGGCTGATGTCGAGGATGCGGGCTGCTTCCCGGATGTTGCCGCCGCAGCGTCGGAGCATGCGGACGATGTGGCGGTGTTCGGCCTCCGCCAAACTTATCGCCGCTTCCGCGTCGTCCGCTGGGAGCGCAACGGCCTGCTGAAC
>CAZBQH010000514.1:0-28408 GCA_964493915.1 uncultured Nitrospiraceae bacterium
GCGGCATGGGCCGGGGCATGGGAATGGGGCGCGGCATGGGCGGAGGTCGAGGCATAGGTTTTGCCGAACCGCCCGGTTTCGGCTCGCCGCCGTCCAATGCGCCCGATACGGGCGTGGAGCTGGCTATGCTGAAAGAGCGGGCCGAGGCGATGAGTGAAGAATTGCGACAGATCCACCAGCTAATCAAAAAGCTAGAAAACGAAAAAGACAACGTCTAGGAAACCTAAGCCCGGAAGGGCCCGGAACCCGGCAGGTCAGCGCATGTACGCTCCGTGAGACCCACGGCATAGGGCCCGGAACTAATCCAACAATGAGTGAGACGTTCACACTATCGCCCGTCGGGCATGTGCGCCGGCGCGACGACACCTATACGATCCTTGAGATAGAGCCCCAGTATGTGGACGCATTGTGTGGCCTGTCGCCCGGCGACAGGCTTGATGTGCTGTACTGGATGCATGCGCTTCGGCCTGTTGATCGCGAGCTCAGGAAACTCCATCCGCGCGGCGACAAGACGAAACCGATTCGCGGGGTGTTCGGTCTGCGCTCGCCTATGCGGCCCAATCCGATTGGCGTGAGTCCGGTCACGATCGAGAGAATAGACGGACGGCGTCTTCTAGTGCGTGGTCTGGATGCTTTCGACGGGACCCCGATTCTCGACATGAAAGCCGCTCGCGAGCCCTCCGCGCTGCGCGAGGTCATTCACGCATGGGGACGCATACACGATGCGATGGTCCGAGCGCTTTTCGAACTCGGTTCGGAGGATGCGTGCCGCAATGCTCTCGAAGACCCGATGCGAAAAGTCGGTGCGGAAGCTGCCGGTCCAGTGGGGAAACCTTTGACTCCTGCACAGATTGGGCGCCGCATCATGGACTTCGAGGCGTACTGGGACATTGAAGGGAGTGTTCAGGAAAACAACTCTGCGTGTTTTAGACGCGAGGTCGTGTATTGCCCTTGGGCCCATTTCCATCCGTTAAGCTGCCGGGTTCTCGGTTGGTATATGGAAGGGTTTGCCAAGGCATGCAACCCGGCGTGTGCATATCGCCTGCTGCGCATCATGCCGCAAGGCGACGCAACGTGTGCGTGGGCTGTTGAACGAGTAAAAGATGAAGAGGTTCATGTACTGCAATGAACGCCAGGTTAATCGCGAAAGAACTGAAACTGCACGCGCCGTTCACGGCCTTAGGAACCGCGACGGGCCTTGCGATCATGCTTGTGGTGGTGTATCTCCAACTCCCCAAGGAGGTATCTGTAAATCTCTTCTGGACGTTTCATCCGATCCATGTTTTGCTTAGTGCACTGGTAACGGCTGGGATGTATCGACTGCACGCCCGATCCACGCTCTGGCGCACGCTCCTAATCGGCTATTTCGGGTCGGTGGGAATTGGGACGCTAAGCGACTCCTTAATCCCGTACGTAGGAGAGTGGCTTCTCGATCTACCTCACAGAGGACTTCACTTGGGCTTCATTGAGAAATGGTGGCTGGTGAATCCGCTCGCAGTGCTCGGCATCGGTATCGCTTACTTCCGACCAACGACTCGATTCCCTCACGCCGGGCATGTATTGCTAAGCACATGGGCTTCGCTCTTCCATATCACCATGGCTCTGGGCACTAACCTCGAGAGCTTAACCATTGCGTTGGTCGCAGGTTTCCTTTTTGTTGCGGTCTGGGCGCCCTGCTGTACCAGCGACATCGTATTTCCGTTGCTCTTCTCGAGGGAACGGCAACATCCGGAAGGAAAAGTGATCCCCTACAAACCAAGGCCCGTTGAGAAAGGAAAGACCAAAATGAAGATCGCCGTAGCAAGCGGCAAAGGGGGGACTGGAAAAACAACCATCGCCACAAACATGGCGTACGTAGCTTCGCGAGACGGGCGAACCGTGGCCTATCTGGACTGCGACGTAGAGGAGCCCAACGGGGCACTGTTTCTCAAACCGGTTATTGAGGAAACACAACCTGTCCGTGTGAGCGTGCCCAGCGTGGACGTAAGCAAATGCAACGCCTGCGGGCTGTGCGGCAAGATATGCCAATACAGCGCGATCGTCCCCATAAAGGACAATGTGCTGGTCTTCGACGAACTGTGTCACGGGTGCGGCGGGTGTTGGATGGTCTGCCCGACCAACGCCATCACCGAGTCCTACCGCGTTACCGGACGCGTCGAGCAAGGGCGCGCAGGCGAGGTCCATTTTGTCCAGGGTCTGCTGAACATCGGAGAAGCCATGAGCCCGCCCGTTATTAGTGCGGTCAAAGCTGCGGCCCCTGCCGTTGATCTTCTTGTGATTGACGCTCCTCCAGGAACTTCTTGTCCCGTCATTGAGACCGTTCGCGGCGCCGATCTTGTTTTGCTTGTGACCGAGCCGACCCCCTTCGGCTTAAACGACCTCCAGCTCGCCGTTGATATGGTTAGAGCTTTGGAGTTGCCCTTTGCGGTGGTTGTCAACCGGGCAGAATCCAACGAGAGCGAGACCCACAACTGGTGCCGCCAACACGGCATTCCTGTCTTTACTGCGATACCGGACGATCGCCGGGTGGCAGAGGCCTACTCGAGGGGCGAGCTTGTGGCCGAAGCCATGCCCGAATATGAGCATCTGTATGCGGCTATCCTGGGCGAGACGGAGAACGCTCTGAATCAGGCGCAAGCAGCCCAGAGGAAATGGGCAACATGAAGGAGCTGGTCGTTATCAGCGGCAAAGGAGGGACAGGAAAAACTTCGATCGTTGCTTCATTTGCGGCGTTGGCCGGAAATGCAGTCATAGCGGACTGCGACGTGGATGCCGCCGATCTGCACCTTGTCCTAAGCCCAACCATTGTGAGACGCGAGGAGTTCTCAGGAGGCAAGCGAGCCCGAATCGATCCCGAGCTGTGCACTGCGTGCGGGGTGTGCGGGGACTTGTGCCGGTTTAACGCCATTCATTTCGACGGGCCCGGCAATAAACTCGTAGCCAAGACGTATCGGGTCGACCCGATTGCCTGCGAAGGCTGCGGAGTATGCGCCTGGTTCTGTCCAGAAGCGGCCATCGAGTTCGGCCCTGTTGTCAACGGCGAGTGGTACGTTTCGGATACTCGGCATGGACCCCTGGTCCATGCCAGGCTCGGCATCGCGGAGGAAAACTCCGGCAAACTCGTAGATACCGTACGCCGGGAGGCCCGGAACATCGCTGCAAAGACGGAACGCGACTTGGTTCTTATCGATGGTTCGCCGGGCGTGGGCTGTCCTGTGATCGCATCAATCACAGGGGCGGCCCTGGTGCTCGTCGTCACGGAACCCACAAAAAGTGGACTTCACGACTTGAATCGTGTGGCGGACTTGACCCAGCACTTCAGCATCAGGGCCATGGTCTGCGTCAACAAGTGGGATCTGAACGCGGAAATGACCGCGGAGATTGAACGTCAAGCCTTCCGCCGGGGCCTGCTTGTTCTTGGGAGGGTTCGTTACGACCGTGCTGTTACCCAAGCCCAAATCCACAAACAGTCCATTGTAGAATATCAGGAAACCGGGCCCTCAGCAGACATTCGCCGGCTGTGGGATCAGGTACTCGCCCAAATCCCGCAGTCGGACCACGCCCAAGCCGACGCGCGGACTCCCGCATAGCGGCGCTCAACCACCATCAGGCTTTATGCAGTAGGAATCAGAAAGAAACCATCTATGTTAGATTACGGGTATGAACCCTGGAATACGGACAGCGCCTCTAGCCTTTTCCGCGCACATGCCAAGGATGCGCCGGAAGACTTCCAGAATCCGGCCGCATTTCCCCAAGGCGGATCCAGACGCGGGCAAGGTTCTATTTCGCGGTGCCGACTTCGTCCCGAGAAAATGGCGGAGCACGCATGGATTCAAGACAAGCGGCGCTCCGCTCGAGGAATTGCCTCTCGTGAGAAAATGAGCATTAACGCAGGCAAGGTGACCCTATGAATTCTTATGTTTTTGGTCCTGTCCCGTCCAGACGGCTCGGACGTTCCCTGGGCGTGGACCTCGTGCCGTTCAAGACATGCAATTACGACTGTATTTACTGCCAGTTGGGCCGCACAACGAACAGAACGATCGACCGGCGGGAATGGGTTCCTTTTGACGCTGTAATCGACGAACTCAAGGAAAAGCTTGCGTCGAAACCGGACTATATCACGCTCAGCGGTTCAGGAGAACCGACCCTGTTTGTGCGCATTGGCGAGCTCATCGAGCGCATCCGCTCAATGACAAACGTCCCTGTAGCCGTATTGACGAATGGATCACTGCTCTGGCAGGACGAGGTCCGCCGGGGCGTTGCCGCTGCACAGCTGGTTGTCCCTTCGTTGGACGCAGGCGACCAGATGATGTTCGAAGCGGTGAATCGGCCACACCCGGCGATATCCTTTGAACAGATGCTGGACGGGCTCGTCTCGTTGCGGCAAATAGTCCAAGGGGCCTATTGGCTCGAAGTCTTTATCCTCGGAGGGTACACCGCCGACTCGGATGAATGCCGCAAGATCGCCGCATGCGTCGAGCGGATCAAACCCGACCGGGTCCAACTGAACACGGTGACGCGGCCGCCCGCCGAGCGTTACGCGGCGGCTGTCGAGCGACACCGATTAGGGGACCTGGCGGGGTTGTTCACACCGCGGGCCGAGGTCATAGCGGACTATCACGGCATACACCAGCAACCTCGTTTCGCCGCTACGCGAGACAATGTCCTGCAAATGCTCGAACGCCGGCCTTGCTCGTTGGACGATATTGCGGAAGGTCTCGGTATTCACCGTAATGAAGCAGTGAAGTACGTTGAAGAGCTGCTGTCACGGCAAGATATCGAGGCGGTCCGTTCCCCTCAGCGGATCTACTACCGGGCTCGGAAAGGAGACCCAAAGAACATAGCGTCCCCTCCCCTTAGGTAAAGCGCCTTTCCTTTTCCCTTCGCGCATTTGCGCAATGCACAGTCAGCAAGGATAGAGCCATCAAGAAAGGCGTTGCCCGGTCAGATGTCGATGTCGATAATGCCCAGCCAGTTGAGCAAATACGTAAGGATCCGCACGAACCAGCGAATCGGCTCCAACAGGTAATCTACTTCGATAATGCTTGGGAAATACATGGCAGCTCCCTTCAGTGTCTTAGACTTCGCCATTCACCTTTTCTGAAAACACATGCCGCGCAGATGGGGCCCGCAGGTTGTGTTCGGAAACCGTTGCTCCGTTTGTCCATCACCCGCGGGCCGCATGCCCGTTGATCCTGTTGCTATTAGTCGCCCTCCACAAGAGCGCTTCTTGATTCTGCTCGCCACGACCCACTCCTTGGCGCCGCCTGTCGCTACAGCGCGGCGTGTTCAAAAGGCCACATCACAATACCCCCGTCCATCACGCGCACTTTTTCAAATCCAGCGGATTTGAGAATAATCGCCGCCTCATAGCCGCGTAAAGAGATCTGGCAAAAGGCGACAACCTCTTTGCTCTTGTCCAATTCCCCCAAGCGTGCACGGAGAGTCCCAAGCGGAATATTGATCGACCCGGGCAACCGCAGTTCCTCGTACTCGCCGGGAGACCGGACATCGAGGAAAATAAAGTCGACCCCTTTCCGCCGCATATCATTCACCTCGAAGGCGGAGATGCCTTTCATATAACCGTCGAGTTTGTTCCGTGCGACGTCCGCAGCAGTGATAATGTTGTCCATGGCGGGAGAGTAAGGCGGCGCGTAGCAAAGATCGGCTTTGGCAACATCGTCGACGGTCATGCCGGCAGTGATCGCCATCGCTGCAACGTCTACCCGCTTGGATCCGTCGCCTGGACCCACAGCCTGCGTGCCAAGAAGACGGCGGTTC
This sequence comes from uncultured Nitrospiraceae bacterium, assembly GCA_964493915.1. Lineage (GTDB taxonomy): Bacteria > Hydrogenedentota > Hydrogenedentia > Hydrogenedentales > SLHB01 > CAZBQH01. Next base: position 5,782 of record CAZBQH010000514.1, read on the forward strand.
TTACGATCAACCACCAGCTTCAGCATCAGCATCCTTGCCGTCGGCATATAATGAGCCTTGTCAGGAGCCGGGGCAAGAGCTGTTTCGACGTCGTAGCGCGCCGCGCGGGCCTGCGATTCGGTCAGCCCTGTCCGCGCTACGCAGAAATCGAACACTTTGCAGACTGTGCTTCCAAGGACCCCGGGAAACGTGTCGCGTCCGCCGCAGATGTTAACCGCAGCGACACGACCCTGTTTGTTTGCGGTCGAACCCAAAGGCACGTAGCATGGCTGGTGCGTCAACAGATTCCTGTTCTCTACACAGTCGCCGGCCGCAAAAATGTCGGGGTCGTTTGTGCGCATCTCTGCGTTGACCTTGATGGCGCCGGTATCGCCTATCTCCAGGCCCGCTGACTGCGCGAGCGAAACGCTGGGCCGCACGCCTATAGCAAGGATCACCATGTCGGCGTTCATATGGCCCTTTTCCGTCACGACCCCCGTTACGCGACCCTCTTCTCCTTCAATCTTTGTGAGCTTCGTCTGGGTGAGAACCCTGACGCCGTGCATTTCCATGTGCTGCTCGACCAACCTTGCCATCTCCCAGTCAAGCAACGTAAGAGTCTGGGGGAGCATCTCAACAATCGTAACGCGGCACCCCTTCTCAACAAGGGCTTCAGTAACCTCGACCCCAATCAGCCCGCCGCCCACGATAACCACGTCGTGAGCCCTTTCCTCGGCCAGAACGTTCTTGATCCCCTCCGCATCGTGCATCCCGTGGAGCGTGAACACATTCTCGAGCTGTACCCCGTCAATAGGCGGAACGACCGGGTCGGCGCCCGTAGCCAACACCAGTTTATCGTAATCGAGCCAGCTCTCCTTGTTGGTCTGAAGGGCCCGAATCTGGACACGCTTTGCTTTCCGGTCAATCTGCAAAGCCTCCGTGTGGTTAAGCACGTGTATGTTCTTTACGTCCCGGAAAAAAGCGGTATCACGGACCACGCCGATTGGCGTACACATCAACTCTTTCTGCTCCTTGACCACCCCCGAAACATAATATGGCAGGCCGCAGCCTGCATAGGACAAAAACTCGCCCTTCTCGAGAACCGTAACCTCTGCCGAGGGATCAAGCCGAACGATCTTCGAGGCGACCTTTGGCCCGGCCGCCACCCCGCCCACTACGACAACCCTCAGGGGACCTCGTCTCTTGGCGTCTTCCATACTTAGAATCCTCACTCCCCACGTTACCCACTTCCACGACCACGCGAGCGCGGCCCGGTCACTCAACGAGATCAAAAGACCACTTGCGCGGTTTCGGGGTTCCATTTTACGGATTGGCCGGTCTGTTGACTCAAAACAGCCATCGAGCAGACCGAGGCGCCCATGCACCCCGCATCGACGGGCGCAACCGTTTTGCCGCGCGAACGTACGGCGGCGAAGAAATCGTCAAGATGCGGATCATTGCTGAGGCCCTCGGACTCGATGTGTTTCTCGACGTCGCCTTGGTACAGGTGCAAGCGGCGCATGTCGCGGATCTCGATAGACCCTCCGCTGCCGAGGTACCGCTCGACAAGCCCGTACCGCCCATTCACGGCCGTGCTCGTAAAGTTGAACTGGAATCCCTCCGGATACTCGACGATCGCACTCACCGTATCGGGGCATGTACGGCCATCATCAAAATGATAGACGCCCCCAATAGACATAACACGCGAGGGCATGCTGCAGCCGGCGACAAAATGGCACATGTCCAGATGATGCAGCATAAGGTCGCCGGTAAGGCCATTCGAATACTCGACGAACTGGCGCCATTGAAAGTAACGGGCAAGGTCGAAAGGATAGGGCCTGGTGTCGCGCAAAAAAACGTCCCAGTGAACGTTGGAAGGGCCGGCCTCGGGCGGCGGGGGGATCTCCTCGAGCCGGGCGCCGTGGAAATGCCGGTGAACCTGCACCTCGACGAGGTCCCCGATGGCCCCGCTCTGGAACAACTTGCGGGCTTGCTGATACATGGACAGACTACGCAGTTGAGTCCCCACTTGCACGACAGCACCAGTCTCGTTCGCATGATCCCGGAGCGCCATAGCATCCTCCCAGCGCAGCGTCATCGGTTTCTCGATGTAAACATCCAGGCCCCCATCCAACGCAGCCGTCATGGCCGGCGCATGGATATGGTCTGGAGCGGCGATAATCACCGCGTCAAGCTGCTCTTTGGCAAACATGTCTTCAAAACGGACATAGCTGCCTATTCCCGCCCGCTCGACATGGCACCACGCACTTGCGCGTTCGCGCCACAGATCGTACGTGTCGCAAATGGCGACCACTTCGACGTCTTCACGTTTCAAGGTCGACTGGAGAATCGAGGACCCGCGGTCGCCCACCCCAATAAAGCCGCACCGAATACGGTCGGCGGGGCCGAGGGCGCGCCGCTGGGGCGCATGTTCCATTTTGGGTTGCACGGTACGGCCTCCCTGGTCTGCCGTTGGCGTAGCGGCGACGCAGCCGGCAACCGCACCTGTAACGCCGAGGCCAACAGTGCGCAACATAAACTCCCGACGGCTGCCCCGCTTCATACGTCGCATAATCTACCAATCCCTCTCCAGGCAAAATCAGTCCAGTTCGACCTCGATGTCGATAGCGTACGCATGTTCGCCTTTCCTGGGACAACTGACTAACCACTTCCCGTCGGGCGATACCACGCCGCTGCGGCAGTTAACGCCTTCTTCCTGCGCGGCATTGGCCGTAACAATATAGACGCGGCTTTCCATGGCGCGCAAGACGAGATTCGACTCATGGTACGGGATGTGCACCTGGCTTGCACCAGAATTGATTGCGTGGAAGATGACCTGGGCGCCTTTCTTGCCCAGTTGATACGATAGACGCGGGTCTGGATAGGGGCCGCAGCCGGGCGTGACCCACATGTCGTTGCAAATCAGGCAACCGAAGGCGAGGCCGTTGTGGCGAAACACGCGCAACTCTTCGCCCGGCACGCAGAACTCGCGGTCGCCCGACGTGGGAACCAACTTCTCGTGCGTGCCCAGCACCTCGCCGTCATCGCCGAAGATTCGGAGCTGGATATAGGTCCCGCCTTCCATTCGACAACCAGTGCCAACAAGGGCCGTTCGGTAGTATTGCCGGCAAGCCGCCGCAATCTGCCGCCACGCGCGCTCAGCAGCTTTATCGCTGAAGCGTCCGTGATAACCGGTCAGACTCATCTCGGGGAACAAGATGTAGTCCGCATCGGTCTTTTGAATGTAGTCGAGGATTTTCGGCAAGTTCTCGCCCAGACTCGCAGAAACGGCCATTTGAACGCCGGAAACGCGGATACTCGCCATGCTAATCGCTGCTCCTGCCTGCCGCCTCCTGATGTCCAACATTGCAACATATAGTATATTGCCCCCGGCCGCTTCAAATCGGGAACTCCGCCCGCCGCACAAGAACGCTTCAGCATGAGCTTGATAACCGCTTCATTGATGGAGCCGCGGGCAAACCGTTATACTCCGTGCTTGCACGCATATACGACTTCAACAGTTGTCTTCTGAAGCAGGCTGTTGTGTAAGGGAGTTACTTGTCCCAGCTTAACTCAACGAATGCACTGGATCACGAGCCTTTTAACTCAAGCGCCCGTTGCGTCGCCCGGTCGCTCCGTCCACGCGCACTCGTGTCCATCGGCACGCTTGTTGCCGTTGCGGGCGCGCTGGCTCTAAGTCGGACAGTCCCGGCGATCTACATAGCCGCGGTTCTGTGCGCCACGGCCGTACTGCCCTTGTTGATTCTCTCTGCGGACATGCTCCTCCTCATTATGATGCTGACCCGTCCCCTCCTGGCCCTCCTGCCTGAGATCCACATAGCCGGTCGATCGCTCGGGATAGACGGCATCCTCAATCTGGCAATGGCTGCCTTGTTTGGGCTTGTCCTGCCATTTCGCCGCAATCCGCCGATTCGCAGGGTCTACTTCTGGGTGACGGCCGCCTTTCTTTTTCTAACGCTCCTTTCGGTGCGGCTGTCTACCAATCCATTCTTCGGGATGCGGCAATGGCTGCGCTTTTTTGGTTACTTCCTCTGTTTCTGGATCGCATACACAGCAGTGAACCGGCGCAAAACGTACCCCCAGACTTTCAAGCGCTACGGCATGGCCTTAGTGGTTTTGCTGCTGGGCATGGGCGCCGCACAAATGGCCTTGCTCTTGAGAAACGTGCCCCTCTCCGACTATGTCCGACTTATGAAGGGGACGGGCCTCGATGTTCGTTTGGACGGTTTCCAAAACTATCCTCACCTCTACGGCAACATCCTCATGACCTGTACGCCGCTCGTGCTTTGGGCGGCATGGACTTCACACCGTTCACGCGAACGCCTCTTCGCGTATGCTCTCGCCGTAGCCTGCATCAGTGCCATTGTCTTGACGGGCGTGCGCAGTGTCTTCGCGGCGCTGGCGGCAGCATTGGCAGTCTTCCTCCTCGGAACCCGTCATTACAAGCATCTAGCGGCATTCGTCGCGATCTTCATCGCAATGGGTCTTGCTACGGGCATCTTCCAGGCCCGGTTTGATGACCTCGTCAATCCTAAGCGAGAACTCGAATGGAACAGCCTCGTTGACCGCCAGGAGATCTGGTATGCTGTGGACGCTGCCATCGAGAGAAGCCCGTTCTGGGGTTACGGCTTGGGATCGGTCTACGACTACGTGGCGGCATCGCCCCTTCGCCATGGGACCAAGGCATACTCAACGCATTGCGACTACCGCAAGTTTGCCTTCGAGGCGGGAATCCCCGCGGCGGTGCTCTTCGCAGGCATGTGGCTCAGCGTAATGCTCGCAGGCTGGCGCGAGCGCGGCGGAACATCGGACAAAGGCTGCCTGAGTGCGGCGGCGGCGGCGGCGGGCGCCGGTTTCCTTATCATTGCTCTCGTTGACGAGGTCATGCAGGACTATGCCTCGATGACTGTTTACTGGACCATGGCAGGCGTCGCGCTTGGTTCCAGGAACACCGCGTGCCGCGAAGGCGAGAAAGCCGCGGACGACACAGTTGATCTAGACGCCCAGTCTGCCAAAGAACCGCTGACTATTTGACATATCTTTCCACAAACTCCTATCTTATTCGCGCAGTTATATCTCTAATAACAATAGACATATAGACAAATAAAAGAGTACATGCCCTATACGGCGCGCCCGTTCTTGAGTCCTTCCGGACAGGGCATTGTCATGCAATGGCTAAGGAGAGCCGGACCACTGTGATTGACCCAGGCTGCAACAAAAGCACTTGCCTCGTCCAGTGCTGATGAAAAAGGGGTTTGAGGATTGGACCTGAGCATTATTCTGACGTATCGATGCAACTCCCGTTGCTCGATGTGCCACATCTGGAAATACCCTTCAAAACCTAAGGATGAAATCACGCTCAAAGAGCTCGAGGGTCTCCCGGGCGGCTTTGATAATCTGAATCTTACCGGCGGGGAGCCGACCTTGCGCGAGGATCTGAGTGACCTCGTTGACGTCCTCAAGCCCAAATGCCGGATCCTCGAGATCAGTTCTAACGGTCTGCGGCCTGAGAAACTCGAGCCTATCATCCTGAAGTATCCCGACATCAAGGTACGTTTCAGTCTTGAGGGTTTCGAGGAGCGAAACAACCAGATCCGCGGCGAGAAAGACGGCTTCAGGAAGAAAGTCAATGGGCTCATGCGCCTCAAAGAGCTGGGGGGCCGCGATCTCGGCTTCGGGGCCGTCATCCAAGACGAAAACGTCGACCAGATTGTCGATCTATACAGGTTTGCAAGGGCGAAAGGGGTTGAATTTGCCACATCCGCGCTTCACAATGCATTTCAATTCCATAAACACGACAACGTCATGTATGACCGCATCACGGTTGCGCATGAGGTGGAACGGTTGATTACAGAAATGCTCAAGACCAGCAGCATCAAGAACTGGTTCCGTGGCTACCTGAATCTGGGCCTGATCGAGAACATACTGGGCCACGACCGGCTCATTCCGTGCACAGCAGGGCAGGATTTTGCATTCATCGATCCATGGTCCGACGTCTACGCCTGCAACGTGCGTAACGACCTCCTGATCGGCAGCCTTCGCAAACAGTCCTGGCATGAGATCATGCATTCGCCGCGCGCAGACGAGGTCCGTCGCAAGGTGCGCGCTTGCAGGCAGAATTGCTGGATGGTGACCACAGCGCGCACTGCCATGCGCAACCCATACCTACCCCAGTTACCCAAGGCGAAACCGCTATGGTGGGTCGTCCGCAATAAACTAACGGTGAGTTGGGGGTTTGCCGTCCCTTATCACAAATACGTCGACTACGGCCACGTTGCGGAAGACAAGGAAAAACCGAAGCGGGTCCAATTCCTCGACGACAAAGTAGTCAAGCGCCGCGCACAAAACGCCGATGATGAGCATTACTCCTTCGTCGGCAAGTACTTCAACCGGTGAGCGTAGAGTCAACAAGCAAGCAAAACGAGAAGGAAGGCAGAAAACAGACATCCCTAAAGAGGAAGATTGCGACTTTGTGCTCTTGTTCGGTAATCATCTGCACGAAAGACCGGCCTGCTGACCTGCAGCGTTGTCTGGACAGTCTCGCAAAACAGACCCGCCTTCCCGACGAGCTGATCGTTGTCGATTCAGGCTCAAACGATGTCCAGCCGGTCGTTGCGGCCTTTGCCGGAACAGCGCCGGCGTGCGTAACTCAGCATCTGCGCTCGGCGCCGGGTCTGACCAAGCAGCGAAACGTTGGAATCCGTCAAGCCACGAAAGACATCATTTACTTCCTTGACGACGATGTGCTACTCGATCCGTCGTACATTGAGGAGATCCAACGCGTCTACGAAACACCGGGCGCAGAAGACGTGGTTGCTGTCGGTCCGGCTATCGCGCTTCCCCGCAAGACTACCCGTGCCCCCAGGGTCTATCGACGCTGTTTCATGATGACGCGGATTGACGGCCGCGGACGCCTTCTACCCTCTGGCTTTGCCGAATTGTCCTGGGGCAACGCCGACACTCAGATCCACGCTGCTGAGGTCGGCAGCGGATGCGGATGCACCTTTCGCCGCGAGGTTTTCGATCAGATCAGTTTCGACGAGTGGTTCGACGGGTACGGGTTCATGGAGGACATCGATTTCACGTATCGGGCGAGCAGACTGGGCCGCATGGTCGAGAATCCGCGGGCGCGCTTGCTCCATCTCGAATCGCCGTCGGCCCGTCTGGATTGGCGCGGCCTGATCAAGATGCAGATTGTTAACCACCATTATGTTTTTGCAAAGCATATGCCTCAGGACCTATACCATCGTCTCTGTTTCTGGTGGTCTGAACTGGGCGAAACCCTCTGGCGCCTGGTTAAGGCAGCCAAGACAGGACACTTCGGGATAGTCGCGGGCATGGTCGACGGATATGGCGCCGTCTTGCGGAACAAGAAGAGGCAGACGGCAGAAACGTATACGGGGACGGGAGCACGGCATTGAGCGAAGACACAACAAGTGCGCTGCCTGACCCCGCCGAGACGGCGTTCCAGGACGCCGTCGCATTGAGGCGTCCATTTTTTGTGCTGATTGGCGTTCTGTTCTGCATTTTCGTGGCCGGCATCTACCTCTACGCGGGCCTCGCCGGGCCTTGGGTAGACAGTTTGGACGACCAAGTGGGTCTGATCGTCGCGACACGCGCGCGGGACCTCGCAATGGCGGGACTCACCGACGAGGCCGTCGCGACTTATCGTCAGGCTCTCAAGCTTCGGTTCAACGACCCGCGCCAGCAGATCTGGAAAATGCAGGAATTCGTCGACCTGCTCATCAAAGAGGCGCGCTATGAGGAAGCCTCTGACCAAGCGCTCGCCCTGTCTCGACTCGACATGAACCGTGGAACGGTCCGTTTCCGCAGAATCCAGAACGCCCTGCGCTCTGAAAACCGTTATGAAGAAGCCATAGCCTTGGCCCATAAATGGTATGATTCGGCTAAGGCAGAGGGTCTCATGGCCGCAGGGGCGTGGGGCGCCCTCTACATGGGCTTGAATTACAGAGATACAGAGCATTCCGAGAAAGCGGCCGCTGCGGCCCTCGAAGCCTTTTCTATGAACGCAACGGTAGAGACTGCATCCGTCGGCGCGCGGATCTTACGCGATTTGGGCAAAAAGAGAGAGGCTCTGCCCTTGCTCGATTACGTGATTGCCCACGATGACGGCGCATTACGCCGGGAAGCGCTGAGCATCAAAGCAAAACTAAAGCAGTAGGCAACTGTCCCGGCGTCGTCCGCTTACCTGGCGTGTCTTAGGATAAACACGATTGCACAGAATAGATGTGTGCAACCAAGTAGGAGTTGTCTGGTGGATTTCACGGAGGAACGGAACGAAGTAGCCTATTTCCTACGGCGGATCTATGCGCAGCATCTGACTACGTGCAGCGGCGGGAACGTCTCGCGGCGCATCGACAGCGATCTGGTCGCCATCACAGCGGGCAGCACGGACAAAGCACGCATGCGGCCGCAACAAGTCGCGCTCTATGAAATGTCAGGGAAAACGTTGACACCGGATCTGAGCCCGAGCAAGGAGACCACGATGCACCTGCGCATCTACCAACGTTGTCCCGAGGTCGGCGCCGTCATCCACGCTCATCCGCCGCACGCAACCGTATTCTGCTGCGTAGACACACCCATCAACATCGAACTCCTCGCCGAAACGTATGCGCTCGTGGACCCGCCCGTCGTGGCCCCGTTCGCCCTTTCGGGCAGCGACGAGCTCGCCGAGGTGGTTTCAGAGTGCGCGACGCGATCATCGTCCATTCTTATGCGCAGTCACGGCGTTACCACGACCGGCAAGGATCTTTTGCAGGCTTTCAACCGGCTCGAGCTGCTCGAGGCAGCAGCTTTCACGACGCTGACCGCGCAACAGCTCGAGGGAGCCCAGGCCCTCACAAGCCAGCAAAAAAACGCCCTTGATCGGCTGGTCGGGCGGCCGGTCTAGAACGCCCCTTTCCGCCTCATGCAGCTACAGAGACCTCTTACCCAGAGGGACACCAAGGCATCACGCATCCAACCTATCGGGTGGCCATAGCGCTCTTGCTGAGCAGCATCAAACAGAATCGCCCGCCGGACGACGTGTGGTCCCGCAGACACAGATTGAAGCGAGGCGTGCTGTCTATAGTACGATGCTCACAAGAATCGCCAATGTAAGTTTATCAGGAGGCCTTGCACAGAATGAGGTCCACCGTCATGCTCGCTCTAACGCTCCTCGTCTCCGCCACTGGCCGCGCCGCGGAAAGGCCGCTTCTAGTGGGCGGGCACGCCCATGGCAGCGAAAACATCCAGGCGCTCGCCGATCTCGGCTTGGGCAATTTCGTGTGGATACCGAAATTCAACCAAGGCATGGGCAATACTTCTTGGGACAGCACCCCGGAAGCGCCCCACGGCATCTACGCGGATGTGGATGCGTGCGTTGCGAACGGCCTCTATTTCGCCGTCAGTCAGCGGCGGGGGTTAGGCGAGATCTGGCGGCCCGGCGGCGGGCACTATGGGGGCGACTGCTGGGGCGGCGACATCTATGACGCCGAGACAATCCGCGGGATCCAGCAACGGGGCGGCGAACTGTTTGCAGGCCTGCATGCGGAGGAACTCGACGCCGATTTCATCCAGAGCGGACTGCGTCCAAGTTTCCGCTCACGCATCCCCCACCTCTACACTTTCACAGACCGTGCAGGCGGCCGGACCGCCTTCGAAAGCGAGCTGGCCCGCATACGCGACAAGTATCACGGCTACACCTCCCGCATCGAGTACTGGCCCAACCTTTGCGTCAGCTTCCACCTCAGCGGGTTCCGGATCGGAGCAGACTTGGTGTTTGCGGAGCTCCTCGAGAGCTTGCCAACGACGGAACTGCAACTCGCGTACTTGCGCGGAGGCGCGCAGCAATTCGGCAGCGACTGGGGCGTATGGGTCTCGCCCTGGTACCGCGGCCAGGTCCCGTGCGAAGACAAGGACCTATGGCCCGCCAAGCCCGCAGCCCCAGGCGGAGGACACCGGCCGTCGGCGTTCCGGCGCTGTCTCTACCTCTCTTACGCCTCAGGTGCGCGCGTGCTTACGATGCAAGACACAGAGCCCCTGTTTTCGCGCAAGGACCCCGCCGATCCGCAAGCCGGTTATGCATTGGCCCCGTGGGGCGAAGAGCTGAAAACGTTCTGGGACTATGTGAAAAATCATCCTGAACGAATCGAGCCCATCGTGCCTCTCGCTGTCATGGTTGACAAAGACAACGGCTGGGCGCCGGGCAACCTGCATGGCGGCTGGATAGATAAGGAATACGTGTGGGCCAAGCTCCCAACAGCATGGTCCGACAACATGCTTTCCAGCTTCCTGGACGTGCTCCTCCCCGGCTATGGGCGCAAGAGTCCGGGATGGTGGGACGAGCCTGGGAAGCTCTACCCCGGGTACTTCGCTTCGACGCCTATCGGCGCTTTCGACATCGTGGCGTCGGACGCGCAGGCGGAGCGCCTGGCGAAGTACCCGAACGTCCTGCTTCTCGGCGACATCGAAATGACGGAGAAGGTCCAGGCAAACCTCCGGACGTATGTGAAACAGGGCGGGAACCTGTTCGTCAACGTATATCAGATGCGCTGCCGCGAGGCCTATGTACAGGACGTCGAGCTTCTTGGCGCCACTGTCGGGATGAGCGTCCTAGCAAGTCCCGGCTGGGCCGGCGGCGACATCATCGGCCGCAGGCTCATTTCGGCCAACGCCATACATCCCCGGATCGCGCTCCCAGGAATACGCGGCGAGACCTACCAAGAGCCGTGGTTTGCCATGCAGGATGTTCAGCCGATATCCGCCGAGATAATGGCCGCTGACGGCGAGAGTAACCCGGTGCTGCTCAGGAACCGCTACGGCGACGGCTGCGCCTATTTGTCGACGCCCGAATACATGCTGCAAGGCTGGGAAAACCAGGAGCAGGTGTTGTCCTATTTTGCGGACCTGATCCGTGGACTCGTGCATGCGGGGCCTGTAACAGTGAATGCACCGGGCATGGACACGCTTCAGGACGGCATCTCGTGGGTCGCATCGCGCAGAGGCGATGAGACTGTTCTGATTGTTCTGGCCAACCACGAGAACACCGGAAAGTCCGTCGACATTCACTGGCGGGGATCCTGTGAAAGCGCGGCTATCGAAGCCGGCGGCGGCAAACTCGAATCGACCCATACCGAAAAGGAAGGCGCCCTGTTCCGCGTCACGATTCCCAGCGAAGACGTGGCAGTATTAGCGGCAAGGGTAGGAAAATAAGAGTCCTTTATAGAGGCGATGCGCCGTTCTGGGCGTCAAACGGCATCATTGCTTCCCTTATCTATGCTCGATCTGCACCGAACACACGCAATGCAGAACACGCCTCGAGTCGAGTCCGTGTAAGTAAGGGGCTCCTCGATCTTCACGCAGCGAATCTACCTGCAATCGTCAAGCCCAGCGGCGTCCATCGCACTATTACAATCGGCGAATACAGGCTGGCGGAAAGCCTGTGCAAGAACACCTTACACTTTTTCCACGGCCACCTGATAAGCGCCCGCTTGCTTCCCATCATGGGGCAGCCAGGTGTCAAGCTTCCCGTTGCCGGGGGCCAAGGTCACGCCCTCGAAACGATATGAAGCAGCGCCTTCGTTAAGGGACACACTCCTTTCGACATCGCCAAGACGGAACCCCACTTCCCCGGCCTCGGTCAACGGGCTGAACGTAAGCGTCACGTCGTAAGACCCAGCGTTGGCAACGTAAAGAAGCCAATGGCCGCGGTTCGAGTCGTCCCAGCCCTGGGCGCCGCGCCAGTCCTGGCGCGTAAGGACAACAGGGTTCTCATGAGGCGTGCCAATGTGGATGCGGGGCGGATCATAGCCCCGGCTTGCGCTCACATCGGCAAACCATTCCTCGTACGCTTTGCGCATTTGCGCAACAATCTCGGGATGCTCAGCGGCAATGTCCTCTTTCTCAAGCGGGTCCGCAATCAGGTCGTAGAGCTCCTTGCCGTCGACGAGCTTATGGTGCTGCGACATCACAGCACAGTCACGGAAGGGCTCAGGTGCGTCGCCGCGATGCCACTGAGTGAAGATGTAGCGATCAGGCCACTCAGAACTTTCCTTCATCAAGAGCGGATACAGGCTCAGCCCGTCGAGCTCAAGCCCAGGCGCCTGCGACGCGTCGCACAGCTCCAGCAAGGTAGGCAGCACATCAATATGAGCAGCGAGCGTGCTGACTGCCTTGCCGGATTCCAAGGTCCCGGGCCAACGCCATAGAGACGGCACGCGGATACCGCCCTCGTAGACCGTGCCCTTAGCGCCCCGCATGCCGGCGTTGTACCGTAAAGGATTGTTGCCAAACGGTTGGGGTCCGTTGTCCGTCATGAAGATGACCAACGTGTCACGCGCAATGCCGAGTTCATCCAGTCTCGCCAGAACGCGGCCCACATTGGCGTCAAGATTGGCGATCATGCCGTAAGCCTTGGCCGTGTCCTCGTCGAGTCCCATCGCACGGTAAGGGGCTGCATCCGATTCAGGCACTTGCAGGGGAACATGCGGCGCATTGGCCGCGAGATAGCAGAAAAACAGTTCGTCCCGATGGCGCTTGATGAAATCAAGGGCGGCGGCGGTGAACACGTCCGTACAGTAACCCCGGGATTTCCAGTCTTCGCCGTTGCGGCTCAGCACCGGGTCGAAATACGTGTTATCCGGCCAATCGGACGGCTGCATGAGCCCGCCGCCGCGGTGAACAAGCGACTCCTCGAAGCCCTGGTCCATCGCACGCATGGGGTAGTTGTCGCCTAGATGCCACTTTCCGAAAATGCCTGTGCGATAGCCCGCGTCGCGCAACAGCTCGGCAACGGTCATCTCGCCGGGGTCCATCATGGCGCGCCCAAGATACGTGTCGATGGCGCGCGTGCGGAAATTGTAACGGCCCGTCATGAGCGAGGCACGGGTAGGTGTACACACTGGACAGACATGGAAGCGCTCGAACCGGACGGCCTCGCGATGCAGCCGATCCAGATTGGGCGTCTCGAGATACGGGTTGTCATGGGCGGATAGGTCGCCATACCCCTGGTCGTCAGTCAGGATCAGCACCACGTTTGGGCGACGCCGGGTCTCCCGCTCCGACGACGTGGCAACGCCCGCCATTGACGCGGCAAACGCGCCTGCGCTCACCATAAACTCTCTGCGGTCCGGCTTGCTCATCGTACGGTCTCCATCATACCTCAGCTAATTCACTTCAGGTGCAACGAGCTCGAAGAAAAGCTGCTCTTCGCCGTCCAGTTGTTCAAACAGGCGGCCCTCGCTGGGCCGCATATCGAAACTGCGGCGCGGCCGGCGCTCCTCAGCACGACGCTCATCGCCGTTGTGGAAACACCAGCCCGCGGCGCCCCCCTCTCGAGCTTCGTCGAGGTCGCGCTTGAAATCCCGTGCCTTGGGTTGCCACGGCCCGTAACCCCTCCGAAACGGCTCCTGATAATGCACGGGTACAACGCAATCCGCGTTCTTCATCGCGTCCAGAAGAGCCCGCGTATGCTCGGCGGTCTGTGCAGGCGACTCGGGAGTCCGTGCGCGATGCGGCGCAACGAAATCGACCTTGGTCTCTTTGACGAACCGCACCATATCCTCGGGCGAAAGGTTGCAGCTCGCAGTACACAGCCGTTCGGGATCGACGGCCTTGACGACCGCTGTCAGTTCAGCGATCTCTTCGCTCGGGACATATCGGGCGTCCCGCACGTCGCGCTCGTTGGCCAGATCGAAATAGACGTTCCGGAACGGCTTGAGCTCGCGGGCAAGGGTCTCCTCGACGGCCCGATGCGCGGCCAAATCAGACGGGAACGGCGGCTTGCCGCGGCTGACCGTTACATCGACAATCATGCCCCGCTTTCCGGCCATTGCGCAGAGGCGCTTCAAGCGTTTCATATAGGGCTCGCGCAGCTCGCCTTTCGGCGAAACGGCAGAGACGTCATGGTCAAAGGCGTTCCACGTTGCCCAAACGCGGATCCAATTGAAACCCAGCCTGCGCAGGTCGTCCAGATCCGCCTTGATAACGGCATCGTCCTCGACGCCCAAGGCGCCATAGTAGCTGCAACCGAGCAAAAACGTAGGTTCGCCGTTCATTGCAAAACGGTCTTGCTCGACGCCCAAGACAGGGCTGGACTGTCCAGCCATAGCCAGTATGCACCCGATCAATACAAGCATAGATCCTCCTTTGCAGGGTGTGTGAGGAAACGGCCCTTATCTGGCGCCTGCAGCCGATCGGTTGGACCGGCGCCGCGATGCTTACGGCCACTAAGGCAGCTAGCCAAAAGCCGTCTCCTTGCCCTCCTTGCGTTGCGGCAAAGACACGCCAAAACTTGACGCTCATTGTGCCAGACACCCGTTCCCAGCGCCAGTCTATCGGAGAACCCCGCTTTGCGCTCATGTACTAAGCACAGCGACAGTGTTTCCGGCGCTGGTTCCGGCGCGACCGTTATGATACCGTACGCGCCGGGAAGACAGCGAGGCAATATGCGGTATCCCAGATTGCCCGAATCGGTCCGGATCGGCGGGATCGACTTCAATCTGCGCATGGTGGTGGTATTGTGGGTCACGATCATCGCGATCATGGTCTACCACTACCATGGCCAGTTCCTCGCGACCTGGTTGCGTCCTATCGGTCTTGGGCGTTACGGCGTTGGCGCCTATGGCGAAGCCCACCATCAGTTCGCGCTGTTCTTCATCGTTCCCGTAGCGGCGGTACTGCTCATGGGCGACGCACCTCGCGACTACGGCCTCCGCATCGGACGGTGGAAAGAGGGCCTGGTCTGGCTGGCGGCAGTCTGTCCAATCATCCTTGTGGCGCTGCTGTTCCTCGTCCCCGGCGGCGACTTGCAGCACTCCTACCGCTACGCATATTACGGCGGTGCACGGGCGACGCTCTTGAAAGGCAACACGTGCCCAATTCTGTGGCGGCACTTGACGATGCTCTACACGACCGGCGTACTGCTGTGGGGTTGGGAGTACCTACTCCGCGGGTTCTGCTTGTTCGGCCTGGCGCGCGTGCTGGGCCCCGGCCCGGCCATTTTCATCCAGATGGCGCCCTTCGCATTGCTCCACCTGGGCAAGCCCGAAATCGAGACGATGACAACCTGGCTGTCGGGCGTAGGTTTCGGGTTTGTGGCATGGCGGACGCAGTCGTTCCTGTACGCCTTTCTCATCCACTGGTTCATGCTCGTCATGACCATTCTCATTGCAGTCTACGCATAACCATAAGGAAACAGAATTGAGCAAATGCCTCCTGATTGTGCTGATGATAGGCGCAGGAGCGGCCTGCGCTTTTGCCCATGAGACGGAGCCTCTGGAGAAGTCTACCTCGATGAAAACATATCCCCTTTGGGATCCGGCCGCGCCGGCGCCTGACCCGGCGGCGGCGCCCTTCCCGCGCATTCTCACGCATGTCACGGTGCACCGCGCTAAGGCGGGCGACTACACCTTTCTCCACGGCCCCGCGATCTACCCGTTTCACGGGCAGTTGTTTGCGTCGTGGGCAAACAGCCTCGTCGACGAGAACAGCGAGAGCGAAACATGCCGGAGCCGACGCTCACACGACGGCGGCCTGACGTGGGGACCCATCGAGATCATCGCTCCGGGGTTTCCAGGAGAAGAACGGCACAGCCACGGCGCGTTCTTCCTCTGGGAAGGGCGTCTCTATGCGCCGGCAGCACGGTTCGGCGACGGGCCGCCCATCGAGCATGGCTTTTCAGGTCTGCGATCCGAATTATTCGTCTGGGAAGAATCTACACAAACGTGGTCGTGTCGCGGAACGTGGATACCGGATTTCTGGCCTATGGAAACGCCGAAACAGATGCCTAACGGGCTTTGGATCCAAGGCGGTTTTGATGCCCATTCACAGCCGGTGGTGGCTGTCAGCGTTACAGGAAACCCGGCGGGAGCATGGAAAACATCGCGGCTTATGCATCCCGCCGGATTGCGCCTTGCTTACGCGGAGACAACAGTGCTCGTTTATGAGGACGAATTAGCCGCCGTGATCCGCCCGCCAGCGCCTGAAGTGGCGCTCGTTGCCACAAGCCGCGACTGGGGCGCTACGTGGTCACCCATCTTACCGTCGAACCTGCCTATGGCGACCTCGAAACCGCTCTCGGGAAAACTGAGCACGGGCCAGCACTTCCTCGTCTACAACTCGAACCAGCCCGCGGCGCACACGGAGGACTGGTCCCAAGACCGCGATTGGCTGCTTATCGCTGTGTCGCGTCCCGGTGCACGGCACTTTGCGAAGCTGTACAGAATCCGTTACGGGACGGCCCCTACCATGCGGTTCCCGGGACGCTACAAGAGCGGCTCCTGGGCCTATCCTAATGCCTGCGAGCATGACAGCAAACTTTATGTGGTCTACTCGGTGAACAAGGAGGACTGCGAACTCTCGATCATCCCTGTTGACTGCCTATCTGCCTCGGACGAATGAATTCAGAATCCCGTCACGGAGCAGAGCACGCGCCCGGGAATCGCTTCAGAAAGACGTCAATTGGGCGTGCAGCGTCTCGAGAAACGCCACGCTAGAATTCAGGGTCCAACTCGACCGGCCTGCCTGTCTGAATCGCCTCGTTCGCCAGTTGGTAGGCATACAGGTACTGGCGTGTCACCACGTCCCACGAGACCACTTCATCGAGATACTTGCGCAGGTTCTCACCCAGTTCCAAGCGAAGCTGCTCGTCGCAGGCAAGCCGGACCACCTGCTCGCGCAAGGCGGGCTTGGTGGTAAACAAAAGACCCCCCTTGCTCTCGATGGTTTGGGCGGTGAGCCCTTCCATGGGAGCGGTGGTTGTGTAAGGCTTGTTGAGGGCGAAAATCCGGGCCAGTGTGCCTGACTGCGTTTCATCAACCGACGGCAAAACAATGAAATCGCAGACGGCCATCATCTTATAGTAAAGGTCGCCGCGGGGCACGAATTCGTAGTAATGGCCGAGACCCTTCTGTTCGAGAAGCTGCACCTGACCTTTCCAAGCCTCATAGTCGCGGCGATGGTTCGGGTCGCGCATAGCGCCGGCGGCAAGAAGGTCCCAATCCTGGCCAGTCTTTTCGCGGATCTCGTCGGCGATACTTTCCCACATCGAGGTGAGAATGTCCCAGCGCTTGTTCGATTGAATCCACCCGATAAGCCCCACCAGATGCTCGCTAAGACCGTGCCCGTTCAGGCCCAGCTCCTCACGCAAGGCAGGCACGTCGGAGATCCCCCAGCGCCGGTCGGGCCGGGCACCATGGGGCACGACCATCGTGTTCCTCGGCGCCTCCCAACCACGTTGTCCAAAGTTCCAGTCAAGACGCCACTTCTGGTAGTGGCACTTGAGTAGGAGTACCTCGCACCGTTTACTCATCTGGTAGATGAAATTCGCCTCATAGTCGGTGAGCCGTCCGTGGACGGTGTGGGGCTCGACAACGACAGGATAGTCCGCAAGGGCGTCGAGAAGGTCCAGAAAACCATCGTTGTGGTCCGAGTGACCGCGCTCATCAATGAACTGGTACAGCCCATACTCGTGCTCGATGTGCACAGCATAGGGATTCATGGCGGCTATTTTCTGAGCGACAGGACGCCACCAACGGCGCGAACTCATGTCGATGATCGGAAACACCCCGTCGCCGGCCCCGTCGGTGTGCGAAATGACCAGCACTTCGCGCGGAAGGACCGCTTTTTGAATGAACTCGCGCGCCTCTTCACAGAATGTGCCGATTCCGCAAAGACGGGGAGGATAGGAACTGATCATCACAACAGGTCGATTGGGCATCGTTCTCGCGCCTCCTCGGCAGATCCAGAGCTCCCTTGCTTACACCCTGCTGTTGGCAAAAGCTACTCCGCGGGCTCTTCACCCCCCGGCCTGGTCTCCGTCTCCTCCTCCTCCATTTTCTCCTTCGCGCGACGTTCGAGTTCCCGCTCATAGAGGTCGGCTTTAGCCCATCTGCGCTCTTGAACCTCAATGAGATGATACCCGTGTTGCGTCTGAATCGGCTCGCTCATCTGCCCCAAAGGAGCGCTCCAAACATACTCCTCGAAGGCGTGTTCGAATGATCCCTTGTTTTGCCAATTCAGATCACCTCCCCGAGAGCTGCTGCTCGGGTCGTTCGAGTACTCTTTCGCGAGTTTCCGGAAGCTTTCGCCATCAAGGATGCGTTGGCGCAGCTCGAGGGCGAGTTGGCGCGCCCGGGCCTGGTCCGCAGGGTTCTGCGGGTCAAAGGCGATCAGAATGTGCCGTGCACGCACTTTCGAGACCGTCGTCTCGCTGACCGGCGCTACAAGGATAACCAGCAGCAGGACGCCCACGAGGATCAGGACGCCGAGCCATATGAGTTTCGTTCGATCTTTCGGATTCTCTTCAGGGACATTCGAGTCTTCGCTAAACGCCGAGTTCATCCAACATACCTCCATACAGGTTCATGTAGAATCTGATTATAACGAAGCCAAGGACGAGCCCTACCCCAAGCAGAATCGCCACGTTCAAGACGCGCGCAGCGATGGTCGCAGCATGCTCGGCCTCTGCAAGCAGCGCATCGGATACCCGGCGCAGTTGAACGTCCAGGTCGCCTGACTCCTCCCCCACCGTCAACATCTCGAAGGCCATCGTCGGAATCCAATTGCACCGCGTGAAAGCCGAGGCCAGCGTTTCGCCCTGCCGGATCGGTTCCACGGCTTTCATGAGATCTCTCTGGATATATGGATTGCCTGTCGTAGCCGCCGCCCGATCCACGCAATGAACGATGTTCATCCCGCTGCTGACGAGCAGTGAAAACGTACGGAAGAAACGGGCGAGCGCAAACTTCCGCGTTAAAAGGCAAACAGGCCAGACAAAGGTCGTCAGCCAAGTCCACAACGAGGGGGCAACGCCCAGCCGGCTCAACAGCGCGCTGCCGAAGAAGAGGATCGCTGCGGCTGCGATGACCTTCAACTGAAACATGCCATAGCCCCACACGATCCATTCGAACAGTGCGTTGATACTGCTGAACTGCTGCCCTACAATCATCAGCGCAAAGGATCCGAGAAACCAGCCCAGGGTGAGCTGCAGAGCTGGATAGGCCATCATGGCTGCGATGGCGCGTTTTGTTGCCAGCCGGTCCTCGTAGTACTTGGCGAGATCCCGCAGGACATAGTCCAAACGCCCGCCTTTCTCACCGGCCGCCAGCAATTCAATGAAAACACGGGGCACATATCTGCCCTGTCTGGCAGCCGCATCCGTCAGCGTCATACCCCGTTGGACGTCGTCGCGAATCGATTCGACCACCGTCTTGACCTTGTGGTAGCGTGTTTGATGGCCGATCAACTCGAGGCTGCGCAGAATGGGTATGCCTGCATTGTGATGCGTAGCCAGTTGATGGCACAGGGGGGCCATGTGCCGAGCAGATATCTGCGTGCTAAACAGTCCCATGCAGGCCCTTCGTGGTTCTCATTGAATTCCCCGCACTTCTACGGCGACGCGCCCCCGCTGCATATGCCTCTCCATCTTACCAAAAGCCCCTTCGGATCACGAAATCGCGCCCGCCCCTTGCATGGACAACCGTCCATGGCGAAAATAAGCGCCGATACGGAGGCCCAATTCATCCATGAGCGTTCTCGAACCCCACTACGCCGGCGTCGCGCCCGAGCGGCTGCCGCCCATCGTCCGCAATCCCGTCCATGTCGTCCTCGACAACATTCGGAGCGCCTTCAACGTCGGGTCTATCTTCCGTACTGCCGATGCCGGCGCTGTTGAACACATCCATCTATGCGGATACACCTGTCACCCTCCCAATGACAAACTCGCCAAAACCGCCCTCGGGGCTTTTGACTACGTGCCCTGGACGCGCCATGACTCGACGGCCCATGCCCTGGATGCCCTGCACAGAGCCGGACTGCCCATTATCGCCGTCGAGGTCGCGCAACACGCCGTCTCCTACTCCGCCTTCGCATGGCCGCGCCCCGTCGCACTCGTTTTCGGCAATGAAGTAAAAGGCGTCCAACCCGATATTCTCGGGCAGTGTGACGCCGCCGCGCGCGTCCCCATGAAAGGCTACAAAAACAGCATCAACGTCGCGACGGTCTTCGGCATTGTGCTCTTCGAAGTCCTGCGGCAATGGGGCACTGTCTGACCCATCATCGGGAAAGTAGCGCTCGGGCACGCGCATTTGCTAGCATCGCATTCATGCTGTTTCGACGCAAAAAAAGGAAGAAAACCCTCGTTCTCGGGCTTGACGGCGTGCCCAAATGGTTGCTCGAACAACTTGCCGCTGACGGTGTGATGCCGTTTATGGCGGAGATCCTCCGCACCGGCACGCTCCATCAGGTAAAGGTCTGCCTGCCTGAAGTCTCGAACGTCAACTGGTCGAGCTTCATGACGGGGGCAAATCCCGGCGCGCACGGCATCTTCGGCTTCACGGACCTGAAACCCAACAGCTATACGCTTGCTTTTCCATCCTTCCAGGACCTCAAGACCGACACCCTATGGGATGCGCTTGGCGTGCTCGGCAAGCGATGTCTCGTCATCAACCAGCCAGGCTGCTATCCCGCCCGCGACATCCCCGGCGCCCTTGTATCGGGTTTCGTCGCCGTCGACCTTAAGCGCGCCGTGGCCCCCAGCCGCCACGTGTCCGCTCTCGAGGCCATGGACTACCAGATCGACGTGGACACCCGCGGCTGTGAAGAACACCCAGATAAGCTTTTCCGTGAACTCGACGCCTGTCTCATGGCCCGGAGGCGCGCGGCAGACTATTTCTTCGGACTCGAGGCGTGGGACTTCGCCGAGGTGGTGATTACCGGAACGGACCGGCTCCAGCACTTCCACTGGCCTGCTTGCCAAGGAAATGGTCCCGAGGCAGATCGCGCCCAGGCCTACTACCACCAATGCGACGCCCTCCTGCGCCATCTGGTGGAACTATTCTACGGCGAAGACGAGCCCGATGGGCTGTTCCTTCTTTCCGACCACGGCTTTACAGAAGTCAGCAAAGAGTTCATGCTAAACGCATGGTTGCGTAACGAGGGCTACCTCGAGTTTGACCAGGAACCGCCCGATTCGCTCGCGTCCATCGCTCCCGGCTCGCGGGCCTTCGCTATGGACCCAGGCCGCATCTACCTGCACCGAAAAGGACGCTTCCCGAAAGGCTGCGTCGAGGAAGGCAACGGCCTCCTCGCCGAACTCAAAAGCCGGCTCGAAGCACTGGAAGAGGACGGCCAAAAACTCTTCGAACGGGTGTGGACGCGCAACGAGATTTACGAAGGACCTGAGGCTCATCGCGCCCCGGACCTGCTCTGCACGCCGCGCAAAGGCATCGATGTCAAGGCGGCTCTCAAACGGCGCGACGTTTTTGGCAACAGCCGCTTCACAGGCATGCACACATGGGACGACGCCTTCTTCTGGGCAGGGCAGGATCACGGCCCCCTCTACATCAGCGACCTGCGCGCGATTATTATGGACCACTTTACCTAGACGGGTCGCTGCGGCGGAAGCTCCGCTGTTCGCATGATGAGACTCACACACGCATCATAAACCGTCTCCGCGCTTATCCGGTTCAACTGTTCCGCCGCAGATAGAAGCGTGCTGTTCTCCGCATCGGGTCCGACATGGAGGACGCGATAAGGCTGCCGGAACGGCGCGTGTTTGGTCGGATCCGTTCCGCCGAAGATTGCTACGACCGGCGTGTTCATAGCCGATGCGATATGCATGGGGCCGGTGTCGCCGCCGACATAGAGCGCGGCCCTGTGAATGAACCATGCGTAATACTTGAGGTCGGGGAACTCCGGCCCGACCAGAGGTTTCCGGCGGCACCGCCCGCGCAAGTCCTCAGCCACGGGCAGTTGGCCCGGTCCCCAAGTCAGTACAACCTCAAAACGGCCGTCCGCCAGCAGCAAATCGACCAGCTCCGCAAACCGCAGCAGAGGCCACTGTTTCTCCGGCCGGTCGACGGGCGCATGCACCGCCACAACGTGTTTTCCGCTCTCAAAGGCGCTGTCAAAATAGGCGTCTACATGTTCCTGAACCTCAGGAGACACGTAGATCGTCATGTCCGGACGACGCGGCCGGGTCACAAGGTTCTCACAAAGGATCAGGTTCTCTTCGACCCGGTTGAGGCCCATCGAGGGCAGCTTGACGCGCCGGGTGTAGAACAGACTGCTGCACTCCTGGCTCCGCGGCCGCGAAAAACCAATGCGGCGCCGCGCCCCGCTCAACCCTGCAATGGCCCCGCTCTTCAAAATGCCGTGGAAGTCGATCACCGTATCGTAACGCCTGCGCCTCACCTCGGCCACGAACCGGGTGAAGGCTCCGGCGCTGCGACGAAGCCCTTGCGCGCGGTCGAATACAAGAATCTCGTCCAGGGCCGGATGACCCTCGACGAGAGCTGCGGACTTCGGCTCGACGGCCCAGTCGATGCGAGCGGCGGGATAGGCATCGCGGAGAACATGCAGCGCTGGCAGTGTGCGTACGACGTCGCCGATCGCGCTCAGGCGGATGATGAGAATGCGCGGTTCGCCGTCCCTCATCCGGTTCCCAAGCCTCCTCAGCGTCAACACAGTCCTTGCCGGTCGACGGAAACCGTTGTTGGCTGCGTTGGTCCCGCCGAAACCGTTGCAAATACCAAGGTTACAACTTCAACAAAGATTATAGGCCCGCGTCGACAGCGCCTTCAAAAAGACCCAAGGAAATGCGCGGCTGTTGACGGAAGCGGCGACG
>CAZBQH010000515.1:0-2211 GCA_964493915.1 uncultured Nitrospiraceae bacterium
GGTGTCTGAAACCCAAGTAATGGCCACGAATATCGTGTCAAGCGTGTTGGAGCGCGTGCACACGATACCCCTGGAAGACCTTGTAGCCCTCACCCCCCCGACGGATTTGGCCCAACGTAGCGGAACCGCGATACAGATCACCTGCTACGACCAAAACGGAGATGCCTATCAAACGCCTTTCGACCCGGATGGGCTGGGCATTACCTTGCCGAATCCCCTGCCGGTGGAAGTGACGGTTACCTGGCGCGACGACCAGGGGCGAGTATATACGAAGAGCTCGAGCGTACTGGTAAGGAGATGAGGTTATGACTAAGCGCGGTTTCACCCTGCTGGAATTGATGATTTCAATTGCGGTGCTCACGCTCGTGGCGGGCGCGCTCTACGCCGCATCAATGACGCTCACCCAGGCCGCTCGATCCCAAGAGGCCAAAACGACCACTATCGACAACGCCCAGAGCGGCATGCTGTTGATGGTGCGCAACATCCGCCAAGCCGATTCGGCCAGCATCAACTGGGCTACATTGCCCGGCCCCGTTCTCACGTTCCGCGCACCCGAAGATCTCGATGGCAATGGCACGGCCGTCGATGTCGGCGTGGAACTCGAGTTGGGCCCCGTCCGCACACTTACCCGGGACACCGCCGACCTGAACGGCGACGGCATAACCGACACCCAGCTCGTGTTGGTTGAGGCCGGCCAAGTGCGCGTCATTACCAACGGATTGCTACCCGATGAGGACATCAATCAGAACGATATTCTCGATGCGGGCGAAGATGCCAATGCAAATGGCGTTCTCGACCATGGACTCTGGTTTGAACAGGCCGGTACCGGGGTACGCATCACCCTCCAGGCCCAGGAAGCGATATCGCCCCAGGGAGGACTTGTACGCACAAGCCTCTCAGAAAACGTGGTGCCACGAAACTGAACCAGGCAAACGCCGGATTCACGAAAGAATACATACAATGAACTGCAAAACGCCCGTAGAAATGCACAGTCGCTTGAAGGGACACGGCATCGGCTCCAATGCCGACCAAGGCTCGTCGCGCCTGTACGGGTGGGAGGCGTAATCATGAGACCATCGAAACGCTCGAGAAAAGAAGGGATAGCCCTTCTTACCGCAACGATCTTTCTGGCTCTCGCCATGTTGATCCTCGCGTACATGACCACGCGTGTGGTCACTCAACATTCACAGGTAAACCGCTACGTGCAGTTTAAGGACTGTTTCCAAGGGCTCGAGTCCGCCTACGCCGCAAGCCTGGTGGCTCTCGAAAACGGGAATGATGGCATGCTCGGGCTGGGCACGTACGACCCTTACGACGGTGGTTCTTTGAACCTTCCGACCTTTGAGACAGCCGACATCGCGCCCCTCCAGGTGCCCAACATGCCCAATGTTGAGTTTATGTCGGTCGTCGAAGATTGGGACGATGACGGCATTGACAACAATGGTGACGGCACCATTGATGACGAGGAAGAACAATGGGTTTACACGCTTCACCTTTTCGCCAATAACGCGGGTGTGCACCGCCGCGCGGAAGTAGTCGTCCGGGCAGACGATGTCAACGTGTGGCGCAATGCCATCTTCGGCGGCACTGGACAGGCTGGAGGACTTATCAACGGTAACGTAAGTATCCACGGTTCGGTTCATCTTCTCGGCACCAACATCCTCGCGGGGGGACTCGCCGTAGCCGCGATAGACCTGAGCGGTACCAGCCTGATCCACAATAACTACTCGGGGCTCGAAGCTGATCTTCGGAATCGCGTACCGGCTCTTCCTGAGCGGAACTGGAACGGCGAAATAGTCGAGACGCTCAACGCCAAATTGCGCGTAAAAAACGGCCTCGTCGGGATGTCGGGGAATTCTGAGATCGGCGAGCCGGATGTGGTCGGCAATACGGTTAAAGAGACTATGGATGGCACCTATGTGAATGACGGCTGGACGGGCAACAGCGTCAACGACGATGGCGGCCGCGGCGATCCTACCGCGGTGTTCAGCGACAACGGATGGGACGAGACCTACGAGTTGGGAGACAAAGTCAGCCTGCCTATCTTCAGCGATGACTGGCGCGATCCCGTCACGGGGGCCACGATCATCAACCCCAGCACCGGAATCAATTACACGCACGAAGAATACTTTGCGACACTTGCCGGAACACCTTATTCCGGTGACATAACGATCAATGCAAGGACAAGCGACTTCTACTACAATGCAACAC
>CAZBQH010000516.1:0-9567 GCA_964493915.1 uncultured Nitrospiraceae bacterium
GCACTCAGCAATCGGGCTTTCCCCACTTGGCCAGCCAACGTTCAACACGCGGTCGCCATACACCCCCGCACACATTAACCTCTCGCCTCGAAACGTGAACACGTCGCCTGCTCTCATAATCAGTCTCCTATCCTATGCCGTTTTTCCTCTGCGCGCAGCAGCTACCAGACCGCTACGCCAGCAATCAGTCCGATCAACATGCCTGCAATCAGCCCGATGGTAAGTGCCATACCGACGCTCATCTGCCTGCCTCCGCAATCCGATCCATCACCGCCTCCACAAGCCGCGCCCAGCCGTCCGACCGACGATGCAGCACAAAGTCTTCCGCATGCGGGTCATCGCACTCATGCGCGTACCGCCACAATCCCGGTTCATCCGCCGCGTCTTTGTTGATGATCTTCACTCGCAATCGCCGCCTTCATCTCCGCCAACATCTGATCCTTTTCGGCCTGGATTTTTTCCAGGTCTATGTCGAAATACTGAGCCAGCAACTTTTCGATGGTATATGGCCATGGCACGAGCGGATCATCAAGCGCCGTGCTCGGCTTGTAGTATGCAAGCACGATCGGCTCGCCGCATTCGTGAGCATGACCGAATTGCAACCATTCCAAAAACTCGCCGATGGCCTGGCTCTCGGTCTGCACCTTCATTATCCTCTCGTGCTCGGGGTATTTTTCTGAGCTCATTGTGTTCTCCTATAAATCATTTGCTGATGTCGACGCGCTCATCGAAAATGGCGTCTCGGATGTCTTTCGCGATTCGCGCCGCAATCTCCCCGCTCTCCACGTCCGCCGCGTCGAACGCCACCTGCCATTCAAGGTCGTTCAGGGCCAGCACGATCACGGCCGGCACGCGCTCGCGAAGAAGCAATTGCGAAAGATTGCGCGGATGAAGCATCGCACGGCCCGGCCGCTCACTGATCGGCGCAGACCACATCAGCCGCCGCACTGTCTCGTTCTTCGCACATTGCTCGCAGAGGCTCGGCTCATCATCGTAATTCACGGCGCGCACAGTCTGGCCGCAAATCTTGCAGCAAATCGGCCAACGATGATCGCGCGCATAAGCCTTCAGGTTTACCTGGCACGCCAAGACCAACTCCGTCGGCGGGAGTGCCATCGACACGAGCCGGTGCGCTCGGCCATTCTTCGTCAGCGTCGCGACGACAAACTTCTCGTTCAGCCCCGCCACCACACCCACGATCTCCTGCCTGTCGGGCCGAAGATAAGTGTGCCCGATAAATCTTACAATGCTTCCGTTCATTTGTTTTCTCCGCGACTCCGCGACTCCGCGTGAGGTCTTTTTATGCTTTCAGAATCGAATACTCCGGCACTTCCACGTCGAACAGGCCCGGCCGACCGCGAACCGCGAACGGCGGCTCGATCTGCCGCACCGCTCCCGGCCGCAAAACCCACGAATACAATTCCGAACCCCAGCCGCAGCACGCCGCGTGAATGTCGCCGGGCAACATCCGCCGGCAGTCCATCACCTCGACGATGCACAACGCCACGCCGAACGGGCCTGGGCATTCCGATGCCGGCATCGCGGCCGTGTCGGGCAGCTTGCTCGACACGATCAGCAGCAGCCCGCGATAATTCGTCCGCCAGGTGCGCGTTTCGATTGTCTTCTTGCCGCTCGCGATCATATTCGCCCACGGCTGCTTGACCGATAGCGCCTTGATCAGCATCACACCACCGCCATTTCTGCCGCCGCATCGTCGTCGTCCGGCTCGTCGTCAGGCTCGGTTTCGCCAGCCGGCACGCTGAACCTCGGCTTGCCGTCGGCGCCCGTGTAATTTACGCACACGGCTGCACTGCCCGCCGCACAGCCGCCGGGTGCATCGGCGTCTCGCTCATCGCATTCGGCGTTTTGGCATGGCTCGTCCGGCATAAGCGGCGTCTCAGGCTCGTAACTGGTGCAGGTGGTGCAGCGATCAATACTGCAATTGCAGTCGATGTCCTCTGCGCACGGAACACCGTCTTTCCGTTCATCCTGGTAGGGCAGGGCGTCGTAGTCGATCGTAAGCTCCGGGCACGGAACGTAATTCTCGCACTCCGCCACGATACTGCCCGGTGCCAGGCAATTAAGCGGATAGCCATCATCAGGAGAGCTGTGGCACACGCACTCGGTATTGTTGCATGGCACACCCGCCGCCCGCTCCACCTGATACGGCAGTGCGGCGACTTCCTCCTGGCGCTCCTGCTCCTTTTGCGGGGCGTTGTAGCAGTTCCGGCACAGGGTTTTCTCTGGCCAGCTATGGCCATAGTCCCAATGGCCGATCGTTAGCCTGCCGCACTCGCGGCATGCCAGCATCTCGCCGACGCTGGAACCGTCGACCATTGTCTGCACCATGTTGGCGGGCGTCGGCTGGTTGAGTTGCTTACAGAGGCCAGCGTACGTGGCAGCCATTTCATTGGCGCTCTCGTCATGCCGGTGCAGGTCCTCTTTCATGTCGCAGATGGCGGCCCGGACGCGCTCGTTCTTGTTCTCGATGGCCTGTAGCATTCTTAAGCCCGCCAGCGTCTGTGCGATATCGCAGCAGGTCAGCCTCATTTGATACTCTACAGTTCTCATCTGTGCTTCTGCATTGGCATTCGCCACCCGCACCCGCTTCTCGTCGCCCAGCAGCCGATCCGCGATCATCTGAAGCCGCTTGAGAGATTTCTGCGGGTCCTCGCCCATCCCCAACTCAGCCTCCAGCATCACCCGGGCGTTCTGGTTCGCATACTGCTCCGTGGGGTGTCCCCACTTCTCGCCCGCCGTCACGCTGATTCTTGTCATTCTCATCGCCTGTTCCTTTCCCGTGTGAAGAAAACGACCGGAAGCGCCGCCGCCTGCGCGGGAGAACTTGCACGCCGACGGCCGGCGCCCCCAGGCCATGACTATGATTCGATCAACTCGATCTTCCCCAACGCCTCGTTCCACTCAGCACGCACCGGCATCATGCGAGCGAACAGCGGTGTCGCCTTGATGAACTCTGTGAGCAAGTCGACAGGAGCCTTCGGATACGCGAGTACTTCACGCAGGATTTTCACCCCTTCCTGATGTTGCACCACCTCCCGCGGCTTTTCCGCGTCGAGCACGGCGTCGGCATGGGCAGAGATCTTCGCTCGGATATTCCGATGCAGCCGCTGCCATGCCTTCGTATCTGTCAACTCCTTCATGTCGCGAACCTCCCTCAGCAGGTCCGCATAGTCCGCCTGCACGCGCTGGCTCTCGTTCTCCTCAGCCTTCTTCTCTTTGTCCTTGTCTTCTTTCATAGGTAATCCTTTCTCACACATTCAGCAGATCGCTCTGCTGCGGTTGCTTGCTCTTTGGCACGTATGCCTCCGGCACAATGCCGGGGGGTGTCCGCCAGCTATTGCCGGCTATCCTGTCAATCAGCCGCCGGGCCGCCTCGAACTCCCACTGCCCGACGTGTCGGAAACCACGGCTCTCCAGGAACCGTATCTGCTTCGGAGTCGTCAGCCCGTCAGCCCGCCGCTGGTCCAGCCGCTCCAACAACAATTCCGCCTTGCCTGCATTCTCGATCTCGTCAGCGAACAGCCCCGCACGCTCCAGCCGCTCTCGCTGAGCCTCGTTTGGCGCTTGGGCTTCCCACCCGAACGCCGGCACGTAGCCGGCTAAGTCCTCTGCACCAATCGACATCTCGTACTGCAGCGGGTCCACTAACTTCCGCTTCCGGTGGCGCATTTCCTCCAGTTTCTTGGCGAGAGCCTCCTCCCGAGCGGCTATCGCATCGCCCTCAGCCGCCTTCTCCGCATCCTGCAAATCGACCGGCCCTTCCGCCGTCGCCATGTTCGCAACCATCGCCTCTGCCACCTCGTCGCTCTCGGCAATCAGGTGCGCAGGCCGGCACAATTCGTGCCGCGTGCTCAGCCACAAGAAGTCGAGCAGCAGCAGGTGGCTCTTGTTGGGGCACGTCCGTGTACCCCGACCGATGATCTGACAATACAGCGACCGTACCTGCGTCGGACGCAAGCATACGATGCAGTCCACATGGGGGCAGTCCCACCCCTCAGTCAACAGCATTGAGTTGCACAGCACGTCATAGTCGCCACGCTGAAAACCGTCCAGCACTTCGCTCCGGTCGGTCGACGTCCCATGCACTTCCGCCACAGAGAAACCGCGAACCTGCAACATTGCCGCAAACTTCTCGCTTGTCGCGATCAGCGGCAGAAACACCACGGTCTTCCGCCCGCGGCAATGCTTGTCCATCTCGTCGGCAATCTGCGCCAGATACGGATCGAGCGCAGTCCCGACTTCGCCCGCAACGAAATCGCCCGCCCGGGTACCGACACCCGTCAGGTCTATCTCAAGAGGGATCGTCTGAGCCCGGATCGGGCACAGAAACCCATCGCGAATCGCCTGGGGAAGTGTGTACTCGTAGGCCAGCGAATCGAAGAACTCGCCAAGGTTCTTCATGTCGCCACGGTCGGGCGTAGCAGTTACACCCAGCACATTGGCGCCGTCGAAATGCGACAACACGCGCTGGTAGCTGTCGGCCAGCGCGTGATGTGCCTCATCGATGATGATCACCCCGAAATAGTCCGGCGGAAACTGAGCCAACCGCTGGGGCTGCATCAGCGTCTGCACGCTCCCTACTACTACGCGGTAGTAAGAACCGAAACACGTCTGGTCGGCCTTCTCGACCGAACAGCCCAGCCCCGTCGCCCGTGCAAGTTTGTCCGCCGCCTGGTCCAACAACTCGCCCCGATGGGCGAGTATCAACACGCGCTGGCCGTTACGCACAGCGTCTGACGCCAACGCACAGAACACGATGGTCTTGCCGGTGCCAGTGGGCAGCACCATCAGCGTCCGGCGGTTGCCTTTCGCCCACTCGCGTTCGATTGCCAGTTGGGCTTCCGTCTGATAGGGCCGCAGCTCCATCATTTGTTCTGGCCCTCCAACTTCTCGACTTGCTTCTTGAGCTTCGTGATCTGGCCGCGCAGGGCGGCGGCGCTTCGCTCGGCCACGCCCCATTGGCGTCTCAGGAACCTGGTCGTTTCCAGACGCTCTTGATCCTGCTGCTTGAGACGTTCCTCCAGGTAGCGCAGCAGCAGGATGGCGGATATTCTGTCCGGACCGCGCGTGTGCGTGAAGACAAGGCGGGTGTTCCCTGATACGGGGGAGTCGGTAGCGGGGATACTGGTATCGACCAGGAGATTGATGGTCGAACCATCACGCTCAAACTTAAACATTTGCTTGTCCTCCTTGATGTGATCAGGTGTCAGACTACCACTCGTAGTCTCTCTGTGATTGCTGTTGTGGGCGTTGCTGCGTTGCCTGTTGCGGCGGCTGGGATGCTGCCGCTGGTGGATCGAGAAACTTCTTCACGTCGTTGTACTTCTCGTTGTTGTACGTGCGGTGTGCGACTCGGCACCTGCCCGTGCTGCCGGGCACCATCGCCCAGTTCATCTGCAATGCCTCGCCATGCCGGCGATGCCCGATGCTGCGGAAGAACTCGCACAGAAGCCCCTCTGTCTTGGTGTGCAGGAACAGGTTGTGCTTGATTTCCACGCTCTGAGGACCGACCTCCATGTAAATCACCGCCTTGTTGCAGGGAGGAAGCTTCTCGCTGCCGTTGTGCCTTGCACGCTCGAACTTCGTCACAACAAAGTCGTAATCGCCAGGAGGAAGCAACGTCCCCGCCGAGCCGTCGTCCTGTATCTCGTCTTCCCACCCAAACTCGTGCTCGTTCGTCATGCGGCACCCCCTCTCTGCTTGAGGATCAGATCGCTGATCTTGGCCCAGTGAGGAAGCAACGCCCCCTCCACATAATCAGCCGGCAAGTTCTCGATAGGCGTGCCGGACGGGAAATGCCCCCGCTTGTACACCTGCTCCATCAACTCGCCTGCCCCGATCCCCTTGTCGGCCATCAACTGCCGCAACTGCTCATTCATGCCGGCAGGCAGTGCCGGTGTCGGTGTCGGTGTCGGTACTGCAGGTGTAGGGGTCGGAGCCGGGGTCGGCGGTGCAGGCTTCGGTGCCTGCGGAGGCGGAGGAGCAGCTTCGGAGAGTGCTGGTCCCGGGAAACAAGGTGCCAGCAGCAAAAAAGCATCGCTGCCGTTGGGGAACGGCAGTTCCGCCGGCAGACTGTGCCGATTCTTCGCCGACCAGCACGGGTGATGCTGAGTCGCGATCACGCGCTGACCGCCCGTTGCCTTGTTGCTTTTCGTCTTCTCATCCTTCACCACCATCGTCTTGTAGCGGGCGAACAGCACCATATCCGCCCACTCAAGCGTCAGGGCGGAAGTCTTTTTCTCGAGTTTCAACTCCCAATGATCGTAGGCGCCGGTTTCTTCCGGTATTTCCACACGCCGCTGATGGGCGTGGCAGACAATCACGACGTTCATCGCCTTGCGCAGCTCGGTCAGTGCATCGAGGAACTGCCCCCACTCCTTCGCAAGCAGGCCGTAACTGTGCCCGTAATCGTTGTTGCCGCCGAGGCCCGACAGCCCGTGCTCGCCACACACGGCCGCAATCGCCAGCCGCTCGGCCGCGTCGCCCGTATCGATCACCAGCGTGCCGAAGCCGCTCGGCTCTCGCTGTAACGCTTGCACCGCTCCCAGTGTTGCCCGCCAACTCAGCGGCCTTGGCAGTCGGGCGACGTCCATCTGTTCCGTGCCCTCCTCGATGTCGAGGAAGACGGGGTTCGGGAAGTAGCTCGCCAATGTGCTTTTCCCGATCCCCTCTGGCCCGTAGATCACTGCCCGTTGAAAAGTGACCTGTTTCCCACGTGTTACGCTCAATCCCATGAGTATCCGTTCTCCTTTTCTACTTGCGCCTGTTCGGTGGCGTCCGGCACAGTGCCGGAGACGCCGGTCGTCACGTCGAGGTAGCTCTGCCCCTGGGGAAGGCCGTCCTCGATGATGATCGTGCATTCCTCGCCAACCGACACCCGCGTGCAGATCGCCTGCAAGCCCTCCTGCTCCAGCCACTTGCCGAAATCGGCGAGCGTCTGCGTATCCATCTGCTCCAACTTGTCCAGCAGCACAAGCCCGCAATCAGGCTTCAGCCGCCGCACAATCGCAACGGCAACGCGCAGCTGCTCGCTGCTGGCCATGTCCTTCCACGTATGGCCGAGGTATTTCAGTTGCCCTTCTTCCACAGTCAGCCCCTCAAGCGGCAGATTCGCCCCCTCCAGCAAAGCCAGACGCTGAGCGCGTATCTCATCAAGCTCGGCCGACTGCTGCTCATACTGGCGCGTGAATTCGGCGGCCTCGTCCCGCGCCCGCTCCTTAGCCATGTTGGCCGATACGCAGCTGTTGAGGCTCTCGATCTCTCCAATGCTGGCCTCGATCTCCGCCGTGCTTTCGTCCTCCAGTTGCGCCGCCGTCTTACGGGCGGTGGCCAGATCGGACTGCAACGCCGCCATCGTCCTCTCTGCTTCACCAAGTTTCTTGCGCAACGTCTCAACAACATCAGCTTGTGCCTCCGCTCGGCCCTCGAGAGATATGAGCCGCTCACGCTTCCGCTGGTTCTCGCCGTTGCGGGCGAGTATGTCCTGCTGCTGCTTGACCAGATCACTCACCGACACCGGTTTGTCCGGTGCGTCAGGATGGTAGGGGAGTTCCTCCGCGTGCTTCGTCTTGCTTGTCGCGACCTGCCCGATAGCGTGCCGCTCGTTGTACGTCTTCTGCTCGCGCAGATCGAGGTCGCGCAACTTATCCCCGATCCCCAGTATGCGCAGCAGCGTCTCGGCCTGCTCCTTCGGACTCGCGTCGAGAAACTTTGGCAGGTTGAGCGCCAGCGGCTCGAACAGGCCGTCAAGCAACGCCTGCCCCGCCCGTTGCCTCGTCGGATCGGTCACCGTCAGCGTGCTGTTCTTCCCCTTCCGCTCCACGACGATCCCGTTGGAGAGGGTAATCTTCGTGTGGGGCGGATTCATCGAACCGTCGCGCTGCGCGGCATCCGGCGCCAACTTCGCACCGCCGATGGTCCACGCAAGCGCGTCCAGCGCCGAGGTCTTGCCCGAACAGTTGCCCCCGCCGATGATCGTCAGACCGGTCGGCGAAGGTTCCAACGCCAGCGCCTTCACACGCTTGACGTTTTCGATCTGAAACGCCTGAATCGTCACGCCCATAGGCTCTCCTTACTTCAAAAAGGCTTCCACACTCGAACGCAGGAAAAACCGCCTGCCGCCGATCCGCTTCTGCCTGATCATGCGGATGTCGCCGTCCTGGCTGCCATCCGGCGGGCCGGCGGTCAGGTGGTTGTACACCGTTTTGCGGCTGACGCGCAGCATCGCCGCAAGCTCATCAAGCGTCAGCAGGGGGGAATTGTCTGGCCCCGCGCTTGCTTTGTCCTTTACCGCAGCATCCATACATGTTTCCTCCATATTTGCGCGTGGCTACTGCCGAATCTCGGCCATCCGCCACAACAGCTTGCTCTTGACTTGTCCTATTTTACTGCATGCGGTTGCACTTGTCAAGTGTTTTTTTCCGGTTTTTGCGTATTTTTACTTGACCTTGCATGGGAAATGTTGTAAAATAGCGTGTAGGGCTGGTCGATCTACAGGGTTACGCATCACAAAACTTGGCGAATTACCACGTCTTTCTCTGATTTTGTAGGAGGTGCATGTATGGGCGGAAAAAATATCGTAATCGACGGAAACGCGCTGCGTACGTTGGTGAAACGCGATCCGCGGCTACAGGAGGAAATCGCCGGACAGGCGGGAATCACAGCCCCTAGGCTCTCCCGGCTGCTGAGAAACGGTACCCACGCTTGCCGGCAGAAAACAGCCGAGAACCTGGCTGCGGCCCTCGGCGTTGAGCTGGCCTCACTCTTACCATATCAGCGTGTCGAAAGCATGCCATCGCTGTCTAGTCAGGAGCAGGCCCTGCTCAATGCCTACCGGAAGCTCGATGAAGTAGAACGAGCACGTGTGTTAGTGGAGATCAGTGAGCGCGTTGAGAACGAGATAACAGCTTCGCAGCATTCTTGACCTGCTGCCGTGCTTCTTCCCGTGCCTCATCGCGCAACGAGGTATGTGTGTAGCGGTCAGTAACGCGCGATCCCTCCGCATGCCCCAGCAGAACCGCCGCGATCTTGGCGCCGACCAAAGCACGATTCTCCGTCGCTCGCGTATGCCTCAACTGGTTCACCGTGAACGGCTGGCCGGCAGCCTTGCTCACCCGCCGGATACAGCCACCGTAACTCGCCGTCGTCCAGAAGTCGCCCGCGTGGATCATCGGATTCGCCTTCCGGCCGTTGCCCTGTCCCGCCGGCGTTCGTCGCCGACTATGCCGCCCCTCGAGATACTCCAGATACGACTCTCGCGGTGAAAACAACGCCTCATCCTGCCCCTTGCCCTGCATCCGCCGCTCAACAATCTCGCGAGCTTCCGGCAATATCGCAATCACGCGTACCTTGCCCCGATGCAGTGTCTTGTGATGCCTCGGCTCGTACAGCCATATCTCATCGCTCGTGTCGATCTGGCCGGGCGTCATCATGCACACCTCGCCCGGCCGCATATCGCAGATGTATTGCACCAGCAGCATCTCGCGCTGCACGCTCGTCAAGCGCGGCAGCACCGCCTCGACCGCATCGAGGCTCACGGGCATCACC
>CAZBQH010000517.1:0-3047 GCA_964493915.1 uncultured Nitrospiraceae bacterium
TTTGTCCAGGCCCAGGATATTTTCAGCGGCATGCTCATCACGCAATGGGCCCTGTTCTTTTTCCCGACGCTGTTTCTTCTTTGGTTTCTCCGTGTCCGCATACGTTCTGCGCTGAGTCTGCATATGCCCGCCCTAGGATCTGTCGCAGGAGCCTCTCTAGTTGCCGCAGGCTGGATGCTATGCATGTTGTTGTTGAATACCTGGCTCGAACACGTCTTCCCGATGCCTCGCGAGCTCGCTGAGGAGATGGCCCGTCTCTATCGCATCGACTTCGTTCCAGGCGGGCTCGCCTCTCTTGTCTTCATGCTGGCTGTATCGCCGGCAATCTGCGAGGAAATGCTTTTCAGGGGCGTTTTGTTGTCAAGCATTCGAAACCGTCTCCCTGCATGGGCGACGGTGATAGTTATTGGCCTGCTGTTTGGTTTTTCGCACCTCAACGTTTATCGCGTCCTCGTGACCGGCCTTACGGGCGGCATGCTGGCCTATCTTGTTCTCCGTTCGAATTCGCTTTACGTGTCGATGCTCGCTCATCTCCTCTACAATGGCTTTGCCGTGTTCGCCGCTACCGAGTATCTGCCGGAACCGCTCATGGATTTTCTCGAGCACATAGAGAAAGAGGGGCTTTCCGCATTGCAGATCGCGGGCCTGCTTGCCCTTGCTTTGGTTCTCGTCGGGGTAGGCGTGCTCATGGTGGAGCAGGTGGTCCGCCGCGACCGTGAGAGAGCATAAGCAGCTGAGGGGACCGCTACACTTCATTCTGCACCATCTGGTCGAGCGTTTGGCGCCGGCGCACAACCCGAAACTCTCCATGCGCAGTTAACAGCACTTCGGGGGCCTCGGGGAACGAATTGTAGTTTTTTGAGGACATTGCTGAACAGTAGGCGCCTGCTCCCCCCACAACAAGCACATCGCCTATTCGGGCTTCCCTGAGAAGGCGGGGCTCGAGCGCTTCCGGATTGCCAGGGGCCGGCGTCAGAATGTCGCCGCTTTCACAACAGTGGCCTACAACGACATACTCACGGGCTGACCGTTCCTCCCTGTCGCAAGGGACCACTACGATGGGATGTTGAGCGCCGTAAATGGCCGGTCTCAGAATCTCTGTCATCCCGCTGTCGGTCTTGATGAACCAGTAACCGTGCGCGCCCGTGTTCACCACATCGATTACGGAGCACACGAGGACCCCGGCATTGGCTGTAAGGAACGTTCCCGGCTCGATCTCGAGGTGAAGCTTGCGGCCATGCCTTTTGTAGAATGCCTGGAAATCACCGGCGATGATCCGGCCCACCTCCTCGAGATCTGTCGACGGCTCTCCGGCCATGCGGCCGACTTTGAAACCGCCTCCTAAGCTCAGCGTGTGGACATCCGGCAGATCGGCGGCAATGCCCAAAGAAAGCCTTGCGCAACGGTTCCAGACCTCTGGGTCCGTCCCGGAACCGATATGGGTGTGCATGCGCCCGATGCGCAGTCCGTGTCTGCGCCGGATCTCCTCAACCTGATCAAGATGGCCGTGCCAAATCCCGAAACTTGCGGAAGGCCCGCCCACATTGGTGCGATTGCTGTGGCCTGATCCCGCCCCGGGGTTTACGCGGATGCACGCCTCGCTCCCGGGATAAGCTTGGCCGTACACGTCAAGCTGCCGCAGCGAACAGGCGTTGAACAGCACGCCCGCATCGACAAGGTCTCGGAGGTTTTTGGGGATTTCCTGCGCCGTTATCTGGATGTGGCTTGGGGGGATCCCCGCCTTGAGCGTACGCTCCGCCTCAAACCCGCTGCTCGCGTCTATATGGAGGCCGGTCGCGGAAAGTATACGCAGGATGGCAGCCGTCGGCAAGGCTTTCATAGCATAGCGCGCTGTGAGCCCAAAGGCATTCGGGAACGAGAGAACCTTCTGTGCCTGGGTCTCGAGCGTGCGTTGGTCATAGACAAATACAGGCGTACCAAATTCCCGCTGGATATGTCGAACCTGGTCTTCGCTCAGAAAAGAGAGTTGCTCCATTGCCTTGCTCCGGACTGTTGACACGCGGTGGTTGTGGATTCCAGGCCCGCGACGGTCCCTACATACCATAACCTGCCGGATGGGAGCCAGTACAGGGCGCCTCTGCTTTCATGCGGCCGAACATGCCTTGCCCCGACATGGATGCCGTATCACTGCACCGCCAGAGGCGCGGCGACGGGACAGAACCTGTGTTATGGTATGACCAACCGGAGGCGCCCCGATCGGAGTGCAATGCCATGCGAGTTCCCGAGATTGCTTCCCTTTCCCTATTCAAAGCGCGATATGAAGGGCGGCCCAACCGCTTTACAGTAATCTGCTCTTCAGAAAAACTGGGCCGTATACAAGCCTTTCTGCCGAATCCCGGCAGGCTCTGGGAACTGCTTCTGCCCGGCGCTCCCCTGTATGTCGCCGAGTCCCCTGCCGCTAACCGCGGTATCCGAAAAACACGCTTTACGGTCATCGCCGTCGAGCGCGATCGGGCGCCGGTCTTTCTCCACACACATATCAACAACGCCGTCGCGAAGCACCTCCTGTCATCACACGCCATTCCCGGGCTCGAGGACAGCGAGGTTCTGCGCCATGAAGTTCCTATAGGGCGCAACCGCTTTGACTTCCTGATGCGCCAAGGGCCGGAAACATTTCTCCTCGAGGTTAAGTCGTGCACGCTTTTCGGCAACCGAGTGGCCATGTTTCCGGACGCTGTTACGGAACGGGGCCGCCGGCACCTCGAGGAATTGGCTCACCTCGGGAATACAGAAGCGCCCCCGGTCGCTCTCTTTCTTATCCACACTCAGGAGGTCGACTGGTTCATGCCGGATTACCACACGGACCTTGCCTTCAGCGAAATGCTCCTCGCGGTGCGCAACCGTATCCGGATCATTCCCGTGGCGCTCCGTTGGCGTGACGATCTTTCCTTAGACGGGACGGTCAAGCACGTCAAGATTCCGTGGGCCCACGTAGCCAACGAGGCGCAAGACCGCGGCAGCTACTTGCTCTTGCTCGAAATGCGCCGCAGGGTCCAGCTCGAGATTGGGCAACTTGGAAAGAGGTC
>CAZBQH010000518.1:0-25182 GCA_964493915.1 uncultured Nitrospiraceae bacterium
CCATGACCCGCGAGGTCCGTGATTTCGCCGCCGCCTTCGCCTCGGATGGACCGGCTTTCCTCTTTGTGCAGGCGGAAGACTGGCGCTGGTTGATAGCGATAGCGCCCGAACTGCGCCCGTGGCCGGTTGTCCACCGGAGATCGATCGGCTCCCGCGACGTCCTGCTTGTTGCGAATACGGCTGGGGAAGCTCTCCTGGAGCTGAAGTCGGCGCCGGTAGTTGCCGCCCAGTCAGACGGCTGATGCCTGCGTGGCGCGGCAGAGGGGATTTCAGGATCCCGTGTTCTGAAGCGGCACGGCGGGGATGAGATGAGTCCGCGCCGTTGATCCGAACTGCACGGTCACAGCGTAACGGCCCAATTCCGCCGGCACGACCTCGATTGCGGCCGGAGATGTGTCCTGGCCCAGCCGGTAGAGGGCCGCAAACCATGCCGAGGGACGCGTACAGCGCAACATGCGCATCGGCCAGGTCTCGGGATTCTCGCTGTCGTCGCGCGGGAAGCCGCATCGCACTGCCTCGACAGGCGCGTCCGTCGCTACATCCATCGCGAAACGGTCCTGACCATCAGCGAAGACCTCCCAGTAGCGTGCCTGGTTTGACACGGCCTCGGCATCTCGCAGCCAGTTCCAGGGAACGGCATCAGGCAGGGCGATGGTCTGCCATCCATCAGCCGAGACGCCTGCTGACGCGCCGTTGACATGGGCGAGCCATGCATAGTCATGAGTCTCGCGGGATGCCACCTGGTAAAGGTCAAGTACGTAGTCGCTCGTTACGACGAGGGTCCGCATTTGCCGGACGCCCTCGTAGAGGCGTCCGTGGAGATCGCCCATGGTAAGCCGTTTGACCTCCGGCAATGCGTGGTACTCGAGCAGCTCAAGCCTGCCGTCTGGGAATCGCTGGCTCCGGTTGTCAACGAGGACCGTGTTGTGGCAGTGGGTCTGCCGGTTCAGCTCGCGCTGAACCGCTGAGGAAAAGGCGTGATAAACAGACGCGCGCGCCTCGCAGTCGATGAGCCAATGCCGGCCGTTCCCGAAAAGCATGATCGACAGCTTGTCGGCGTGCTGATGAACAGGGGCGTTCGAGAAACTGGCGAACAGGCTCCATCCTTCGCCCGTCCAGTAGTGGTCGCCCTCGATGCTGCGGAGCATGGCATAGTTATGCTCAGGCCACAGCGTCGAATACATGGGCGGAGCCGTCCCTTCAGGTAACGGGGAAACGCCGTAGAAAAGGGCGTCCAGACCGGCTTTGCCGTAATCGTTAAGGATCCAGGCATATCGAGGGTCTTTAAATCGCGCGAAGAGGATGCCATAGTCGGGGCTGGCGCCGAGATGGCCGCGCCGTCCGTAGCAGTCGCCAATGTTCGGAAGGGTCCGGTCAGGGAAGAGCGTGTCGAAAAGGGCGTCGTAGGCTTGCCGGAGCGTGCGGCTGTCGTCGGTTTGGAAATCCCAGAGGCTGAAATCAGCCCCTGCATTCTCAAGGAGTTCGGCAATGAGGACCATGGGCGCGGTGGCGGCGAACTGATAGTTCAGGGAAGCCTCCAGCCAGAGTCCGTCGTCGGTGAATCCGTAGCGGAGACAGTCGAGCACGCCCTTCTTACCATAGAGCGCCTCGTCGACAAGGGCCGGCTCACCGTAGAACAGGCCGTACATGAGCCGGCACAGTTTGTGCCACAAGTAGTGGTTATTCAGAGGGCCGCCTACTTCATGGGCAATCCAGTACTCATCGTTCGCAACGACCGCGTCGAGCATCCGCTTGAAGAAGGCGTCCATACGGGACCGTTCAGCTTCCGAGAAAACGTCGTAGAGAATGTCGTAGGCCTCGAGGATCGTGACGCCCCACGTTGTGTAGTTCATGCCTACGTCGTAATGCTCGAACTCGAAGGTGTAGTCTGACAGACCAAGCAACACTTCCTTACCTTTGACGCTAAGCCCAGATCCTGGCGACAGCAAGTGCGCATAGGCGCAGTCCATTGCCAGAGCGGCCCATTCGCGGGGGACTTTGCCCGTGTGATGGTTGATCTCCGGGTAAATGGCCTCCCAGGGCTTGTTTCTGGCCTCGGTCCACCAAGCGCGTTCGAGCGGGGGCAATCCCGCGACCTTTCCTTCGCGCGCCGCATCGAGGATCTTTTTCATGACCCCCGCAAGAGCCTCGTCTGCCTTGACCGCCTCCCGGGCGCGGCTGGCCTCGGCTTGAGTGACAAAAAGGAATGGGTGCGGCTTCGCGGCGGGGTCTTGGTGGCCTGCGACCATACAGGAGAGGAAGATGGCAAGCGACATCATACGTACATCCCCGGTTGGTTTCGGTTGACGCCCCTGAATTTACAGGAAAGCCCCGGCGCGTGTCCACGCATGGAAATCCTCGAGGCCGAGTTTCGAGCAGGCGTCAGCAGGTAGGCCTGTGTTTGACCGGGTGTGGAAGGTGCTAGATCGCCTGGCGATGCAGGGCTTCGAGCTCGACAGCGCCGAACTGCTCTTTGCAGAACTGCCGGTAGGGGCCGCGGATGCTGATCAACTCGCTGTGCGACCCGATCTGCACAATGCGCCCCCGCTCAAGCACGACCACGAAGTCGCAGTCGACAATGGTCGACAAGCGATGGGCGATGACCAAAGTCGTGCGGCCCTGCATGAGTTCGCGCAGGGCGTCCTGGATGATCTGTTCGGCGCCGGAGTCGAGGTTCGATGTTGCCTCGTCGAGAATAAGGATGCGCGGGTCGCGCAGGAACGCCCGGGCAATGCTGAGGCGCTGACGTTGCCCGCCGCTCAGGGAAATCCCGCGCTCACCCAGGATGGTGTCATATCCATCCGGCAAGGCATCGACAAACTCGTCGACATGCGCCATCCGGGCCGCCCGCAGCATCTCGGGGTCGGTGGCGTCATGCCGGCCGTAGAGGATGTTCTCGCGGATCGTCCCGCTGAAGAGAATGGTCTCCTGCAAGACAATGCCGATGTTCTCGCGCAGAGAGCGCAAGGTAAGATCCCGAACGTCGTGGCCGTCAATGCGGACGGAACCGCTTGTTACATCGTAAAAGCGGGGCACAAGATTTACAAGGGTGCTCTTACCTGCGCCGCTGCGGCCCACAATAGCAGCCGCGTGACCCGGCTCGACGGTGAAGTCAACCCCGTGGAGCACGGGCTGTTTATCTGCATAGCTGAAGGACACGTCATTGAAGTCGATGCGGCCCTGTGGATGCGTAAGCATTTGAGCGTGGGGCGCGTCTACGATGTCCGGCTCTTCGTCCATGATGTCGAGTACCCGGTCCATAGCCGCGAGTTTCTCTTGGAGGATAGCCGAATAATCGGCTAAGCGCCGCGTGGGCAAATACAAGTGGGCCAGGAAACCGTTAAAAACAAGCAGCTCGCCGGGCGTCATCAGCCCCGTATAGACCCGATAACCGCCATAGCCGATGACGATCACCGGTCCAAAGCCCTGTAAGAACTCCGCGACGGTTACTAAGGTCATACGAAGGCGGACCCGGCTCAAGACCCGCGTATAATAGCGCCGGTTCCGCTTGAAAAAGCGGAATTCCTCCGTCTTTTCCCTTGCAAAGGCCAGCACCACCTGAAGTCCCGCCAGCTTCTCGGTTACCTCGCCGGACATCTCCTCCATTTCCTCCTGCACCTGGCGCGACGCCTGGCGCAGCCGCGGGTTGAGGGCCTTGAAAATCAGGCCGTAGAGGGGCAGGGTCACCAGACTCACGGAGGCCAGATGCCAGTCATAATAGAGCAGAAAGACGACCACGCCCCCAAGGAAAAGGATGTCCATCGACATCGAGATAACGCACTGTTCGAGGACGCCCGTTGCCTGATTCAGGTCGTTAATCAGCCGCGAAATCGTGTTACCCGTTTTCTGGGTCGCGTGATAAGTCAGGCTAAGCCGTTGGATATGGCGGAAAAGGTCCTTGCGGATGTCGAAAATCGTCCGATGTCCCGCCTTAGCCGACAGGTACGACCGCAGAAACGACACGGGAACCCGCAGCACCATCGCCAGGGTGAGCAATGCCAGCACAGCGAACAGCCGATACAGCATCTGGTCTCGGCTCAAATCCCCCGCGAGCAGGATTTTGTCAAACACATATCCCAACGCGAAAGGCAAGCCCAAGGCGAGGGAGAACTTGAGAACTCCGAAGAAAATCGCGCCAGAAACGAGAAACCAGTACGGCTTGGCGTAAAGTAGGAATCTTTTCAACGACAGCGACATACTAAATTCAGTATAACAATGTTGAGCGGATATGTTGAACCCGCTGCTGATGTTTTCCAATTACCAGTGGCCCATTCAGTATTTGGCAAAAAAAAGAATGGCACGGTAGCCGTCGATCTCCTTATTTCCCTGCCACGAAAACGCTCTCCAATAAACGATAACAAACGGCAGTCGTGTACCCATTCGATTGGCAGAGCCCAATCTCTCGAGACTGGGACCTGGCACAATGGGAAGGTCCGGTCGCGTTTCTGAAAGGCTGGGCGCCCTATCCAAAGGCCTCTATCTGCCCAGCGAAAGCACCAACTATCTATTGACAGATACCCCATGATCTGCTAAAACACCCACAAAAGGCACATTATGTCTATAGATATCCTATAAGGAACTGACAACGTGTTGCGCAGTATCGTGGTTTCCAAAACGGATCATGACTGGCAGGCCATTCTGTTCCGCTGGATCCTCGCGGTCTTCATCGCAGGGATTGCTCTTCTGTGTCTTATAGGATGCACCACCTCGAGGGGCGGCAGGTGCAAGGCGATGATCGGCTCGCCTCCCCGCATCTGGCCCACGGGCGCCGCA
This sequence comes from uncultured Nitrospiraceae bacterium, assembly GCA_964493915.1. Classification (GTDB taxonomy): domain Bacteria; phylum Hydrogenedentota; class Hydrogenedentia; order Hydrogenedentales; family SLHB01; genus CAZBQH01. The sequence continues at coordinate 4,774 of CAZBQH010000518.1, forward strand.
ACCTGCGTAATCAACTCACCTTTCGGCTACCGCATCGATCCGCATACAGGCCGCAAGCGTCACCATAACGGGATTGACATCCGGGCCAAGAACAAGGAGCCGGTTGTCGCCACGGGCGACGGCGTCGTGCGTTTCGCGGATAGCTGCGGCAGTTACGGAAAGCTGGTCGTAATCGATCACGGCGGCGGCATCGAGACGCGGTATGGCCACTTCTCGCGGATACTCGTAAAGCGCGGACAGTGCGTGCACTTGGGTGAAGTCATTGGGCGCGCAGGCGCCAGCGGCAATGCGACGGGCCCGCACATTCACTACGAGGTACGAATAGCCGGGCAACCGGTCGATCCTTGCGCATACCTTCTAAAGAGAGGACCTCCAGACCTGCTCGTAGCTGAAGGCCCCTCGTAACATGCTGTTCTATAAGGCCGGCGCGACGTAGAGCCAGCGGTTGGAACCGTTGGGTTCGATCTCGAGGATCAGCTCTCCATCTTTGATCTGGCTCTTGATCACGTCGCCGCGGCTGCCCGGTGCGGGCCCTTCCGCTACGACCATAACCTCTGCGGGGAGCTCCTGGGCCGGAATCCGAACCTCACCTGTCCCGTGGACGCGGATCTGCATGACGGCGCCGCCGTCGACACGGCGATGCTCCTGAATCGGCGCCCATGCAACCAACGGCATCGGGGCGGCAGCGAAGACCGTCGTCTTTCCGTCCACCGTAATCCGGTCGGCGCCCGCGCCACTGAAGGCGATAAGCGTGCCGTTCGGGTTGACCCGGAACGTCAAGCAGCCCTGACCTTGGTAGTCGACGGTGTGACCAGCCATATGGAAGCCGTTCAGGGTAACAGCATCCGGCGTGAGTTCGATCTGTTCGAGGATTCTCTGGTCTTCTTCGCGGTTCCGTGCAAATCCGCCAGGCCACGCCTCCTCGATCGCATACATGTGCGGTGCGACGGCGACGGCGCCATTCGGGAAACTGCACACGAGATAGTCCGTGGTCCGCGATAGGTATTGCGGGTTGTCGTTGACGCCGGGGAAGATGCCGCTGGGGGGATAGGCGCCCAAGGTGTCGAGCATCTCGAACCAATGCCGTTCCTCATAGCCTAAGCTGCCGGACTGATCGTCGCGAGGCCGGAACCCGAGGTAGGTGACGCTACCGCCCTTTGCGGTGGCGCGTTGTGCGCCGACAACGTCCCCTTTCACGCGCGCTGTCGGTACGGCGTCTGCGCCGGGCACGACCGGGTAGATGCGGTCGACGATGAAGTCGGTCAGGATGGTCATGGGCGGCACGTCAGCCAAGGGGCCCTCGAATACGACCTCTTTGCCTGGGGCTAGAACGCCCACAGTCTGGCGGGGCGTGTAGGCAACGCCCGTCAGCTCCTGCCATTGCGCGAGGGCGGGCGTGCCCTCGAGGGTGCGCAGCGGAGGCGGTCCGGACCAAATCATCTTCCCGCCGCCGGCGGCTAGTTGCTCCATCATCGCGAGCAGTTGCTCAGAGGGGAACGGTTCGAACAATGCGACCAGGGTCGTGAAGCGCCTGCCGCACAGCTCGACGGCGCCGTCTGAAACGGCGCCTAACTCGAGCAGTTTGGCTGCACTGATGAGGTTGGCGTAGCCGTACTGGGTCATCCAGCTCCCAAAGCGTTCCTCAGCGGCGACGAGGTCAAGCGGATAGAGCAGGAGCACCTCGACATCCCGGTGCTCCATGTCCTGCACCATCGCGTAGGGTCCCCAAGCCGCGGCGCCGTAGGCGTTGACCAACGCGCTCCGCCGCTGGCTCACTTCGTGCGGCATCCCCCAATGGGCCCCGTACGAGTAAGGGATCTCATTGATGATGCCCGTCGAGCAGGCCAAGGCGAGCCCGAGGTAGTTCCTGTCGAGCCAGCCGCCCTCGGCGTGGTCGTTGCCGTTGCCCGTCAGAAAGTCGCCCCACCGGAAATAGTCGTAGCAGGCCGAAGCGGCCTGGTGCACGGTGTCCGACCAGACGAAGTTGGAAGTGTACTCGTACTGGTGGCGCGCATGGTGGCCCTGGCCCACGTCCCAGCGGTCGACGGTTGGGCTTTCGGCCCATGTCGCGTGAGCGCGCGACAACAGGCGGTAGCCCATCCGTTCCTCGAGGTGTTGCTTTGCCTTGGCGAACAGGTCGACCACGCCGTCCTGCAGCATGTGGTAGTAGCGCGCACGGAACAGGGCCGTCGCCGCGATGTCTTCCGGGGTGTCGCCCCAGACGTGCATGACGCCTGCCTTGGCGCTGAGGTCGTTGGCCGTGTCCTCTTGACCGTAGCAGAAGTAGATCAGATACTTCGCGAAATCGCGGAACGGCTCGCCGTAGGTGTCAGCATACCGGCTGGCCAGACCGGGGCTGACGTAGCGGACGGCCAGTTCCCCGTTGTCGTGGTGGTTGAAATAGCCCCAGTCTTGTTGGATGTGCATCTCGTCCGAATACAACGCGTTAAACTTGACGCCGGCGTCGGCGTAGCGGTCGACGAGATGCGTCAGGTAAGGGAGGGCCTTGTCGCTGAAATAATCCATCTCCGGCGTCTCGTAGATCTGAACAACCAGGATACGATCCATGCCCTCGGCCCCGCCTCCACTGCCGTGAATCCGCACCCGGACGGCGTCGTAGTCGCCGTGATGGCTTTTGGCGTTGTCCCAGACCTCGACCTGGGCTGTGTCGCTGATGTCTACAATATCCTCGGGCCTCACGACGCGATAGCGTGTGCCGTTGATGGGCCGCTCGCGGAAGGCGAAGACGCGCACGCCGGCGTCCTTCAGCTCGAGCGGCCCTTTGTTGTTCGACCATACCCGTTGACGCCAGAGCTGGACGCTGTATGCGCCCGAATTGGGATCGCGCAGCCCTTTGCGGTAGTGCATCCAGACGCCGGGCTGGCCTGTGTCGCGGACGTAGCCCGGGCCGATCTCGAGGGGGCTCAACACGCTCAACTCGAGCGCAACGCCGTACTGAGCGCAGAACTTGCTGATGGCCGCCATGCGCTCGATGTATTCGTCCGTATCGGGCATGAGCCGGCGGGGCTTGCCCTCCTGCCCGGGGCGGTATTGCGCGAAGAAATGGTCGAAGGCAATAATCAACGTACGGACGTCCCGCGCCTGCGCACGCTCGCAGATCTCGCGCAGGCTTTCCTCGCGTGGTTCCCGGGTCAGGGTCAGGTTAACTTTTTGATCGGGGTCGGCCAACGCCTCGAGTTGCGCGTCGCTGACCAGGATGATGTGTTCCCGGCCCAGCGTGAACGCCCATGGCCCAGGATACGTAACCAACTCCCCGCGATACAGGTTCTCCGGAACATTCTGCGCCATCGCACGGCCCCCGGCTGCGCACGCTCCCAGCGCCAAAACGACTGCCGCTGCAAGTCCTACGCCGCCATTGAGATACGGTCTCATAATGAGTCACCCCGCTTGTTAAGCTGCATGCAACACCAAGGAAAGACATGATAGGCGCGTGGCGCCGGCGGGTCAAGGGAAAGGGGAAGAGCGGTCACCGACATGATCCCCAGAACGTTTACACGAGTTATGCACGGTAGGGATGGAAGGCAGAGCATTCTTTGTGCTGTGTTTAGGTCTTGACATTACCACCGAACAGATACATAGTTAACAGGGATGGCCGCAGGGCAGGAAAGGCTTAAAGGCAAACTGCCTGTGGTAATGCAAATCAGAGGAAATCCAATGAGAGTGGGAAGTGTAGCAATCCTTGCCGTGTTGGCGCTTCTGGTCGCTGCGGAGGCGTATACAGAAGCTCTAGCGGATTTCAGATGGGCGGGGCAGGATCCGCTTCTTGAGACGGCCAAGTGGGAAGACCCGTTCTGCAGCGTCAAGAACGGGCGCGAGCGGGAGGAATGCGACGAGAAGAAGGCCCTTGCACTCTATGAGAAGTACCTCGCAGAACACGAGCTCGAGGATTGGCAGCGCGCGGATGTGCTGGCCCACATGGGGGTCGTCGCCTTGTTCGGAATGAAGGAGCCAGATGGCGGGAAGGCCCGCGCGTGCTTTGAGAAGGCGGTCAAGCTGGCGGGGGACAAGTACTTGAGTCCCGACATTTCCTTGGCGAAGACGAACTATCCGTCTTTGATCGCCGACTCAGCCGAGCAGTTCGACGCTTTGCTTGCTTTGGCTGACTGGGTGCTGAGGATGGACGTGCCTGCCCTCAAAAAGGTTCTGATTCGGGGGCCAGGGCCTCAGCCGATGCGCATAGTTGATGCCGATACGGGAGAAGAGGCGGTGGCTTCTATGCAGGACGTCTCGCCAGAAGCTGCCAAGCCTGATCCTGACGAAGGAATAGCGCGCTCCATCCGGAGAAGGCTCGATCTTTTCCTGCAGAACCAGTTGCCGGAGGCGTGCGCGCAATCGGCCCTACGGCAAAGCGACCCGGCGGCGGCCCTAGCGCTCCTCATCGAGCGCACCGAGGGCAGCCCCATTGCGGATTTTGCCCGTGCCAAATTAGACGAAGCGCAAAAGCTTAAGGAGATCCGTGAAGACGCCGGGGAGTAGCTTCCTGGGGACAGGCCCCAACGCGGCCCGATGCACCTCAGCCCGTATTGCCCTAGGCAGCCGGCACGAAAGGCGGTTCTCGCCTCACTCGTGGTAGCTCTCGATAAGTTTCCACTCGTCCCCGACCCGGTCGTAGACGTAGGAGACGCCGCCGATCCGTAAGTCGGGGGCATGGGGCCGGGGAATGATGGTCAGCGTGATCTTGCCGGTCATGGGGCCGAAAAGGAGGTATTGGCGGGAGGCGGTGACGTTCACGTCGACATCGGCCTCGGGTCCTTCGGGCGACACAGGCACCGGGTCATTCGCGTTGTAATCGTCTACGATGGCTTTCGCCATCTGCATCAGCTCACGCTCGTAATACCACGTGCGTAAATGGTGGAACGCCCCCACCGCTGCGACGAGAATCAACACCCCTAGAAGCAAGATAAGCCGCCTGCGGCTCATTCTTCCCTTGGGCCCGCTCTTTTCCGGCTCGTTCTGGGCCGGCGACGGCAAGCTGTGCAACCCTGAAGAATCGAGATTCAGCTCGTTCATGCCTGATCAAACATGCAACCTGAGTCCGCCTATTTCTTCGTAGTCTGCTTTATTTTAACACAATTCACGGCTGATTGTGTTATTCGGTCTTCCTTTCGGCGAGCCAATCGTCCATGCGCTTGCCTTCGTTGATGTAAGTCGCTTGTTCGCGATGGGCAACCTTCTCGAACTCGGTCAACAGCCGCGGCGCGTCCGCTTCATCCAGACCATAGCGTTCCGGGTAAGTCAGTTGCATGTACCACAGGGGAAGGAGCAGCCGTTCGACGCGTCCGCGCACAGTAACGTCGTCCCCTGCGTGCGCGCGCGACTGCGCAAGAACGGCGAGGCCTTTCTCGACAAGCTCAGGCGGGACCGTGTCCTTGGGGTCCCAAGCGCCGAAGGCGTGGACATCCGGGTTTTCGGCTGTTTTGTCGAGGAGGGCGAGGTACTCGAGGACGTTGTGTGCCGCGGCCCCATAGTAGCCGTTGCAGAAGTCGCAGATGATGCGTTGGGCGTCCTGCTCGGGGTCCCACATAAGCTGAGCCGCTAGATACTGCCTGATTTCCGCCAGTTCGCCGCCGGAACCCTGGTAGTTTCCCTGGACCATCACGCCGTTTACGCCGTGGGCCGCGTAGTATTTGAGGTCCTTCGCAAGACCCCGCAGATTCTGGTTCGGGGCGATATAATGGGCGAAGTTTGTCGTGTAGTGCCAGATGAATATCCGCTTCGTGACCTTGCTCCACTGGTCGAGGTAGGCGGTCAGGTTCGCGCCGAGACCGCATTGCTCGAAGCCGTGGAAGTAGCAGCCCGCATGGCACAGGCGGATGATGACGTTGTCGCGCGGTGTGGTTACAGCGGGTGGTTTGGTCGAGTAGGCATAGGCGAGGGTCTCGATCCATTTGTCCGGGTAGCGTTCTGCAACGGCGTCGGCAATAGCGTTGACAAAACGCAGGATGGGGCCATGCTGGGATCCTTCTTCCTCGACAACCTTCGCGCACTGTTCGCATTCGCACCAGCCGTTGCCGTCGTTTTGCGACACATCAATAATGGGCACGTCGGGGTGTTCCTCGATCCACTGGAACACGCGCTCCTTCGCGATGGCGAGCACCTCAGGGTTCGTCAGGCAGAGCTGGGCATGGATTGCTCCGGCTGTGCGCTTGCCGTCGATCAGACTGAAGTATTCGGGGTGTTCCTCGAAGTACTCCTCCGGCGGCACGAGCTTGTTGAAGCTGTGCACATAAGGGAAGAAGGCCCATTTCCCGCCCACTTCCTCGTCGCATTGCGAATAAGGGCCGTTCAGCCGCTGGCGCACGGAGATCTCCTTCGGGAAGCTGTCAAAATACAGCGTCTCGCGGTACATGAATGGCGGCGTGTGGACGTAGTCGATACGGGGCAACGTGACGGTCTCCCGTTTAGGCGTCGCGACGCAGTCCTTCGCAAGAAAGCGGACGCCGAGATACCGTTCGAGGAGGCTGTAGACGCTGTAGATCACGCCTCGTCCGTTCTGGCCCGCAAGCGTAAGCGACGAGAGGTCAGGCCCTGTCGTGATAGCGACCCCGTCCTCGCGCAGGCGCGGGTCGCCGGCGTCGATGCGCAGATGAATCGAGGGCAACGGCGCCTGCGTGTCTTCGGTCACGATGGGCAACTCCGCGCCGGACATCTCGCGCAGGAAATGTTGCAGCTCCTTCGACGCGTAATGCACGGACGGGGCGGCGTCTGCAGGGACAACGATCTGCCAGAGGGGTAGGCCGTCCTTGATGAGCGTCAATTCAGGGGCGAGGCACGGCGTAGTCTCGATGTCCTCTGACGGTGTCGCATCCGCCCAGTTTTTTGCGCCGATGATGGGCAAAGCAAAAGCGGCCGCCTGGTCCCATTCAGGCGTGCCTGCCGCGCGGAGCACGTCGTGGATGCGCTTCTTCTTCCCTGGTCTTGAACGTCCCTGTGCATCCTTCTCCTGAGACCACAGACCGACTCGCAGCCCCCCCGGCCAGTCGAAGTCGACCTGGCTGAAGTACATATACGCGTCAATGCCGTCGAGATCCCGCACCTTGTTCCATGAGTAGGCAAAAGCCGCTGCCTGGAGGTCCTCGCCGTCCGCGCTGTCCAGGGTCTGGAAGCCCTGTTCCGAAAAGATGACACGGCGCGGCGCACCCTCATAGCGGATTGGTCCCTGCCTGAGGAAGGCTGGCAACACCTCGATATTCTTGAACGTGATTTTCGGCGTGAGGAAGCTGAGTACGGTCTGGCGGTCTTCCCAGGTACAGGGATCGTACAGGTCCTCGGGATAGGGATGGAAGGCGATGTGCCATGGGAAATCGCCTTCGGCTTTGGACCATGCGCTGAGCCGTTCGAGGAATGGTTTTGCGCCGAAGCTCATTGTTGCGTCGGGCCGGAACGTGGCTGTCCAGTGATGCTCGAGGGATACATAGACGCGCGCGTCCGGATGGGCCTGGCGCACGGCCAAATCGGCTGTGCGCAGGGCCCGGCCGTACTGCTCGACGAAGTCGGGCAGCGCCATGCGCCCGATGTTGTACCAGTCCCAGTGCGAGTTGACCTCGTTGCCGATGATGTAGCCGCTGACCCAGCCGTGGGCCGCGTCGGGCCGGCTGTAGCGTTGCGCTGCGCACTCGATGGCCGCGCGGTAGGCCCGGAGACCGTGCATATCCGCCAAGTTGAAGGCGCCCAAATGAAACGGCGCGTTAGCGAGGTCCGTCGCAGGATGAATCATCGGATTTGCCGGATCTGCCGCCTGCGGCACGTGATTAAGCACAATCAACGTCACATTGATGCCCGCATCGGTGTAGTACTTCACCTTCTCGTCGACTCTCGCCAGGTAGTCTGTGTTGATGGCGAAGCGCTCGCCGTCCACCTCCCAGTAGGTATCGCCGGCGTTGCCCTCCCGTTTTAGGACGGACGACAGCATGAAGTTCAGCGCCACATATTGCGCGCCGAGGGCCAGGACATCCTCCCGCAGAGACGGGTCGGATACCCCCTTTTTGCATGCCGGCCAGGGAAAGGCAAAGTCGGGACGGGGCAACGCCTCGAGATCCGTCACGCAACGCGGCGGACCCAGTGTCCGCCCATCGGCGCCGGCCAACACAAACCTGCGGTACAGCCGGTCTTCATGGTTTTCGCCGTAACGAGGGATGGTAATCTGCTCATCCGTCAGCGCCCCTTCCCACACGCTCGGCGCAGACGACAGGTCTCGGCTTGGCTCGTAGAGCTGGAAGGCGTACAAGCGCGACGACTGACCGCCGCCCTCGGCGATGTCGAGGACGATCGTGTCCGGCGCGGCTGCAACCCGTTCAATATGGGCGGCGCCCTCGGCAAGCAATGCAGGCGCCAAACCGAACAAGACAGAGAAAGCAATCTGCATGTTTCGCTCCCTATGCAATCCTTCTCAATTGCGTTTCGACTCTATCAGAGTCAAGCCTGTTTTTCGATCTCTCGCCTCCGCGCGGTTTTCTCCATACCACCCATTTTTCGGTGGAGACGCGCCGGCATACTGCGTTGCGTATGCCGGGCGGCGTGATTTCCGTCGGATCCCGTTGACGGCCGGGTAAGCAGCCACTCGGTGCACCGATGCGCCGAGTGGGGTCTGCGGCCCGAGAGCGTAGACCATTCTGCAGGATTGGGCGTATCATGCAAATATTTGAAAATGGGTGACTTAGGAATATTGATCGCCGGTCTTGATTTCGGGAGAGGCTTGTGCTATCATGTTACTAAGTAAGCGCTTACTAAGTGAGAACGATGCGTACAACACCGACTCCTGACAGTAAGGCATCTACGGGAAGAGTTAACCACCGCGTCCCATTAAAGGAAGCGGCGCTCGAGCTCTTTGTTCAGAAGGGATACTGCCGAACGACCACCGCCGAAATCTCACGGGCAGTGGGCCTTTCGGCGGCGGCGCTCTATTCACATTATTCGAGCAAAGCTGCGCTCGCTTGGGAACTCTTCCGGGACATCAACGTGGAGGCGGCCGAAGGGCTGCGGGAACAGCTCGAGGCCATCGATTCCGCGCACGACCGCATACGCGCCCTCATTCAGCATGTCTTCCAATGGACCGTCGGCCATCCGGAGAAAGCCATTTTCCTTTTCTTAATGCGCCACTCCGAGTTCTTCTCACGCGAGCGCCAACTTGAAGCGGACGGTCGAGCGGAACTCGTGCAGTTGTTCATGGAAGCCATAGAGCTGGGGGTGCGCACTGGGGAGGTCCCCCCAGGGAACCTCCGCAGCTTGCGCAAAGCAACAGGCATTCCGATCGTTTATGTGCGCGATTGGCTGGAAGGTTGGGACATGCACGACCTTCTCAGCTATGTCGATGACGCGGCCTGCATGTGCTGCCGGGCGGTCGGCATGAAATAGGGTCGGCCGTAAGCGATGCGCGCCGCAGAACGGAGAGGAGGTGAAGGACTGCCCGAGACAACACTTCGTATCAGAGCTATTGTGCGCGGAAAACCAAGAGTCAGCTTGCTAATATCTCAAGCCCCGCACACAGGCGGGCAGCACTACGGGAGTATCGAGAAATGAAGACATCTGTCTGCACGAAAGGCTTCACACTTATCGAGCTGCTGGTTGTGATCGCGATTATCGCGATCCTGGCTGGAATTCTCCTGCCAGCGCTTACCCGCGCGAGGGAAGCGGCACGCCGGGCGAGCTGCGCCAACAACCTGAAGCAGATGGGCCTTGTGTTCAAAATGTACTCAGGCGAAGATCGCGCCGGCAAGTTCCCGCCTCAGGGCCTGTGCTGGACGACCAACGAGATGCCCAGCATGCATGGGTTTCTCCCAGGCGCCGGCCAATTCGCCGGCAACATGTTCGTGGCCGGCGATCTCATCTATCCCGAATACCTGACGGACATCAATGTTCTCTTCTGCCCGTCTTCGGCCAGCGGAAACGTGAAGGACGCCTGGCACAAACAGTGGCTCGACACCTCGGACGACTCTTTCACTTATTCCGACGACAGCGGCTCCGTACTGCAGCTTACCGACGGTCCGCACAACGACGGCCGCGTCAACATGAACGCATGGCGGCCCATTGACTATATGTACATGAGCTGGGTGACGCAGACCGGCGGGAACTACTCGTTCGCGTTCACATACGGCCTCTTCGCCGCATGGGCCGGGCCTTACGACCGGACATCGGGCCAATCGTGGCTTGACAAGGATGTACATGAAATCCCCGCGCTGGGCATCCTCCTGGGATGGGACTGGAGCTATCTGTTCGGATTGCCGGCCGGCTCTATCATGCCTACAGAGGGTCTCCGCGGCGGCTCGTCGCTTCCGCGGCTGCGCGAAGGCGTCGAACGCTTTCTCATCACGGACATCAACAATCCTGGCGCAGGCGCCACGGCCCAAAGCGAGGTGCCCGTGATGTGGGACAATATTCAAGCCGCCGGTCTCTACAGCAAGGGCGTGCCAGCGTTCAATCACGTGCCCGGCGGCTGCAATGTGCTTTTCATGGACGGCCATGTCCGATTCATCAAATACCCGGGCGATCATCCGATCACGCCGAGCGTAGCGAATCTGAACCGCTTCTTTAACTAAGCCGTTGCACGCTTGGGGAATGCGAGGAAAGCTTGACTTTGCCGCAAGGGGGCGCTCTGGGCTTCTGTTCAGACTTGTGGAGCGCCTCCTGCGGCCGAAGCCCGTTGCTTCGACCCGTCTCAGCCAAGGAAGGACCTATTTGCATGAAACGCAGCGTGTCCCTGGGATGCCTTAACTGCGTCAAGCATGCCGGCGCTAGAATCCTGGTGTTGTGGCTCCTGGTCGTTATGGCAAGCAGTCCCGCCTACGCGGACAGAGTTGGCAAGGATGCAGTGTTCGTACGCAGGGAGACTGGATTTGAAGGCGCTGTCGAGGTGCTCGAGGTTGCAATGCGCGACGCGTACATCACGGCGACCGTGCGCCTTCCCTATTTGGACATTCGCGGCCGGCCCGGATCAGTTCTGGCGCGCATTACGGCGCGTCATGACCTTGTTGCGTCGGGCGCTTTGTTGCCCGCGTTCTGCAACGTCTATTACGAACCCTTCATTGACGAGATACCGGGACCGGACCACTGGTGCGATCGCGGCTGGGCGGTGGCGGCGCCGCACTACCCGCCGGATGCCGCGGCGCCTGCTCCAGAGACGCTCGGCATAGCCAACGGCGTGAACCACACGTGCGCGATGATCCATTGGGTTCGTCGCTTGCCCTTTGTGGATCGAAAGCGGATTCACCTCAACGGCGCGAGCCAGGCCGGCTACATGGTCTTGGCCGCGGCCGCGTCCTTGTTCCCCGTCGTCTCCGCAACGGCCTTTTACCCTGTTGTGAACTGGTCCTATAACCTGTCGTATTTTGAAGAAAACCGTCCCATAACCGGCTACCCTGAGATTGCTCCCATCGACAGTCCGATGCCGGTCATGGCGCATATCTCGTCAATTATAGAAATGCTCCGGCCCTTATTCGGCGCCGATTTTGCCGCCGCCCCATACTGCGCTGTAAGTCCGGTTGCGTATCATGACCGGATCACGTCGCCGACGCTCATGGTGTGCGCCACAGGCGACATGCTCGTGCCTGTTGCACAGATGCATCCCGACCGGGACTGCGATCGAGACTCCAGCGCCTATCCTGAGGGTTATGTGCGCGATTTTGAGACGCTGACGCGGGGGTCGCGGGCGAACGTGCCCTTCGAGGATTTGCTCGGGGCTGGCGCTTTCAGTGCCGCATGGCTGCCTGTTCCCGAAGGAACGGCAGAGGTGCGGCTCGACGAGATTGTTGGTCGGGCGCCCGGTCCTTCCAAGGACTACACCGACCGGACCATCTTGCCTTGGTCGGCCCAACATCAGTGGTCGCTATGCTATCTCGACGAGGGTCCGCCATTGCCTCATTCAGGGCACACGCGTTATCACTGGCGCGTAACCTTTGATGAATTCATCGAGGCGTATCGTGACAGGGAGATGCCCGTCGGGCTCCTCACGCCCGCCAAACTCGCTGTCCTTATGGAACGCTATGCGGGCAAGTCGTCAGCGCCGCCAGTCACGCTTGCCGATGGGACGGCGGTGAACCGGCTCAACTACGCCGCCATCGAGCGTCGCGACGTTCTGACCGGGTTGCTGGACTACGCTAGTGCCAGCCCGGACCATGCTGACCGAATGCAAGCGCTGTACGGCGCGTTGCCGGAGGAACTCAAAGCATTTGGTGCGGCAGCCTCGCTGGACGTCCTGGAACATGCCTTGGACGATGAACTCGCAGAAGCACTAACACGCTGAAAGGGCGCCGTGAACAGGTATCACCATCTTCTCCCCCGGATAGGAGCGGCCCAAGCAGACGTCACGCCGGAGCTCCCCGACTGGATCGTCGGCATGGGCAGGACGTTTGTCGCCCACGATGGGACGCCCTATGAATGGACTGGGCGCGACAAGCCCGCGTCATCCGTGCACGACCCGCTGACTATGCAGGCTCTCTATATCGAGTCGGATGGTCCACAAGCGCTGCTGTTGACGGCGGACCTGCTTTACCCCATTGCCGCCGCCCAAGTCGCCGAGGCGGCAAGCCATGCAGCCGATGTCCCTCTCGAGTCCGTATTCTATGCGGCGACCCACAACCACAACGGCCCGGTTGAGTCAGAACGTTACATTCAACTGCTTGTGGAACGCGCATCCGAATGCGCCGTCCAGGCAAAGGAGCAGGCGTCCCCAGCGGTGACAGAGTACGGCTGGGACACCTATGACCGGATTATCTATGATAGGTCCGAGCCTTGGGGCCCTGTCGACGGCCGGGTGGACGCCGTCCGCTTTTCCGATGCTGCGACGCGCCGTCCGATCGCGCTGATCCTCAGCTACGGCTGTCATCCGTGCAGCTTTGACTATGGCTGGAACGAAGTCACAGCGGACTACCCTGGGGCTGCGCGGCGCCATGCCCAGGCGATGATGGGCCAGGCAGCGCCCGTGCTCTTCCTGACGGGCTGCGCGGCCAATGTGCAGATGATAGGCGTGAGACGCTTCGAGATACCTCGAATGTACTTGAATACGCCCAAGAGCGATTTCGAATGCGTGGAGCGTCTCGGCCGCATTATAGCGGAGCGGGCCGTGGCCGCGTTGGAGAAGAATGGGCAGACCGTCGCGACGGACAGCTTGTCTGTCTGGCGGGAGACATTCGGCGTCCCGATCGCCTTTGAAGTCACGGAAGAGGAGCTGCGCGAGCGCCGGGCCGGGCTGCCGACGCTGGTCCGCAAGACGGCCGGCCCAGCGATACCGCCCTGGGAAAAGACGCGCGAGCGGGTGTTTGGCGAGATGCTCGACGAGGCGCTTGAGCTGGTCCTTCTCCGCAACCCGAGACGGCTCATCGAGACCGGTTTTCTGGTGTGCGGAGACCTTGCAATCGTTGCGACTCCGCTGGAACTCACCTGGCAGATGGGCGCCCGTGTGCGCCAACGTTCACCGTTTCCTGTAACCATTACCGGGACAACCGTTTTCGGGTATGGAGGGTACCTTGCTGAAAGCCGATGCTACGCCCAACCTCGTGAGGCGTGGAACTACGAAGCCATAGGCCTGGCCGGGCTTACGGGATGGGTCTACCAGCCCAGAGCCCCGGAAGCCTATTTGGCGGCCGTGACCGAGCGCCTGGCCGAGGCCCGGACCGCCACAGCCGCCGCTTCAGGCGAACAGAGGGAGTAAATGCCATGTCATGTTCGGCCGGAGAATCTCAGCACGCTCCGGGCCGCTTTGTTCAGGACCGGTTCGTCATTGCCATGTTCGGCGATCCCCCATTGACGGAGGCGGACTATCAGCTCGTTGCCGAGGCCCATTTCAACCTTGTCATCGGGAACATGCACGCCGACACGCCCGAGCGCGTGCTGAAACAGCTAGACCTCTGCGAACGGCATGGGCTTAAGGCCCTTGTCACTTGCGGGGACGCGGCGCCGGAGGACTATCCCGAGGGGCCGGCATGTTGGGGCTATGTGGTTCGCGATGAACCCAACGCCGCTGCGTTCCCTGCCTTGGCGGAGCGGGTTCGGGCCCTGCGCGCGACGCGGCCCGGCCGACTCCCCATGATCAACTTGCTTGGCGACTACACGCAGCTTCGCCCTGCGGACTTGGCGGCCCGCGACTATGACGATTACGTGCGCCGATTCATTGATGTGGTCGATCCCGACATCCTCTCGATGGACTATTACCCCTATTTCCTCCCCGTAGGGGATGACCGGGACGGGCTCTGCCGGGCGCTGGACGCCATGCGCCGCCATAGCTTGGCGAGCGCGCGTCCCTTCTGGAATTTCATTAACTGCATGCCCTATGGACCTCATACCGACCCGACCGAAGGCCAGTTAATGTGGCAGGTCTACACCTCGCTCGCATACGGGTCCAAAGGCATCGGGTATTTCTGTTACTTCACACCCGTCAGTCCTGAGTTTCCAAAGGGCGGCGCCATCGTTACACGCGACAACGTGCGAACGCGCCACTGGTACCAGGCGCGCCGAATCAACGAGCAAGTCCAAAACCTGGGTCCCACGCTGATGCAGCTCACCGCCCGCGCCGTCTATAGGCTCTACCCTATCGACGACCCAAAGCGGTTCCTGCGCGGTACGGGCATCAAAAACATCGTCCATGCACCTGTCGATCCGCCGCCGGACTACCTTATTGGCGTTTTCGAGCACAGCGACGGGCGGCGGGCTGTGATGCTCAACAACTACCGGTTCGCCTATACGGCGTGGCCGACGGTGGAGTTCGACGTACCCGAAGCGTCTGTCAGGGAGGTGGACAAATGGACAGGCGCCGAGACGCCCGTGCGCGACGACAGTCCTGAGATGGAGGGCCTCCAGGTGTCGCTAGACGCGGGCGAAGGCAGGCTCTTCCTTTTGCCGCCAGATGAAGGGTGAAACACGACAGCCTCCTTACGAGGACGGGGCACAGTGTTTGTCTCTACCCGATGATTGCATAACCTGCTGGTTGCGAGCCGCCTGATGACCGTCATGGGAAGCATGACGTCCTTATACTGGTTTGGCCGGTACGGGCCGCGGAGCAGGTCCGCCACGGACCATATGAAACTAGCTTTCTCCCCGAAGTTGTTCATGTCTCACTCCTCGACCTGGCTCTGCCTCCCCCGCTTCTGCATTGTCATGGTCCGCTCCTTACCACACGGAAACGCAAGCTATGGTTAAAAAGCGGACGCGCAGCACGCTGGTTTCCTTTCCGCGCGCTACGCAAGCATGCGACGAGGATAGGCGACTCCACCATCCACCATTGTCTGCATGTGAGCGCTGCGTCCTCGGCGAACAGCTTGGTGTGGGTACGCAACACCCCTTTGCCGTCTGGACGGGCCTGGGCGTGTATCTTGTCCCGGTCGATGGCAAACTGCGGCCCTTGGTCTTAAGACAGCGCCGGCTACCCTTGTTGCCCACCGGGCTTTTGTCGCCTCGACCAGCGCTTCGGCTTCCCATTTCCACGCCCCCCGGCCGTTCCTTCCCTACGCATCCGCGGGCTCTTGGGCGGCGTGCTTTATCGTGATGGTCACATCGAGGGCCGCATCGGGCGCCAAGTCGAAGAAAAGGACCAAATGGTGTTCGCCGTCGGTATTCTTCGTAAGAAGGCATTCCTTGGCGTTGGTTTCGACGGGCGCCAGCGGATCGAAGCTCTCCGGCAGTCCCCAGAGGGCTATGGCATAGTCAGGGAACGTCTCCTGTGTATCCATAGTCAGCGTCATATGCAAACGCTGGTCTTCCGTTTCGCGCCAAGGCGTGCGGTGGATCGTGACGTCGGGTGTTAAGGTCGGAGCCGAGGCGCTGCCGCCGGGGCCTCGTTCTTGCCCGGTGTAGTCAAACCACCAGAGGGGATTGGGGCATTCGCGCTCGAAGCGAATCGATCGGTGCTGGTCCTCGACGAGGATGAATTCCTGGGACAGCGGGTCTTTGAGGTCGGGCCGGGGCAGTACATTACGCATACTCGATACGCGCGTCAGCCATGGCAACCGTTTTCGCGTAACCAAGTTGCGTTGCGCGCCCCATGTGCAGAGCCACCAGAGGTCGTAATGTATATGGTCCGTTTTGCTGACGAAGACCGTGCGCGGCGTGACGCTGAAATGGCGACGGTAATAGTCGCTGATGTCGATGGATCGGGCGTAAGCCACTTTGTATTCCTTGGGGAACGTGAAGGCCATGACCCGCTGGTAACGCTCGACGAACGCCAGCGCACGCGGGCCGCGGAACTTCCCGCCGTCGTCCGTGAACAGCTCGTTAGGATAGTAGGGGTCCGTGACGAAGCCGTCATAGAGGGGCACCACGAAGGCAGGATGGCCGCTCATGGCGGCGAGGTTCTGGAACTCAGCCATACCCTGGCGCAAGCAATGTTCGGTGGCTGCCCAGTCGCCCTCGCCGGCCTTGTAGTGCCAGCTCACGGGGCCGAGGAAGTGCCAGCCCCCGCAGAAATCCCACTGATGGGCGACGACTTGCCCGCCCTTGCCCTGGTTGATCTTGCGGCAGTCAACCGGGGAGGAGAAATAGGGGAACTCGGGCATTCCCAGCCAAGGGCGCGCGTTCGCCTCGTTTAGACCGCAGTGGTCGTTAATGCCGAGGCGCATGAAGGTCTCCGTATAGCCGGGGTCGAGATCGTGGCGCATTTCGACGCGGGCGCTGCGGCCGTCGCCCGGATCGGGGAGTAGGGAACGCACTCTGGCAAGGCCGTCGCCATAGAACGCCGCGCGTTTGTCGATGGTCATGTCCGGCGTGTCAGGAAAGGCGGGCACAATCGTATCGCCGTAGTGTCGGTGGTAGTCCAGAAACTTGCGAAACAACGCGTTGTCGAGTGTGAATTGAGCAACAGGCAGCCGGTAGTCCAAGGGGATGCCCGTCCCGTGAAGTGTGGGCTCGGACTCGAGGGCCAGGAAGGTGCTGAAACGCAGGACGGTCCAGTCGTCTTCGACGGCCGAGAAATATCGGAAGAAAGCCTCGCCGTCCGCTTCCCACCGGGCTAGGTAACTGCCCGGTTTTGAGGGAGCGTACTCGAAGCTTGCGACGCCGTCTGTGAATGTAAGCGCGTGTTCTTCGGAGGGCAGCGCATTGACCCAGTCCAGGTTGCCGCCGGCCTTGAATGCGTCGCCCGGCTCAGCCTGTTCGAGATAACGCTGGAAAATGCGAAGTGGGTTCGATGACGCCCCTTCCGGCAGATAGAACTGGAACTCGATAGTCTCTCCCAGTTTGAGAAGCCGGCTGCTTGTTGTCCACTGAGGCCGTTGGCCCAGATGGTCCTGCGCCCTGATATGCTCCGGCATTTTGCCGTCTGCAGCGTGTGCCGCCATCACCGGGGCAAGAATCACACCTGCAAAGCAAGCTGCATGCATTGTTCACCCTCCTCGCGCCACGCCGCCCAATTGCAGCATATGAACGGTCAGGCACACTCACTTGGCCATTTCACGGATCTTGTCGAGGATGTTCTCAGGGCTCAGGCCTTGGTGGGGGATCTGCTCGGTTGTGCCGCCGTTTCCCAACCTGGTGACGCCCATCATCGCGTATCTGGGGCTGTAGCCCCGTTCGAGTAGCCGGGCGCCAAAGCGTATGCCCAAGCCGGTCCGTTGGTTTTGACCTTCAACGAGAAGCACGAAAGGCGCGCCACCGAGCATTTTCATCATTTCCTCGTCGATGCGGTTCAGGACGGGTTTGTTAATCAGTCCCACATCCAGACCGTCTTTGCGGGCGCGCTCGACTGCGTCCAACGCGCGATACAGCATTTCGCCGTAAGACACCACGTAACCGGCGTTGCCTTTACGGACAATTTCGTCTTTGTCCCGGATGAATTGGTAGCCGTCGCCGAACTGTTTCGAGCCGTCTTCTTTGAGGATGTACGGCACTTTCGAGCGGGTCGTAAAGACGAAGCGCAGGCCCTCGTCGTTCCAGATGGTTTCGACGATGGCCTTCAACTGGAGGGCGTCGGCGGCGAAATACAGGGCCGTGTTGTCTTCGGCGCCTAGCCCGTTATCTGCGAAAAAGATGTTGACGCCGAAATGACAGGTGTTGTCGGCGATCTCATCCACCCCCGCATGCGAGAAGTGGCAGATGACGTTGGACTTGTTCAGGCGGGCCATGGACACTTCGGAAACAATCATCTCGAGGAAGGCCGAGAAGGTGCTGAAAATGCCTTGTTTGCCCTTTGTGAAGCCAAAACCGGCCGCCGCGCTGAAGTTGCTGCGTTCCTGGACGCCGCCGTTGATGAAGACTTCGGGATGCTTGACGCGGATGCTCTTAAGACCGGTTGATCCTTCAAGGTCCGAGTCGACGACAAGCACCTTCGATTTGCGCTCTTTTTCCGGCATCCGGTCTAGGATGCTGTTGACAATGTTGCCGAATTCGGTGCGGTTGCTGCATAACTCCTCGGAACAGCCCAGGAAGGCCCGACTGTGTTTGCCGACCTTGACCTCGTTAAGGTAGGCGACGGCCTCGGTCAAACCGCGTTTGGTCAGGTACTCGATGGCAGGCGCCTTCTTGATGACGTCGTGGCCCTCGTTGGATCCCTCGATCTCGGGCACGCCTGGCGCCATGACGCGCTGGTTAACCAACGCCACCGGCCCTGGAGTTGCCACGGCCTTTTGCATGCGGGCATACAGCGACTTCAAGTCTTCGCCCTCGCCCTTATCGACGCGCAAACCGTGGCCCGCAAGCGTGTTGGCAATATCAAAGCCAGGCAAGTATTCGTGCGGATGGCCGGAAATCGTAACATTATTGTCATCGATCAGAATTTTGACATTGATCTGCTGCGCAACGGCGAGCCGGGCGGCCTCCGCATCGTTGCCTTCCATCTGCGACCCGTCGCTGCCAAAGAGGAAAACGGTCACGCCGGGGTGGGCTTTGGCCACGCCGTTGACGAAAGGCCACAAGTGTCCGAGGCGGCCGGAACTGAACTTGACGCCTTTCTCAGCGCCAAGCTCCGGGTGCCCGAACAGGCCGTGGCCGTATTCGCGGTAATGAAGGAGTTTTTCGAACGCTAGGTCGCCGTTGAAGGCGGCCATGACGTACTGAATGGCAACGCGGTGGCCCGCTTCATCGAACAACACGGGGTAGATCGAATCGCTGCCGCGCATGAAACCGTCGGCGATCAGGACCTCGGGGACAATGCTGTACGCACCGCCTGTGTGTCCGGCGAGTCCCTTGATACCGGCAACAGCCGTGAAGAATACAATGGTGTCGCGCACGGTCTGAATGTTTGTAAGAAGTTGATTCTTCTGGTCTTGGCTCAGCGCAGGGTGAGCCGGATCCAGCGATAGAGGTTTGTACATGCTGACATCAATGGGAAAGCTCATTGCATCATACCCTTCGTTTCACGTTGCGCAACTGGAATTTCCAATTCGTTTCCTTTACTTGATTGCATAGCCACAGATACGCAGCACTCGGGAGTATAGCAAAAGGAGACCGGCGAAATCCCACCGCAGCTCTCTTGACTCTGCGCCGTCGAAACCGGACGATAGCATTTCCGCGAGAACGCAACAGGTCCCTGCGCGGGACGCTTTTGGGACGGGACAGGCAGAGTTTGGGCGGAGGAAAAGGCGATGAAATCACCCATTTCGTTCATCACCGTTGTCTTGAGTTCATTCGCATCAACAGCTATCGCCTCGGAAGGGGCGGACCCATTTGCCGGGTTGTCAGCGGAGACTTTGTCTGTTCTGCCAGACCCCTTGCGCATGTCCAATGGCGGCTTGGTTACAAGTGCCGAGGACTGGCGCCGGCGCCGGGCGGAACTGATCGATGTCCTGTTGCGCATCGAGTATGGGCGCATGCCTCCTGCCCCGGGCAACGTCACGGTCACGAGCGCAACAGACTGGCAGACCATCCATGAGGGGGTCACGCGCTTTCGCGAGGTTCATCTGGCGATGGGTCCGGGCCTAGCTATACCAATGACCCTCGAGATGTATTTTCCTGCCGCCGCCGCGAGCCGCGTACCCACGATAGTGCGGATCGGGCTGGGATGTCCCATCATTCCAGAAATCAACCGGCAAGGCTGCGGTTTCGTTTGCTTTGATCACCGGACCCTTGAACCGGATACCGAAGGCTATGACCTGGAAGGCGCCGCTCAGAAGGCTTACCCGGACTATGACTGGGGAAGTCTTGCGGTCTGGGCATGGGGCGCCTCCCGCGTCATGGACTATCTTGGGCGGTCTCGTTGGGTCCACCCCCAACAGGTTGCGATCACCGGCCATTCGCGAACCGGGAAGGCGGCCCTTCTAGCCGGGGCGTTGGACGAGCGTTTTGCCATGGTTGCGCCCAATGGATCAGGCTGCGGCGGCGCCGCGTGTTACCGCATCCAAGGCCCAGGCTGCGAGACGCTCGAGTTGATAACGCGGCCGAGCCGTTTTGCCGGTTGGTTCCAGAAAGACTTCAGACGATTTGCCGGCAAGGAGCGGGACCTGCCCTTTGACCAGCATTGGCTCCGGGCGC
>CAZBQH010000519.1:0-2176 GCA_964493915.1 uncultured Nitrospiraceae bacterium
CCGGAAGGCCCCGCCTGGGTCCCTGACCTCCTCAGCCCCGAGGAAGCTGTGGAAGGCTTTTTCCCGTTGTTCAACGGGAAAGACCTTGATGGGTGGGTCCGGCGCGACCGCGGCGGCGTTTTCATCGCAACGAACGGCCTCCTCGTCGCGACCGGCGGCGAGGAGGGCGCTTGGCTCCTCTCGACGCAGCCCTTCGCCAATTTCGTGCTGCGGTACGAGTACCGGACACGGCCCGGCGGCGGCGAATACGCCATTGTACTTCACGCTGCGGCGAAAGGAGATCCTGCATCTACGGGCGTCTTGGTCCAAACACAAACACCTGGCGCCGTCGAGTCGGCGCAACCACAAAGCGCCGACGACGGATGGAATCAGGTCGAAGTGACCTGCAACGGCGCCCAAGTCGGCGCCGTCTTGAACAACAACACGCCGGACAGCGCACGCACTCGAGAGAATCCCGGAGACGAGGACCAACAAGACCCTTCGAGCAAGTGCTCCGCAGTCGGACCTATAGGCATTCGGGCGGTCGGCGGATCCGTCCATTTCCGCAGAATCCGGCTCAGACCCTTGCCCGGCGGCCCGGGTTGGCGGCCGTTGTTCAATGGACAGGATCTCGATGGATGGGAAACTCTCGGCGACGCGCGGTGGGAAGTGCTCCCCGGCGGCATTCTGCACATGAGCGGCCAAGGCATGACGGAACGGTCTGCGTTGCGGACGCAAGCATCTTTCCGGGACTTCGAGCTGCGCCTGTCGGCTAGAGCGCATGACGACGCCAACAGCGGCGTGTTCATTCGAGGTTCGGGCAAGAAGGCTTGGCCCAAGGGCTATGAGGTGCAGATAGACAACCACAACCCAGAACAGTTTACAGGCGCTGTATGGGATCAAGTGCCGGCTCGCGAGCTCCGTGCGATGGACAATTGCTGGTTTCAAATGGTCATCAAAGCCCAGGGCGCGAACATCCAGGTCGCCGTCAACGGCAAGACCGTCGTCGACTTCATAAGCAACCGGCACAGCCGCTATCCCGAGGGGTGCATCGCTCTCCAGGCTCACGACCCGAAATCAACGGTCGATTTCCGGGATATCGAGATCCGCCCGCTTAATGGAAACGAGGAAGGCCTATGAGCCGCCGCGCTATGCTGAGCCGACGCGGTTTCCTCACGATCGCGGCAACGGCTGCCGCCGGTTGCGCTGCGCATCGAGATCGTGACAAAGCGGCAAAACGGGCAGAAAAAGGGCCCAAGCGGACGGTGCGCCTCGGCATCATAGGGTGCGGCGCGCGAGGCGCGGCCCTCATGCAAAACCTGCTTACGCGGGATCGCCCGGGGGTTGCTCCAAAGCTTCAGGCAGTCTGCGACGTCTACCGGCCGCGCCGTGAGCAGGCGGCGTCGCTCGCTGCCGCTCAGGGTTATGCCGACTGGCGGGAAGGTTTTCAGCGGGAAGACCTTGACGGCGTGTTGATAGCCACCCCTGATCATCTGCACGCAGAAATGGCGATAGGCGCGATGCGGGCAGGCAAAGACGTGTACTGCGAGTCCCCGATGGCGCGCACCCTGGATGATGCAGCCAGGTTCCGTGATGTCGCTGCCAAGACAGGGCGGGTCGTCCAGATCGGCGCTGAACTGGTCTCGGAGAGCCAATGGTCCGCTGCGCGAACCCACATCGCCTCGGGAAGATTGGGCAAGATCGGCTGGTGTCAAGGCGGCGCTTGGGGGCCGGCAGCTCAAACGCCTGAACCCGCTCGCCTCGCGATCAGTCCCACCGACCTGGATTGGGAGGCTTTCCTCGGTTCGGCCCCGCCCCGCCCTTTTGAACCTGCGCGCTACGTCAACTGGCGCAAGTATGGGGACTATTCCGCCGGCACGGCGGCCGGCCAATTCCACACCGAACTCGCCGCGCTTCTTACGGCTTTGGGTCCGGCGTTCCCAATCGAGGTCTCGGCTGCGGGCGGCATCTACGCCCAAGATGGACGCGAAGTCCCGGATTCTCTCGTCATGTCCGCTGAATATGAGCCAGGTTACACGATCGTGCTCACGACTTCGCTCGAATCAGGCCCGCGCCGCCCGGCCGTCATACGCGGCGACGAGTTCAGCATGCTCCTCTCGAGGAATGCAATTGTTCCGCAAGCGCAACACGGGGTCACCGGCTTATGCATAAGCCGGTGACCCCGTGTTGCGCTTGC
>CAZBQH010000520.1:0-2212 GCA_964493915.1 uncultured Nitrospiraceae bacterium
CACGGCCGACAACGACAACACCGGAGCGGAGATCCCGTTTTAAGCCATGAGCATCCAAAACAAAACGGACCTGCAAAAAGCCGGATACACCTGCCTCGCCGGTTACTACACCGACAGCGAGGTCGGCATGATGGGGCGCGTGGTTGAAGACGCCTTCGCCCACAACAAAGACGTGGCCTTCTCCCACAGCGGCGACTGGCGGGGAACCATGGTCTGGCAGCGCAGCAAACGCCGCGCGGCCTAGTTCATCAGCGGGGGTCGGCCCACACCGGCCCCCGCATTTCATCACAAAGTTATGGCAATTCTCTCACAATCAAAATTCACAGACGGCGGCCACTGGTATAAGCCAGACGGCACACCCTGCCACCAGCTTCCCAAGAAAGACGGCAGCGGGTTGAAAGACACCACCTTGGCCGACGCCAAGAAGCTCCTGCTCCTGCCCTCTGTCACCGGCTACACCGGCATCCTCGACAAGCCCGCCCTTCTGAACTGGAAGGCCACGCAAGTTGCGATAGCCGCCTTCAACACTCCGCCGCAACCCGAGGAAACCGTCGAGTATTTCTGCGAGCGGGTCATCGGCGCCAGCAAGGCCCCGGTAGCCGCCGCCGCCGATCTTGGCAGCAAGGTGCATGACGCCTTGGAGAGGCTGCTCATGGAAGGTCCGAGCAGCGTCCCCGAGGACATGTGGCCCTACGTCTCTCCGGTCATGGACTGGAAGCAGAAGAACAAGATCACCTACAGCGACATCGAAGTTGTCCTGGTTAGCCACGAATACGGCTACGCCGGCCGCTGCGATGCCCTCGGCACCGACAAGGACGGCAACCGCATGGTCATCGACTACAAGACCCGCAAGACCAAGCCCAACCAGAAGGTCGGCCCCTACGACACCCAAGGCATGCAGCTCGCCGCCTATGCCGTGGCCAAGTGGGGCGAAGACCAACTGCACACCGTCCACGGTTACAACGTCTACATCAGCACCACCGAAGTCGGCCGCGTCGAACCCTACAAGCACGACAGCCTTGTCCCGCATTGGGAGGCGTTCAAAGCCGCCTGCGTCTTGTGGCGCCACGTCAAAGGCTACGACCCGAGGCAGCCGGCGTTCAGCACACTTAAAGAGGCGGCATGAAAAAGAAAACCGAGACCTATTGGGTCATCGACACCGAGGCAGTCGGCGAACACGAAAGCAGCCGCGACGCCTACGGTCCATTTGAGTCGCACGAAGCCGCTGCGGCATTCCTCGTCATGGATGCCGGGACGCTGCTGGAGAACACCGACGAGGATGTCCGCCGCATCAACGCCGACAACTGGGCCGCGCCCATGCACATCTGCAAGCTGGTCGCCGCCGTGCAGCAAGTGCCGGAAGTCAGCATCAACGTCCACCTCAAGAAGGTGGCCCCCGAGGCCCGCTACCAAAGAGTCGCCTTGTCCGCATGAAAAAGCCCCGCCGCTTCACCGTCAACGAGAACACCTTCGGGCTGTGCGTAGAGTTCTACGTCAGCACCCCGCAGGCGATGGCGTTGAAGCGCTGTGCGGCCCTCATGGAGATGGACGCCAACGATCCCGAGAACGCCCCCGACGACTCAGCCGCCGCCTGGTGCATGAGCCACGGCAACTGGGCGCTCATCTGGATCGAGAATCACCACGAAGACCACGGCAGCCTAGTGCATGAGTTGTATCACGTTGTCAGCGACTTCCTGCGCCACATCGAATCCAGCGACGAGGAGACCGGGGCCTACCTCATCGCCTACCTCTACAAGCAGGCCCGCGCGAAACTAGACAAGAAACCATAAACATTATGAAAAAAGGACTCTACGCAAATATCAACGCCCGCAAGGCGGCCGGCACCAGCCGGCCCAAGAGCAAGTCAACGGTCAGCCCGAAAGTCTACGCCGAGATGAAGGCCAAGCGCGGAGGGTTCAAAGCGAAGTGAGCGATACGCCGCTAACCGACGACATCGCGCGCGGCAATCATGTCGTGCCGACTGAGTTTGCGCAGGACTTGGAGCGCCGCCTTGCTGAACTCGAAAAACGCTTTCGAGACAAGTGCATGAAAGAAACAAGGTTGCAATGCCAGCTCGACGAGCGGTGGGGTATGCGACGGGAGCTGGAGGCCGCACTTGGCGTGACCGCCGGCATGGAAAATGACGAATCCCTGCGCGTTGGATTGCAGGCGATCAAAAAGCTGCAAGACGAGCGCGATGAGGCCCGCATCA
>CAZBQH010000521.1:0-3264 GCA_964493915.1 uncultured Nitrospiraceae bacterium
GAGGCCCTCGCCCGGTTGGCTCGTTGTCAGGGCGAGAACCTCGCCCGCAATACGCAGGCCCGCCGCGTGCTGCACGACAATCTCATGCATACCTGCGCAGCCATGATGGGCGCCGATGACGAAACCGTGGCCTTCTGGGAGCATTTGCGAAGCGAAACAGAGGCCGTCGAGCGCCTCCTTGCCGATGTGAAGGCAACGCGCAACCACGACACCGTCGAGTCGATGCGCCTCGCTGCGCGGATGCTCAAATGCGCCGCGGACATGGCCCTGCTTGGACGAAGCATCTCTGCTGACGGTGCCGCCGCGGCCCTTCCGAAACTGCGCGAACTCGAGGCCCGGCATCGGACACTGTGGGACGAGTACCAGAAGGTCTGGCTTGCCACGAACCGTCCTCTCAATCTTGTTCACATCGGCAAAGCATGGAATGCCGCGAGCGATGAGATGGGCGCACTGACCGAGGCCGTCGCATCGGGCAAGTTTCCCCCGGTCATTGTTGAAGGCGAGCGGCTGGCATTCGACTTTGACGGCCCGGAGCAGTCCGCCTGGCGCAGTTCTCTGGGTCCACAGGTGGTTCTCGCGCCGATGGCGGGCGCGGCGCCCGAAACCATGCCGGGAGGACCCTCCGGCAAAGGCCGTTTTCTCCACTTGCCTCATGGCGCATGTCTCGAAGGGGACGACCCGGAACGCGTGTTGGATTTCGCTATTGCGCCCTTCCTTGTCCAGGCATGGGTCCGGCACACGGGGCAGCGAGAACAGCAATACGGGGCCACCATCTTCAGTTACGGCCTCGAGGGCGGATTCCGGCTGGGCATCAACCACGAAGGCAAGGTCCTCTTCACCCTCTATGGCATCGGGGAGGCCGCCTGCGACAACAGCATCGTTCCCGCCGACGGCCAGTGGCACCATGTGGCGGTCAACTTCCACCAGGGACGCTTCGTGGACGCCTATATTGACGGCAAGCGGACCGACCAGCAGACGCTCATCGGCTTTCCCCGAAACCCTGCAACGCCCAGAATCCGCATCGGGAACGAAATCGGGCTGGTCACGCCATTCGAAGGGGATGTTGACCGCATACGGCTCAGTTGCGGCGTCTTCGGCGCCGAGGATCTTGACAGCAAACCGTAGCGCAACAGCGTATCCAACGCCTCGCGGCCCACAAGGACGGGGCCTGTCATGTATCGCAGAAACCCGCGGCGACCCGCCTTGCTTTTGTCCTGGGACGGACTTGCTGACTGTCGGGCCAGCAGTGCAGCAGGCAAGATGTACGGCGCGGCCACGCGAAAGAAGACGCCTCGACAGGTTATTTGTGAATTGCTGCGGATTATGGCAAACTATGCCGCGCCGGCGGAAAAGGAAGCTGGTTCTGCTGGCGAACAACCGGTCCAGGCATAGCCCGCTGAAGAGGGAAAGCGGCCGCTTTAAATGCTGTTTTTGCATTGCAGCAAGGGGGCTCAGCGGTTTGTCAGAATAGGGGACGAAGTCGGGGCTGGAGGCGTGCCGGCAGGCAAGTTCCGCTGTCAGGGTATGTGTGGTTTGTTCTGTAACATGCGCCCAACGCCAGGCGCATAGGGATCACCAAGGAGGTAGAACGTGAATAAACAGACCAAGTTCTTGCTTGATGAGAATGACATGCCGACCCAGTGGTACAACATCCAGGCGGATCTGCCGGAACCGCTCCCGCCCGTATTGCACCCCGGCACCGGCAAGCCCATTGGCCCGGCCGACCTGGCCCCGCTGTTCCCCATGGAACTGATCAAGCAGGAAGTCAGCACCGAACGTTGGATCGACATCCCGGAGGAAGTACGGGACGTCTACCGCATGTGGCGGCCTACGAACCTGTTCCGCGCCCGCCGGTTGGAGAAGGCTCTGGACACCCCGGCCAAGATTTACTACAAGTACGAGGGCACGAGCCCCCCGGGCAGCCACAAACCAAACACCGCTGTTGCGCAAGCATATTACAATATGAAAGAGGGCATCCGCCGCATCTCGACGGAAACAGGCGCAGGCCAATGGGGCAGCGCGCTTTCCTTTGCCGGTGCGTGTTTCGGCCTCGAGATTAAGGTGTATATGGTGGCCATAAGCTACCACCAGAAGCCTTACCGCCGTGTCATGATGGAGACCTGGGGCGGCAAGTGCGTGCCCAGCCCGAGCCCGGACACCAAGGCGGGCCGCGCCATGCTGGCGAAAGACCCCAATTGCCCCGGAAGCCTGGGCTTGGCCATCAGCGAGGCCGTCGAGGACGCCGTGTCGCGAGACGACACGCACTACTCGCTGGGCAGCGTTCTCAACCACGTTCTGTTGCACCAGACCATTATCGGCCTCGAGACAAAGAAACAGATGGAAATGGCCGGCGACTACCCAGACATCATCGTCGGTTGTATCGGCGGCGGGTCAAACTTTGCCGGCATGTACCTTCCCTTTGTCAAAGACAAAATTGACGGCACAAAGAAGGACCTCCGCGTTATCAACGTTGAGCCGACAAGCTGTCCGACCGTTACCAAAGGGCTGTACGCCTATGATTTCGGCGATGAAGCGGGCCTCACGCCCCTCCTCAAAATGTATACGCTCGGGCACGAGTTCATGCCGCCTCCCGTCCATGCCGGCGGGCTTCGCTACCACGGCATGGCGCCGATCATCTGCCACTTGCACAAGCTCGGGCTCGTCGAGGCTCAGGCGGTGAACCAATTGGTGACCTTCGAAGCCGGCCTCACTTTCGCGCGCACCGAAGGTATTATCAGCGCGCCCGAAACCGATCATGCCATCCGGGTGATGATTGACGAGGCGCTCAAATGCAAGGAATCCGGCGAGGCTAAGACCATCCTGCTCGCTCACAGCGGCCACGGACATGTCGATATGGCGGCTTATGACGCCTATCTTGCCGGCAAACTGCAGGATTACGCCTATCCCGAAGCAGAGATCCAAGCGGCCCTTCACAAACTGCCAAAGGTTACCGTATAACCAAACCGTTTCACGGATGACCCGGCCCATGCGCGCAAAAAGCGCATGGGCCCGGGCGTCCGCCGTCGCCCCGTCGGTGCCTGGACCCTCTACTCCCTTGCCTTTGCCTCGACGTTGTTGTCGAGGCCCAGCTCGCGCAGGGTCCTGCGCACCTCATCGATTTCGTGCCGCGACACGCCGTCCTCCGGCCGCACCTCGACCGCGACGGTAATCTTAAGCCCCTTTCGCGTCGCGAAATGCGACAACACCTTCGTGTAGAGGTTGGTCCACTTCTGCGCCGGCACCTCGCCCTCCCATTTGAACCAC
>CAZBQH010000522.1:0-4080 GCA_964493915.1 uncultured Nitrospiraceae bacterium
GATCATGATGCCGACCAGCATCGAGAGCAGACCGCACTCGCGGTCGTTGCGCGCCCCGAAGTACTTCGGTTCAGCGCCTGAGCCCATGCCGCCCAAGGCGTTGCGTATGAAGTAAAACAACGCCAGAAGGATGATGAAACGGTAGTTTTCATAGCCGGGGGGCATCTCGGTTTTCCACGCGGGGAGCGAGTGGGTCCAGCCGGTGTTGCCCGTGACCCGTTCAGCAAGAACGGCGAGGTCGGGCAGGGTCGTCACCGTGGTGATGGCCATGGCGCTGATGTAAACGGCGGCAACAATGATGATAATCGACTGAACAAGGTCCGTAAACACCACGCCATAGAACCCCGAGGCCATCGTATAAATGCCGACAAAGGTTACCAGACCGATCGTGCACGCGGTCGGAGAAAAGGGGAAGAACATCGAAAGAAAAAGGCCCACCCCGCGCGCGAGATATGCGATCATCCCGACGGATACGAGCAGTGCCGACAAGGCCGTGATAAGGCGGGCCGCCTCGGCGTCGGGGCCTTTCCCAAACCTGAAGACGTTCCATTCCGCGCCTGTCACGCACTGGGAACGCCGGTGCCACTTGCCGACAAAACACATGCCGAATGCAAGGACAAGGGCAACGCCGCCCCGGAACTCGATAAAGAGGCCCCGGGGACCCATGAGAAAAAGGAAGGAACAGATAAGCGTGGTGCCGGTGATATCAAACCATGCGGCCATGCCCGATGCGCCCAGCAGATACCAGGGTAGCCGCCTGCCCGCAAGGAAGTAGTCCTCGACGCTTGATGAGGCCCGCCGGGACAAGTAGAGGCCCAGCCCCATAATCGCCACGAGATAGAGCCCAATCACGCTGTAGTCAACCGCATTCAGAATCCGCACGTCTGTGTCCCTCCTTTGTATAGATGCCCGACGCTGCCCAGTTTGGCTTTCACGAGACCGGCCCGTTTAAGCGGAACGCGAGGCGAGTTTGAAGGTCTTAATCTCGAACGGTTCAATGTCAAACGAGAGTGTCCGCCCCGTCAATCTGCATGCTGAACCCGCAAGACGCTTTTCGATCAGGTTGGTCTCCCACGCCTCGGCCGCGTCCCATGGGGTTGTCAGGTTGACCTGCGGCGTCCGCTTGCCCTCAGACTCGTAGACGCGGAGCAAGATGCCTTCGGGGCAAGTCTTAACCGCCGACACAATGACGTTCGGGGCGTTTACGCGCAGAAATTCATGCCGGGAAGGCAGGGGCCCCTCATGAGGCTGGGTTTTCACAGGAATGAGCGGGTTGTTGAACTCGATGCCGCGCCGGACGCATCCGGCCTGCCGCCAGTCCCCTGCATGAGGCGCCAAGGCGTAGTCGAAGCTGTGGCGGACACCGATCTCGTAGCCCTTCTCCGTCGGCGTACCGAGACGGAACCCGCCGCTCTCGCCGTACCCCTCTTTGAGGGCAGTGCATTTGAGGAGCGACAGCATCATTACCCCGTCAACGACGTTGGTGCCGGGCAAGCCCCTATTGAGGAGCATAATGCCGCGGCGCCCGTCGGCGTAGTCAATCCAGTTCTGGGCCGGGAACTCGCCCGGAGGCCGCTCGATCGCGCCGAAGGGTATCTCGTAGACCGTCTTGCCTTCCACCAAACTGGTAGGAAACACAACACGGTAGCGGACGCGCTCGTCGTTGTTTACCAAGGTCGTGTGGAAATCAATCCGCGGCACGCCCGCGTAAAGCCGAATGCGCGTAGCGAACTGCCCGGTGCCAAAGGGGAAGGCGATGTTGAACTCGATGTGCGCCTTGCCCTGCCGGATCTGGCCGTCGCCCCCATAGGTATGCGAGAAATCGGCGTCTTTTGCGAGCAGATCCGGCAGGGGGTAGAGTCCGAGCAGCGGCGAGAAGGCGTCCCCTTTGCAGGGCCCGTTGTATTGCCAGAAGTTGCCAAAGTCGCGCTCGCGGACGACGGCTCCTCCGAAAGGTTTATCCGGCGCAAGGACCTCCCAGCCGTTCACCTTGTCATAGAGCCGGGTGACGGCGCCGGACCAGAGGTCGAGTTCAAGACGGTAGTACTCATTCTCCATCCAACCCGCGTCGTACTGGTCGCGCATGTCGGGATAGGGTTGGCTTGATGCCAGACCCGTCTCGGGCGCCGGACCGTCGGCAGGCAAAACATGGTAGACCTCGTAACCGAGCGAGGGCACGTCTTGGGCAATGAACAGGACGGTTGCACGCCTGACGGCGCCGGAGCTGTAACGTTCCACATGCAGCAAGTCGCTCGGGACCACCTGACCGGACGCATTCCGCACCTCGAGATCGAAGGTTTCCTTGCCCGAGAATCCAACTGTTACCTCGACGGGGCCGCTATGCGGCCAACCCAAGGGGTTCAACACCATCACCGGGCCGCCCTCGCCGCGCGTATCGGCTGCTGCCGCGATCGCGCCAAGACTCTGCTCGAGAGCGTCGGCCGCTAAGGTGCGGC
This sequence comes from uncultured Nitrospiraceae bacterium, assembly GCA_964493915.1. GTDB lineage: Bacteria > Hydrogenedentota > Hydrogenedentia > Hydrogenedentales > SLHB01 > CAZBQH01. The sequence goes on from CAZBQH010000522.1 coordinate 2,457, forward strand.
AATGCTGGTATCGCTCGACAACATGGTCGTAAACCTTGTCTACCTGAGAGCCGCAGACGATGTCGTGAAACTGATTGAACGTCACGCCTTCCCAAGCCTGTCGGATGGATTCTGCCTGGCTTGCTGCCCCCAGCAGACCGGCGAAGGCGCTGGTTTTCTCGCAGGTTAGCAACATGTTCTCAAGAAGACGGTTCCACTGCTTAATCCGTATGCGTGCGCTATAACAGCCTTGAAACACCGGGTTGAGATCGCCTTCGACTGTAGGCAGATCCGCCGGCCGGCCCAAGGCGTCAAAGAACTCGCGGGGCGTCGCGAGGCGCAGCGTGATTTTGTGTTGAGCAGTGTTGAATTGCTCGATCATTGCCGGCAAATGCGGTTCTGGGGACGTCAGATCCGCTCCGGCCAACGCAAGGATCTGATCGCTGTGAGCATGAGACGCGAGGAGGCCGGCCCGCCGCTCTGCGACTTCGCGAAACGCGCGGAGATCGCCCGGCAATCCGTAGAAGACGGCGTAGCCCAGGGGCATCCAGTGGCATAGAAGCCTTGTTCCATCGAGGCCCTGCCAGTAAAACTCGGAAGGGCTGTCTTTCGGCATAACACGCTGAAACACGTTGTGGTCGAAACCACATTTGGCCATGAGCTGGGGTATTTGGGGATGTTGGCCGAAGGTGTCGATGAGCCAACCCGTGCGCACATCAGCGCCGAGTCTCTCCTCGCAGAAGCTTATGCCCGAAAGCACCTGCCGGATAAACGACTCACCCGACGGGATGTTCACATCGGGCATTGCGTTCATGCCGCAAACAATCTCGAGGCGGCCGTCGCGTACTGCCTCGAGTAACGCGGACTCCTCCTCTGGGAAGGCTTTCAAGAACGGCTCGATGTAACATTTCTGGTCCAGGACGAAGCGGTAGTTGGGATTCGCGCGGAGCAGGGCCAGCGCAGAAAGGATGTGCGGGAAGGCCCTGTCAAAGGTCTCGGTCTGCGTGAGGAACACCTCGGCGTCAAAGTGCGTATGGGGGACGACCCAGACCGTTTTCGGCACGCCGCTCTCCTTTGTTTGGTCTAATGAGGACCCAGCAGTCCCCATTGTTATCGGCCTGCCCGCCCGCCAGCAGGCCGCTCCCTTGGTACAGTCTCGGTTTCTTAGCCTTTCATGCGGCCTTGCCGGCGCAGCCGTACCGCCGCATGTGGCCGCGTACAACCTCACGTATTGCTTGTTTGCCGGGAATCAGGAAATCGTGCCCCTTGCGGCTGCCGACCCATTCCTGGAAGTCCGGCGCATCCCCCAGCGTTTTCAGAACGGCTGCCGTTTGCTCAAGATGGAGCCTTTTCATGACGGACCCGACATGGAATAGCGCGACCCCTTCCTGAATGGTCTGTACGACGACGTCCTGTGGGAAGCCGCTGCCGCCATGGATGACCAGTGGAATGTCCACTGCCTGCCGTATAGCGCGCAGCCGTTCGAGGTCGACCGTTGACGATCCCTCCGTCCGCAGGTGCACGTTCCCAATCGAGACAGCCAGGAAATCCACTCCCGTTGAGTCCACAAAGCCCTTGGCCTGGGACGGCTCGGTCAAGGCAGACACCTCGTCCTGTCCATAATTCGGAAGCCGGCCGAGCTCGG
>CAZBQH010000523.1:0-2690 GCA_964493915.1 uncultured Nitrospiraceae bacterium
CCGGCGGGGCGCTCCTCGACCTGCACATACACGATGTGGACTATGTTAACTATCTTTTCGGACGGCCCGAGACCATCGATGCGGCAGGGGTGCGCCAACAAGGTGAAGGCATCGAACAGGCCAACGTGCTCTACCGATACCCGAACGGTCTAGTCGTCGCTCTTGAGGGTGGATGGGACTATCCGCCAGATTTTCCATTCCGTATGGCCTTCCGCATCGTCTGCGAGAAGGCAACGTTCTGTTTCGATTCAGCTCAAGACATGCACCTCCGCCTGTACCGGTCTGAGGGTGGTGTTGAGGTCCTTGAGTATGCACCCGACAGGGACGGCTATTTCTGTGAGCAAGCGTATTTCTTCGACTGTATCCGTCGCAGCGAGCAGCCGACGGTGGTAACGGCCCAATCCTCTCTGGAAGCCTTAGAACTCGTCGAATTGGAAAAGACGGCAATCGCAACTGGTATACGGCAACACGGTTAGCCCGCCGCGCAACGGCCCTGACCAATCCCCCGGGCCGGGCTCAAGACCAGTTCCATATGAGGTCTTTCTTAGTTGCTAGGTCTAGGTAACGTAACGCGCGAAGATGAACGTATTGTTAGTTGTACAGGAGGTTCAGACCAATGAAGATTGTGGTTACAGGTGGTTCAGGCGGTGTGGGAGAGTATGTCGTCCGCGAACTGGCAACACACGGGATATCTCATACGGTGCTGGACATGCGCGAACCTACAAACCTGCCGGCTGGCGTGGATTACGTGCAATGTGACCTTATGGACAGGCAGAAGACTGTCGGCGCGCTGCGAGGCTACGACGCAGTCATACATCTGGCCGCGATACCCAATGCATTTGAGGACCCGCCGGAACACGTCATGTCGGTGAATATGGTGACGTGCTTCAATGTGCTCGAGGCCGCCCGGCAAAACGACGTTAAGAGAGTGGTATACGCCGGCAGCGAGTCCTCGACCGGTTTCGGCATCCACGACGTTGTCCTCAAGCCTTTGTATCTGCCTATCGACGAGGCGCATCCGCTATGGCCCCATGAAAGCTACAGCTTCACGAAACGTTTTGGGGAGGAAATGGTCGAGAACTATGCGCGGGCATACGGCATTGAGGCCATTTCGCTGCGCTACTGCGGCGTCTGGATGCAACGCGATATCGAGCAGCTCGCGGCAATGACGGAGCCGTTCCGGCGCGGTGAAAAGGCGGCCCAGCCGTGGTTTGGCTGTTATGTGGCTGCACAAGACGTCGCCCAAGCAGTGCGGCTGGCGCTTGATTTCAACTTCCCGGACGAAGTCGAGCTGCCCTTTGAAGCGTTCTTTATCATGGGAAACACCACCTTCTATGCAGAGCCAACACTAGAAGTCATGAAGCGCATCTATGGAGAACCCCCTGAAGTACGGGACAAGCGCTATTTTGCGGAGAATCCCTTTGCACCGCCGTTTGATACCCGGAAGGCACGGAACAGACTGGGCTACCGCCCTACAAGGGAATGGCGTAACCTCGAGCACTGGGAGGAGGGGTAAAGAGACGTATCCCTTGAAGGGATGGCTGCTGAAATGCTGCGCAGACGCCAGCGGGCGGGCGCAACATGAAGGAAAGGTTAGCAATGACTAAGAAGCGGTACAAGATGTCCCTCGGCCTGAACGGATTCGGGTGGGCCCACGTCATCAGCGGCATGCCGTACAGCTTTCCTCGAATTCTCGAGCATGCAAAGAGCTTGGGCTTCGACGGCGTCGAGCTTTTCGGTATGCCGGATCCCTATCCGGAGAAGCCGCGGGATCAGAAGGCGTTGCGCAGACAGGTCGAGGACCACGGATTGCGCATCGCCAGCCTTCAGTCTTTGCCGGGAGGGCTCGGCAATGGCCATCCCGGAAGCTCATACTCAGTGTGCCGCAATGATTACGTCGACTACGTTCAGAGAACAGTGGACCTGGCCTCGACGCTGGGTTGCGACAATGTCGGGCTTTGGGCGGGCGAAGTATTCGGCCACGGGCCGAACCCCAAATGCATCGGCTACATGGTTGAGAGTTACCAACGCTGCGCTGAGTTCGCACGCGCTGCAGATATGCCGCTGTGTTTGGAAGCGGAACCCGTACAGCAAGTCAACGCGCCGCGGGTATGGTTCGCCATTCTCAAGGGCGTAGACTCGACTTATCTCCGGGCGATCTGCGACTTTGCGCATCTCAATGTTCTCAGCGAACAGAAGCCGGCGCGTCTGCTCAAACGGCTGATGCCCTACATTGGCCATACGCATATTGCCGACAACGACGGTACACAGACCGACTATGAGTCAGGCAGTTCCAGACACATGGTGCTCGACGAGGGGGCTGTGGATTGGCGGGGGCTGTTGACAATGCTGCTTGAAAGCGGCTACAGCCAGTGGCTGGATATTGATGTCTGGGAGCACCCAGATCCGTTCGCAGCAAGCGCCAAAGGCAAGAAGGCGCTCGACGCATTCCTCAAAACAGTAGAGATAAACAGACCCGCCCAAGGCGAAGGCGTTAAAGCAAGAGCTTGAAACGAGGCCCCGAGCGGCCTCTCCTCTTTTTCCGCATCGACGCGAGGAGTGAACCAGAAATTCGCGCCAGGACCACGCCGCCCATTGGGACTCAGCAGCATATCCGATTTGCGCGGCACAATTCTGCCGTCTGGGCACGTTGGGTATTCGCAGATTATCCTAAGAAAACAATGCAAATC
>CAZBQH010000524.1:0-15511 GCA_964493915.1 uncultured Nitrospiraceae bacterium
CTTTAACAATGCCGATGACTCCGTCGATGTCTTTGGGCCCCACGCCGCCGCCGGAACAGGCGCCGGCCGACGTGGTAATCGAGCTGGTTACGTAAGGAAAGGTGCCATGGTCGAGGTCGAGCATAGCACCCTGGGCGCCTTCAAAGACCACCCGTTTGCCCGCTCGGATTGCTTCGTGTGTCATGGCGACGGCATCCGCGGCGAAGGGCCTCAGTCGGTTTGCATAGCCCAAGTATTCACTGAGTATCTGATCGAGTTCGAGCGGTTTCTCGTCGAAAAGCTTGGTGAGAACGGCATTCTTGTATTCAAGAACATCCGCGAGTCTCTGCCGGAAAAACGCTTCATTGAGCGTGTCGCCGAACCGGATGCCGAATCGGTCCGCTTTGTCGGCATAGGCAGGTCCGATGCCGCGGCCTGTGGTGCCGATGCGGTTCTTCCCGCGAAACCTTTCCTGGGCCGCGTCGATTATCTTGTGGTAAGGCATAATGAGATGGGCGCTCGTCGAGATGTGGAGGCGGTTTTCGTAAAGGCAGCCGGCCTTTTCGAGGGTATCGAGCTCACTGGTAAGGACAGCGGGATCCAGGACGGTCCCGTTGCCAATGATGCAGACCGCGCCCCGGTGGAGAATGCCGCTGGGTATCAGGTGAAGGATGGTCTCTACCCCGTTGACCACGACGGTATGGCCAGCATTGTTGCCGCCCTGGTGGCGGACGACGAGGTCAGCATGGGCGGTGAGATAGTCAACGACTTTGCCTTTGCCTTCATCGCCCCACTGCATTCCGACGATCACGTAAGCGGGCATGGAACCTCCTCGGCCTTACTTCTTCTTCAGCTTGTTTGGATCGTTCCCGGATTGCTTCATTGTGGCTTGTTGTGCTTGTTGGGCGCGCGTAACGTAAGCCTGCTGCAATTCCCCTATCGTCTGGGTCAAATCCGCTTCTTCGGCATACGTGAGATTCCCCTTCGTCTTGGTGCGCAGCATCATAAGCGTATCGATAAGAAAGCGGGCCTGGCCTATGTCCACCGTCACCTGTTTCTGCCCCTCGACAGCGATCAGGCCCAATGCAAGAAGCGCCTGTGCGGCAAGGCCCGAGACCAGCGAGACGAACTGGGAATCCACATCCCCCCGCTCTTCCTCGCCTTCCGTTGGTTCAGCCTTCCCTTCGGGTTCCTTCGCTTCTACTTGTTCGGCGGCCTTTTTGGCGGCTTCCTTCTCCTTCTGTACCTGCGTTTTCCAGTCTTCGTCGATGATGATTTTGGGTTCGTTCTCGCCCATTCTTCATAACCTCCTCCCGCGCGGCCGCCTCGGGGGCCGTGCGGGCAACTGTCAGAAACAAGCGGCCCCATCCACCGGGGCCGTTTATCGTGACTGCATCGAATCGGTGGATAGGCAGGTCCGGAGACTACTTGTTCTTATGGCGATTGGCGCGACGGCGCTTTTTGCGCTTGTGTCTGGCAATTTTGGCGCGTCGGACTTTCCTTCCACCAGCCATGCACTATCTCCTCTCTTGGTTTGGCGCCCAGCACCGTTAAGTTGTCAACCACTGCGCGTCCGGCATCGTGTAATTCAGCAATTCACCGGCCTGGAAATAAAGGCCGATCTCCCGCTCAGCAGTTTCGGGCGAATCTGATGCATGCACGATGTTGTGACGGACCGTAAGGCCGTAGTCGCCGCGAATCGAGCCAATGTCCGCATCGAGGCTGTTGGTCGCCCCGTTGATTTTCCGGACAACCGCCACCGCTTCCTCGCCTTCCCAGACCATCTGCAAGCTTGGCCCCGAGGTCATGAAAGCGACAAGCGGATCGTAGAAAGGTTTGTGCCGGTGCTCGCCATACTGACGCTCCGCGAGTTCGCGCGTCAGCACCTGAAACTTCAGCCCGACCAGTTTCAGCCCTTTGGACTCATAGCGCCGGATCACATCGCCACATAAGCGCCTGCCAATCCCGTCCGGTTTGATCATAACGAGGGTTCTCTGAACCAAATCACAAAACCTTTCCACAAACATGAAACAGTTGCGGCGACGCTGGAGCATACTTCTCCAGCGGGCACGGACCAGGGTCAATGTAAAGAACGCGCGCATCGCGCCGTAAAACGGCCAAAAACCAAGCGAGAGTTTACCAAATGAGTCGAAGGAACTGCAAATTCAGGGTGCAGCCTCGGTCGGCTGGAGAACTCCGCACAGCGCGGTCCGCCTCTGTAACCAAAGGGTCCATCGTCTTCCGCAGAGGCATCGGTCAGGCAGAAGCGGGAAAGGAATCGAACACGCATCCGTGTCCTGGCGGTCGCTACGTTTGCGTCCGTTCCGGTTTGCCGATCAGGCTCGTCCGCTGATTAGAGCGCCCCGTCACGAAGAGAACGGTTCGAATGCGAGGCGGAAGGGCTCCAACCTCTTGAGGGGTCCGGCTCTCATTCCGTTGCCTTCTCTTTTGTTTTCAGGCCGATTAGCGCTCCGAGTTGCTGCCAGTAGGCCAGCACGATCCACAAAAGGAAGGGCAAGGTCAGAAAAAGCTGACCTAAGGCCTTAGGGATCTGAGGGTGTTCGCTGATTTCCTTGCTGAAAATAAGGGCAAGTACAAGGTAAAGGACGTGACCTGCCACGAGGATGGCAGTCCCTAGGAGGAGAACCGACAGACGCCGTTTCCACCCGAGCCGTGGTGTTGCCAGAACGAGGGCGCAGAAGGGGACGATATTGGTTGTCAGAAGCCCTGTTTCAATGAGAACGGGGCGTCCCCCTACGGTGAATTGGAGAAGCATGTTGGTGTTAAGGATGCCTTCCCCAGACACCAGCTTCACCGCCTCCACCGGAATACGGACCACGTACAGAAGGATCATGCCCGTGACTTGACCGAGCAATCGGCTATAAACCGTTAATAGGGCCCACCACCAGAGGACCATGCAGATGGGGGCGATGATGAGAAACTTGAGGAGGATGAAAAGGATCTCGCGAGCTGGATGGCGTTTCATTCCGTCTCCTTCCGGCGCACAATGAACTCGACCCATGCCAGCCATATGCAGACAACAAAGATCAGGTAAACGCCCTGCCAGACAAAGAGGTGCGAAAAGTCAAACCACTTTCCGGCCCCGGTGTAGGCGGCAATGAACGCCAGCGTGACCAGCCGGAGCACGTTGACCGCATAGAGGATCGGCAATCCTATAACGATGCCTGCCAGCCGCTTCCACAGAAGAGCGGGGAATGCCAGAATAGCCGCCACATAGATGGCCATCGACTCGATGGCCCCGCACGCAGGCACGAGGTGGAAGGAGAAACTCTTTTCGTTACTGGCTGTCTTCCCCTTTTCCTCTTCCGCGAGCTTTCTTTCCCGGAGTTGATCGATCTCTTTCTGCAAGGCTTCTGTCTGCTCCGCAGTAGGATTCCCGTTGCTCCTTTCACGAAGCGCCGCCAAGGTCTCCTCTTTTTCGTCAATGAGCCGGTCCAGCCCTGGCTCGGCAACGAAGTGCACCGTAGGTCCGGGTTCCTCGAGGAACTCCGCGTCCAGTGCGAGTTGTTTCTTCGTCCTGGCGTACTCTTCTTCGCGCAATGCAGACAAACGCCGATCGAGTTCGATGAGTTCCTGGTCTGTTCCGCCCGTCGTATCGTCGAGGGATCCTTCGACCCGATCGAGGGCCGCCTTGACTTGGGCAAGCTGCGGCGGGAGCTTCCCTGTTCGCTGCGGCTTTTCATGAAGGATGGGGTGGTTTTCTGCCTTTGTCAGCCGGTCCAGCAAGTTCCTCAGGTAGTCGACATGCTCCTGAGCGGCATCAAACTCGCCTCGCGGGACGGGCTCGAGAAACGCGATCCGCTCCCGCTGTCCCCTTTCATCCTGTATCGCGCGGAAGATCCGATGAAGCCATATTTCCCACGCTGTGAGGGGACGGTGCGGCTCGCTTTTCTCGTTGAAAGGAAGCTGCGGCGCAGGGCGACCCTGCCGCCACGCCTCGATCTCGAGGCGCATCTGCGCCTCCTGTCCCTGGTAGGCCCGAGCATTCTCCAGTCTGCTTGAGTGCCCCAACAGATCGAGGGTCCATGAGGTATGCTTTGCAACCTGATAGAGATACCAGAGATTCAGCTCGGACCTGACGGCATACCGATAGCCCGCCAACATCGCAAAAGCGGATACAAGAAATGTCGCCACGAAGGCGATCACACGTCTGCGGGAAGGTGGGGGACTGGAAGCTGTTTTCTGTTTCTCGACCGGCGCCGAATCCTCGGGACTGTCCGTTTTCATATTTCAATTGCTCACTATGAGTGCAGAGATGTAAAATCGAGACCTCGAGCAAACCTCACGCCCAGAATGAAACGAGCATACCAATTCCAGACAATTCCGCGCAAACGGCCCGCAATAGGTTTCATCACGTGCCCCGGCGCCGGTCTATGGCGCTCCTGTCCTTGCCCTTCGTATCTACTGTTTATGTCGGTCGTTTGCTTTCTCCACGTTTCCATTTGAGGCCTTAGACCGTTTTTGCGGCCCGCTCTATGCTCTTGTTACGATACGCTTTTGCCCTACACAACGAAGGAAAGAATCATGCAAGTCGGGATCATTGGGTTTGCGCGATCGGGCAAGACCACCGTTTTTAACGCATTGACCGGATCGGAGGCGGCTGTGGGGGCCTTCGGCGCGCGCGAGGCGAACATTGCCGTCATCAAGGTGCCGGATGTGCGCGTAGACCAGCTTGCCGAGATATACAAGCCCAAAAAGAAAACCTACGCCGAATTCGAGTTCGTGGATATCGCGCCTTCCGAATCGACCTCGACTGAGAAGGCTCTTGACAGCGCTGCTCTGACGGCTCTTAAGAATGCTGACGCACTGGTGCATGTGATTCGCGCGTTTGACAATGTGAACGTGCTCCATCCCCATGGCGCGTTGGACCCTGTCCGCGATTGCCGCACCCTCGATGAAGAGCTGCGATTCGACGACCTGGTCATTATCGAGCGCCGGACCGAACGTTTGGAAAAGGAGAACCGCAAAGACCTCGACTACGAACTGCTCTGCCGTTCTCGGGAGCATATCGAGGACGGCCGGCCGCTCCGCACGCTCGCTTTGAGCGCCGCCGAGGATAAGCAGATCAGCGGCTACGGATTTCTCTCGCGCAAGCCATTGCTCCTCTTGGGCAACTATGGCGAGGAGTCCATTGGCGAACAGGACCCGGCCGGTCTTCAGGCATATGCCGTTGACACCGGGCTTTCACTGGTCGAGTTTTGCGGCGAGATGGAAATGGAAGTGGCCCGTTTGCCTGAAACGGAGCGACCGGGTTTTCGCGACGAGCTCGGGTTGGGCGAAGAATCACGGACCCGTTTTCTGCACGCGGCATACGACATGCTCGGCCTCACTAGTTTTCTCACAGCCGGCGAAAAAGAGGTGCGGGCTTGGACAATCGGAAAAGGGACCCGAGCTGTCGACGCAGCGGGCGTGATTCACTCGGACATCCAGCGGGGCTTCATCCGCGCAGAGGTCGTCTCTTATGACGACTTTATGGCCGACGGTTCCATGGCTAAGGCGAGGGAGCACGGGCACGTGCGTCTCGAGGGCAAGGAATATGCCGTCCAGGACGGCGACATCATCTTGTTCCGCTTCAATGTGTGACGCCGCCCCTTTCCTATGTCCGTCTGCAGCATCCTTGTGAAAATGTGAGCGCGCTTCTTGCGTTCCCTCGAATGGAATGCAACAATGCGCTTTAATGGGTCGTGGGGTCGGACCAAACGCTGAGATGGCTTTGAATAACGTCTATGATATGAAACGCGCGCAGGAAGCGCTTGATGAGATCCTCGGCGTGTGCCGGCGAAACGGCCGTATCCTGGTTCTTACCCAGAACAACCCTGATCCAGACGCCCTGGCCAGTGCTGCCGCTTTCAAAGAGCTGATCTCCGAACGCCTGCACAAGCGGGTAGAAATCGGCTACGGGGGCGTGTGTGGGCGCGCTGAGAACCGCGCCATGATTGACATCCTGCGGATCGGGGCTAAACAAATGACGACGGAGCGCATCGCCGGATTTAACACCGTGTGCTTGGTCGATACCCAGCCCGGCGCCGGGAACAATGTGATTGCTGCTGACCAGCCGGTCGACATCATCATCGATCACCATCCCCTGAGGAGGCGGCCGCGAAACCACGCCCGTTTCAGGGACATCCGCGACAATTACGGGGCCACGGCAACTATCCTCTACGAGTATTTGCTTGCTGCTGAGTTGAACGTGACAGGAAACTTGGCAACGGCTCTCTTCTACGGGATCCAGTCGGATACCCAGGATCTTGGGCGCGAGGCAGGTCCCGCCGACGTGTCGGCTTTTCAAGAGCTGTTCCAGGCGGCCGACAAAAAGAAACTCTCGCGTATTCGCAGGGCGCCTGTGCCGCCATCCTATTTCCACATGCTTTACCAGAGTATCGAGACGTGCGAGATTGTTGCGAGAACGGCCGTAAGCATGATCCGTTTTTGCAGTGCGCCTGATATGATTGCCGAGGTCGCCGATCTGATGAGTCGCCTTAGAGGCGTCCGCTCGTCCGTATGCTACGGTTTGTGTCAAGGAAGGATTTACATCTCCGTCCGAACGGCTGACGCCCGTTGCAATGCCGGCCATCGCATGAAGCGTGTGGTCCGGCGGTTGGGAACAGGGGGAGGGCATCGGACTATGGCCGGGGGGCAAGTCCTCTTTGAAGGCGATCCGGAGCGGCGGCTTGCATTGGTGCGCGCGCGGATTCTCGAGGTGTTTGCACCGCGCGCCACGCCCACTGCGCTTATCCAAAAGGACGAAGGCGCGAGGGAGGAGTCTGAGCGCAGGTGTTGCTGACACGCAGCGTGGGAGACGGCTCAATATGCGAGCCTTAAAACAGTTCCCGAAACCGAGTGTGTTAATCTATGATCGTAGCTGCAACAATGGGAAGGAGAAGCCGTGAAAACGTCCATCAATCAATGGGCATTCCCTGGCGATATGCCCACAACTGAAGCAATATCGCTTGCGAAACAGGTTGGCTTTGAGGCGTTCGAGGTCTGTGTAGCCGAAAAAGGAACGCTTCCTCTCGCTACAACCGAGGCGGAGGCAACTGCTGTCCGCCGCCATGCCGATTCTCTAGGCATCGAGGTCTGCACTGTCGGGAGCGGTTCAGGTTGGCAGTATCCAATCGGCTCGCCCGACAAGGCCACGAGCGAAAAGGGCAAGGAGATTCTCGAAAGGGCCTTGACCCTTGCAGGTTGGCTCGGTGCGGACGCTGTATTGGTGGTGCCGGGCGTCGTATCGGCTGCCGCGTCCTACGACGTGGTTCTGGAGCGCACGCTGAGCGCGGTACAAGACTTGACCCCTATCGCGGAAAAGCGAAAAGTCTCGCTGGCTTTCGAGAATGTCTGGAACAAGTTCCTTCTGAGCCCGGTCGAAATGCGGGATTTCATCGACCATTTCGAGAGCGAATTCGTCGGCGCCTACTTTGACGTGGGCAACATCCTTCCCTATGGGTATCCCGAACAATGGATTCGCATCCTCGGCGACCGGCTGCGCGCCATTCATGTCAAGGATTTCCGCGAGGCCGTCGGGAATATCAATGGCTTCGTCATGTTGCTCGAGGGCGATGTAAACTGGCCGGCCGTCATGACGGCTCTGAGAGAGGTCGGTTTCGACGGCGCCCTCACGGCCGAGTACGGCGGATACGCGCACAGCCGCGAGGCGATGCTCAAGCACGTTTTGGCCAGTCTGCAAACGATTATCGGGCTGTAAGTCCGCCCACAACGGGAGGCAAGTTATGAATGTAGGGATCATCGGCTGCGGGGGGATGGGCACGCTTCACGCCCAATGTGCACGGGCCGCCGGGCTTAACGTGGCGGTCTGCGCCGACACGAATCCTTCCAAGGCCGAGGAATTGGGCAAGGCCGTTGGAGCGGAGCACACGAGCGACTGCATGGGCGCTGTGAGACGTCCTGATCTGGATGTCGTGGCCGTCACAACGCCAACGCCTACGCACACAACCTATGTGACGGCCGCCGCCCGCGCGGGTAAACACGTCTTCTGCGAGAAGCCCTTCGGCCGTACGGTCGAGCAGTGCAGAGAAGCCATCGCGGAGGCAGAGAAAGCAGGGGTCAAGCTCTTCGTGGCCCATGTGGTTCGCTATTTCCAGGAGTTCGACCTGCTCAAGGCGCAGATCGAAGCGGGCGCCGTCGGCGACGCGGGTTTCCTGAAGATGTACCGGGGAGGCATCATGCCGCGCGGCGAGAACCTGTGGTTCCGCGACTACGAGCAGAGCGGCGGCGTCGTGCTCGACTCGTGCATTCACGACTACGACTGGCTTCGATACGTTTTTGGCCCTGCTGAACGCGTCTATTGCCAGGCGCTCATGCGTCCGGATGCTATCAACTATGCGTTGACCACATTCCGTATGAAAAGCGGTCTCATCGCTCTAGTCATTGGATCGTGGGCCCATCCCTCAGGTTTCCGAGTGAAGGTGGAAGTGTGTGGGAAGAAGGGCATGCTGACTTTCGACAGCGATGTGACGCCCATTTCGGTAAGCATGCGCGAAGCAGCGGGCGCGGCGCCCGGCATGATTGTCCCGTCGAGCCCCGTGCCTAAGAGCCCGTATCAGCTCGAATGGGAGGATTTCCTGGGCTGGATCAACGGCGACCATACGCCGCGGGTGAGACCGGAAGAGGGGCTCGAAGCCGTGCGGACGGCCCTGGCGGCGCTCGACTCCGCAAAAACCGGCAAAGCCGTGACCCTGGAATAAGGAGGCGTCAACGATGGCTACGACCAAGATTGGCATCATGAGTTTCGCTCACTTGCACGCATCGAGCTACGCTTCTTGCCTCAAGCAGCTTGACCATGTGCAGTTTACGTCGATTTGGGACGATGACCCGGAACGCGGCGCCAAGGCCGCCAGAGAATTCGGGGTCCCATTTGTTCGCAATCGGGATGCGTTCCTCGAGTCGGATGTCGAAGGCGTCATCATCACCTCGGAGAACATCAAACACCGCGATATGGTCGAGGCGGCAGCAGCAGCAGGCAAGTGGATTCTCTGCGAAAAGCCTCTCGCGCCGGCCGTCGAGGACGCCAAGGCCATGGTGGCTGCGTGCAAGCGCGCCCACGTCGGTCTCGGCACGGCGTTCCCGTGCCGCTATGCGCCGACGCTTGTTGCTGCCCACGACCGGATATCGAGCGGATCGCTCGGCAATGTCCTCGTAGCGGCCTGCACCAACAACGGCCAGTTTCCCGGAGGCTGGTTCGCGGACGATGCGCTGGCCGGCGGCGGCGCCACGATGGACCACACCGTGCACGTCGTCGACTTACTTCGTTGGATGACCGGCAAAGAGTTCGTGAAGGTCTACTGCGAGAAGGGCCGTTTGCTCCACGACGAGATTGCCACGGACGACTTGGGCAGTCTCCATCTCGAGATGCAGGACGGAATCATGGTGTCCCATGTCGCCAGTTGGAGCCGCCCGAAAAGCTTCCCGACTTGGGGCGACGTAACGCTCCAGATTATCTGTGAAAAGGGCGTCCTCGAAGTGGACGCCTTCGGCCAGAACATCGTGCATTACAACGACGAGGCCATGCGCGTGGCATGGCTGAATTGGGGCGGCAACTCCGACTTGGGCCTGATTCGAGACTTTGCCGATGCCGTGGCGAAGCGGCGCGAGCCGACCATCACGGGCGTCGACGGTCTGCGCGCCACTGAAGTGACCGTCGCCGCGTATAAGTCCGCCGCCACACGCGAACCCGTGTCCATTTGAAGCGTGGCGGAAGCACCATGTTCAAACTGGCAGTATTTACGGACGAGATATCGCGCGATCTCGAGCGTGCCTGCGACATTTGCCGTGAATACGGCGTCGAGGGCGTCGAGTTGCGCGGTGTTTGGGATGCCGCTTGCCACGAGCTCAGCGATGCCCAGGTGCGTGAGGCGAGACGGATTATCGAGGACCACGGCCTGGCCGTGTGCAGTGTCGCATCGCCTTTCGGCAAGTGTGATCTGAACGACCCGGCGCAGGTCGCCGATCATATGGATATCCTCCGGCGCGCCTCGGATGTCGGTTTGGCCTTGGGCTGCCGGCTGGTGCGCGGCTTTGCCTTCTGGAACCGGGAGCAAGTCCCTTCCTGGGAGAAACCGTGGGACGCAATGCGCGATGCCTATCGTCCAGTGCCTGCGATTCTCGCCGACAAGGGTACAATCCTTGGGCTCGAGAACGAGGCGGCATGCTACGTCGGCGCCGCCAACGACACACGACGTTTTTTGGACATGCTTGATTGCGACGCCGTCAAGGCCGTGTGGGACCCCGCCAATCATGTGCACGATCTGGAAGGCCGCGACATCGCCCCTTATCCAGACGGCTACAACATCATCAAGGAGGATATTGTCCACGTCCACATGAAGGACGCGGCGCCCGGGGCGGACGGCTCCTGCCGCAACGTTTTCCTTGGCGAAGGGATTGTCGATTGGCAGGGTCAACTCGAGGCCTTGAGAAACGACGGCTACGACGGATTCGTCTCGCTCGAGACCCACGTCGACGCAGATCGGCTCAGCCCGGAGCTTCGCGCACGTTACGGCGCCCATTTGACCGGCGAGGGCCGCGAGCACGCCAGCAAGGTCTCTCTTGCCTGGGTCCGCGACGCCCTCGCGCGATTGGCTTGAAGGGAGCAGGACGTTTCTGTTCCCGACATGTTTTTCCTGGCGTGCGCTGCGCGTTGACGCTGTGGGCGTGCTGTCGTGTCTGTTCCTTTTTGATGGCCCACGTGCGCAACCCTTCTCGAGAACGCGCGCCCTCTATCGGTCTGTTTGGAGTGGGCCGTGCGACTCGCGCGCAGACCGTGCTTTCCGATAAGCTCAGTCCCTGACAGTTCGAAAGGAAACGCGTCGAGCATGATGCCTGTTGACCTCCTGAAAGGTGAAAAGCGCGTCCATTTCTCCGGGATTGGCGGCGTGGCTATGGCGGCAGGCGCGCGTCTGGCTGTTGAGGCGGGTTGGGAGGTGCGCGGAAGCGACAACTCGCTGTACCCGCCGGCTGCGGACATGGTTCAGGCCTTGGGCGTGCCCGTGGCGGCGCGATATGACGCCCGGAACCTTGAATGGAATCCGAGCCTCGTAGTGATAGGCAACGCGTTGAGCCGCGCTAATCCAGAGGTGGAATGCGCCCTGGAACACAAAATGCACTACGTCAGTCTTCCCGAGTGGCTCAAGGAAGCTGTACTCCGTATGCGGCGGCCGATCGTCGTTGCCGGGACCCACGGCAAGACCACCACGACCGCCCTGACCGCCTTCCTTCTGGACCGGTCCGGCCTGGCGCCGGGTTTTCTTATAGGCGGGCAACCGCTGGACTTTGCCCATTCTGCACGACTCGGTCCCGAGGGAGGGCCCTTCGTAATTGAAGGGGATGAGTACGACACTGCCTTTTTCGACAAACGGGCGAAGTTCCTCCATTACTTGCCGGAGATCGCCGTGGTCACCTCCGTCGAGTTTGACCATGGCGACATCTACCGCGACCTCGACGAGATTGAGCTCGCGTTTCAACGCATGCTGCGTCTGATCCCTCGTACAGGAACCTTAATCCTGTGCGCAGACGACCAAGGCGCTATGCGCTTGCGTGAACACGCCTTGAGCTCCGTTGTCACCTATGGGTTCAGCGATGACGCCGACTGGCGCGGGGAGGTTGTTGGCGCTGGGGAGGGTCTGCAACGGCTGCAAATCCACCGGAAGGGTCAGGGGCTTTGGGCTGAACTCGACGTCCCACTGGTCGGACGACACAACTTGCAGAATGCATTGGCGGCAGTTGTCGTAGCGGACGGCCTGGGCGTTTCGCCGGAGGTAGTCAGCCGCGTTCTCCCACAGTTTCATGGCGTCCGCCGGCGTATGGAGGTGTTCCTCGAGGCCCGCGGCCTGACTTTCGTGGACGATTTCGCGCACCATCCAACGGCCGTTCGCGAGACTATCCGCGCCGCGCGCAGTCGTTGGCCTCAAGCGCGTCTGCGCGTCGTATTTGAGCCAAGATCGAATACGACCGTTACAAACCGTTTCCAACAGGACCTGCGCGCGGCCTTTCGAGAGGCCGACGAAGTATGGCTTGGCCCTGTCTACCGGGTCGAACGGATTCCCGAGCGGGAGCGGCTCGACCGCGAAGCTCTGGCGCGCGATTTGGCCGGCGACGGCGTGGCAGCCCGTTGGTCCGATCACGTCGAGGATATTGTGGCGCAAGTCATAGCGGATCCCCGGCCTGGGGACGTGGTGCTTATCCTGAGCAACGGCGCTTTTGGCGGCATCTATGAACGGTTTCGAGACGCTTGGGCGGATGGGCAAGGCGCCGGATCTATGGTATGATGCCCGGACCAAGACTGGAGCGAATAAGGAGACCCTATCATGTGGAGCGGATTCGCAGCGACAAGATGGACGACCGTGCTTGTGGTTTTGTGTATTGCCGCAAGCAGTCTTGCCCTCGAGGTTAATGAAGACCAAGCCGGGTCATGGATCGACTTATTCGACGGGCAAACCCTTTACGGCTGGACGGCCGTGGGCGATGCGCCGTGGAAGGTTGTCGAAGGGGCGCTCGTTTGCGAGCAGGGCACAGGCGGGCTCGTCGGGACGAACTCAGGGTTCGCTGACTTTGAGTTGAAGGCGCGCATACGGGTTGCAGAAGGCTCTTCTACGGGCATCCTGCTTCGTTCGCCGCTGAGCAGCCATCCCAGTGCAACCAAGGCCGGCGTCTTATACCTGGGCCGCGAGGTCTACGGGCCTGAGTGGCACGACGTGCGGGTCGTTGCCGAGGGATCTGAGGCGATGGCTGAAGTGGACGGCAAGCCGGTCGAAATCGAGCCGGGCAGCAGGAAGCACGGCCATATTGCCTTTCAGTATCATCACCACGGGGAACGTGTCGAGATCAAGGACGTCGAGCTGCGGCCCTTGGGCATGAAACCCATTTTCAACGGCGTCGACCTTACAGGATGGGAGATCATTCCGGGCCACGATTCGGTTTTTACTGTTTCGGAAGGCGTCTTGAATATTAAGAATGGCAACGGTCAGATTGAGACCGATGAAGTTTACAAGGACTTCGTGCTGCAACTCGCCATCATTTCAAATGGCGAGCACTTGAACAGCGGTGTTTTCTTCCGAGGTCCGAAAGGCGTCTTCTGGCGAGGCTACGAGGCGCAGATCCGCAACCAGTGGCAAGAGGGCGATCGCGGCAAACCAGTCGATTACGGGACCGGCGGAATCTATGGGAATGTGCCTGCCCGTAAAGTCGTGTCAAGCGACGGCGCGTGGTTTGTTATGACCATTGTGTGTTACGGGAATCACATGGCTGTGTGGGTTGACGGCTTTCAGGTAAGCGATTTCATTGATACGCGCCCTGTTTCTACGGAAGGAGATGGTAAGGCGGGATTCGTGCCTGCTGCCGGCACCTTCAGTCTACAGGGACATGATCCCTCGACGGATCTTTCGTTCAAAGACATTCGCGTGCTTGCTTACCCTTCCTCTACGAGATAGGAGTCAAGAGGAGGAGTTCCGGGCCTATGGGCCAGTGGTTTTCCGTCAGGCAAAGGCCGGACACTATGCTGGAAAGTTTGATCCGACGGATAAAAACATGTCAGGATACCATTCGTGTGGCGCAGTTCTTGCCCTTCGCACTGGAGGAGAGGCCAAAGGGCGGCTGGGTGCTGCCTATTCCCGCCAAGGCGCGCCAATCAAACTGCGGCCTGTTGTTTCTAGATCCGGCTGCGGCGTCCTATTCTGAGGGAACCGCTTTGTCAGGCGCGGGCCGCAATGACTACGGAGACCATGATATGCAGCTGAGCGACTATAAACCAGGGACGAAATTCGAGGGGACGGTTGTTGAGAACACGCCCATCACGCCTCCGAACGCCAAAGAAGAGGTGCGGCATATCGTGCTTTCTCTTAGCAACGACGCGCCTTCGTTTGTGGAGGGTCAGAGTCTGGGCGTACATGTGCCTGGTCCTCTCCCCTTCGGCGAAAAGGAGCACATGCGCTTCTATTCCGTTGCCAGCAGCCGGCTCGGTGAAGACGGTGACAGCGAAACCATTTCCCTTTGCGTTCGCCGTTGCTTCTACATCGATGAAGTAAGCGGCGAGAAGTACAAGGGCGTCGCCTCGAACTACCTCTGCGACCTGCGGCCCGGCGCCAAGGTTCCGATGAGCGGTCCCTATGAGCACGCCTTCAAACTCCCCAAAGACGACACCGTCAACCTGCTCATGATTGCGTTGGGGACAGGGATCGCGCCCTTCCGTGCTTTCGTAAAGCACATCTACGACACCGTTGGCGGATGGCGGGGCAAAGTCCGTTTGTTCTTCGGCGCCCGTACAGGTCTCGAGATGCTTTACATGAACGATCTCAAGAACGACCTAAGCCTTTACTACGAGCAAAAGACGTTCAAGGCTTTCGAGGCCGTGAGCCCGCGGCCCGCTCTCGAAGAACCGGCGGCGATTGACCGTACGCTCGAGGAAAATGCGGACGAAGTATGGGGCATGCTTCAGGAACCTAATACGTATGTCTACGTGGCTGGCGTGAAGGCCATCTCGAAACAGCTTGATAGGGCCTTCAGCAAGATGGCTGGCTCTCAAGAGGCGTGGCGTAAGAAGAAGGTTGGTCTCGAATCTGTAGGCCGCTGGAACGAACTGCTGTACTAAGGTTCCATCTTTACAACCTGATTCTGCAGCGGCTCGCACCGGTTAACCGGGCGACGCGGAGGTCTTGTATTTGCTTGTTGCACCTGGCTTAGTGGGTCGGCAGGCGGAGCAATTCAACCAAGCATTCCCTATTCGCTGGTGAAGAGGCGCGTAACGGACCATGATTCACTTGCACACCGGACCCGGCTTGAAACGTCTTCTCACACGCAGCGCCCTGTTCCTTGTGCTCAGGCGCCGGATGCATCCGTATCTTGCTGCGCGATCAGGTGTTGCCTGCGGGTCCCCGAGGGCTGTTTTTGAGGCGCCATGCTCTCTTCGGTGAGAAAAACGAGCAGCATCGGAAGGACCATCCCCTTTCGCGAAAAACTGCGAAGAGCTCAGAGCGAGGGTCGCCGCGTGGTCGTGCCTCTTGTTGGATACCCTGGGCTCAATATTATAGGGTCAACGGTGAAGTTGGCTCAACAGAACTATGGGGAGCATTTCAGGGTCGTCAAAAGCATTGCGGAAACGTTCGAGCCCGATGTGGTCTTTCCCCTGATGGACCTGTCCGTCGAAGCCAACGCCTTGGGCAGATACACGCTCTTCCCTCAGGAAGAGTCCGCCACGGTGGTGAAGACCGATTTCTCGATCGATGAGCTTAACCGGAAGGCGCAAGTCAACATCGTTTTCGATACGCGCCTTCTGGGCTATGTCGAGACTGTAAAACTGATGCGGATCGGCCTTGCCCCGACCATTCTGAGGGGCGCGTACGTGACGGGACCCTACTCGCTTGCCGCCTTGATGATGGGGGCCGACGAAGCGGCTATAGCAACGCTTTCGCGCCCTGAAGAAATGCACGCAATCTGCCAGTTTACAACAGAGAGGATCCAGGAGTACGCGCGCATGCTGATCGCCGCGGGAGCGGACGTGATCTGC
>CAZBQH010000525.1:0-10095 GCA_964493915.1 uncultured Nitrospiraceae bacterium
GGCGCAGCAGGGCAAGAAGATCGACGCAGACGTTGCGGCGG
This sequence comes from uncultured Nitrospiraceae bacterium, assembly GCA_964493915.1. GTDB lineage: Bacteria > Hydrogenedentota > Hydrogenedentia > Hydrogenedentales > SLHB01 > CAZBQH01. Next base: position 42 of record CAZBQH010000525.1, read on the forward strand.
AGATGATCGAGAGGCTGACGTTGTTGATTGCAGGCCTAGGCGGATAGTCAGAAGAGAGCAAGGGCTGCGCTCCAGACGACCGGCGAAAGGACAAAAAGACCGAGGCGACGCAGCCCGTTTCTCCCGGGAGATCATGCCGGCGCGGCCTCACCAATGCCATAGAGGGCAACCGCGTTGTTGTTCAGCAGATTGTTCGCGATTTGTTCGAGATTCCGATTCTCCTTGGCCAACGGCGCGGCGTAGCGGCTCAGCGCCGCGGCGAGCAGCTCCCGTGTAAACAGCGAAGATCCCACAGCCATCTCGATCGATGTCGAGTCGTGGGCGCACATAATCTTGTGGCCCGGCACGAAGTTCAGCCAGCCTGCCAAGGCTTCCTGGAAGTACTGCGGGTTAAGGACGGGAACCCAGCAGGTATCAATATATCCGTTCGAAGTGTACTTGGCGATGTAGCCGGCTTCGCGCAGATAGGGCCAGCAATGAAGCATTACAAGCTTCATTTGGGGATACCGGCGGGGAAGGGCGTCAAGGGGCAAGGGGTTGGACGGTCCGAGGTTGTGCGTCCCGACATGCACTTGATGAGGCCAGTTACGTTCGTGGGCCTGTTTGCAGCACTCATGCATTACCCAATCCTGGAAAACGAGCACCTCTTCCTCGGCAAGATTGCCCGCCCATTTCACTTCGGCATCGGCGCGCGGCGTAAAGGCAAGAGTTCGCGTATAGGCCTGAAGCTGTTTGATGCCGGTGGTGCGGTGCTCGGCAGCAAGGTCAAACAAGCGCGTGATAAAAGACCGCCACGTGGACGCATCGCGCGGCTCGACGCCGGTCAGATCGGCGAGGGCGTCGCGCCGAGGCGATTGGGCCTTCCACAGCTCGAGCAGGGGGTCGATGCGCAAGATCGTATGCGTGAACGACAACTCTTGCTCCGCCGTTTCTGCTGATTGTTTACGCGCGTAGAATTCGGGGTGCACGGGCCTGATCAGCTCCGTGAAGTGCGCTTTGGCCATTGCGCGGCGATACCAGGAGAACATGTCCCCATAGCTCGCTGAAATGGCCTCGTCTGCCCGTTGCCATTCGTCGACGTCCAACGCCGCGATGTCCGCTCCGTGCAGGAGCAAAATACCGCGCCGGATGCATTGAAACACGCCTGTGAAAAGCTGATGTTCAAGATGAGGTCGCATCGCAGCCAGCATCTCGGACGGCTTAGCGTCCCACCACGACACGATGTCTTCATAGCCGGCATCCCGCGCCATGCCGGGCCAGTTGGCCCCGGCAATCGCCACCCAGCCTCCGAGATACGGGTCCAGCACGACGTCCCATACGCTGGTACGCCGGGACGGTGTGGCGCCGGCCTCCGTGTCTGCCCGGAATCCCTCGGGGGCCATGCCAATCGCGTTGATGCTTCCCCAGTGCTCGTGAGAGCAGAAGTTCGGGACGCTGCTAAGGTCCAGCTCGTTCATCGAGTGTTCCCCCTTGTGTTCCCTCTTAGGGGAAAACTGAAGCTCCCGGCCATATCCGGACACGGCAGCGGCCGTTCCCGCCATCGTGAAGCCGCCCGCCGTCCGGCGCATGAAATCACGCCGATTCACATGTGCCATATACGCCTCCTGTGCGCGGCCCCTTACCTGCGGCACGCCGCTCGCTTAACTGCCCTTGCCGTTGGGTCTCGAAATCGCCGCGAGAAAGCGCCACGCTCAGCCGCGGCCTCACAAAGAATACTCATATAGCGGATCCGGTTTTGCATGTCAATGAGAAAGGCGCCGAAATGGGCGCGTTAGATTGCTTCTGACTTCCTCGGAGGGGCAGCGCATGGTCCTTCACGCCGCGCGAATCGCCCGTTCTTGCCGCGGTCATACCGCGCTTCTTGCAAGAGGCCGGGAGATCAGCCGCAATCAGCATCGAGGAAAACCGTTGCGCAAGCAAAGCCAGAACGTCCTTCTTTCTCGACGCCAGGCGCACCAGCGTGCAGCCCTCTTCCAATCGCCTCAGTACCTCGAGCTTCACCGCGCATTTTCCCCTTGAGAAAAGAGCCCCCTATCTGTCACTCTGACTGCGTCCGTGAATTGTTGGGGAAACGGGTCTCAAGAAAAGGAAGGCGCGCCATGACTGCTGACCTCACAAAGCTGATCCAAGGGAGAACCAAGAGAGTCTCTTCTTACGATGTGAATGGACGGAACGCCGATGCGTGGTTTATCGGCCAAGGCGAGACGCGGATCCTCGCCGACATCAAAGGCCCCGGCAAGATCACCCATATCTGGATGACCCAGCGGCATCACTATCGCGAGTGTCTGCTCCGGATGACCTGGGACAATGCCGCCCACGCCAGCGTACTCGTTCCCTTGGGAGACTTCTTCGGACTCGGGCACGGGATCGTCAACTCCTACCAATCGCTTCTATTCACCGCCTCGACCCACCAGAACAACACCTTCAACAACGGCTGCGCGCTGAACTGTTACGTGCAAATGCCGTTCCGTGAGCGCGCACTTATCGAGCTCGTCAACGAGAGCGACGAAGGGCACGGCCAGTACTTCTACGTCGACTACGAGTCCTATGACAAACCGCCCGAGGAACCCCTCGGGTATTTTCACGCCGAGTTTCGCAGGCAGAACCCCTTCGGAGGCTGGGCCCACGAAATCCCTGTGAACCATCCCGACGTAAATGTCGTCAACAAAGAACGGACCGCTTGGGAAAACAACTACGTCATTCTCGAAACGAAGGGGCGCGGCCACTACATCGGCTGTAATCTCAGCGTAACCAATTTCCAGGGCACGTGGTGGGGCGAAGGCGACGACATGATCTGGGTCGACGGCTACAAATGGCCGCCGGATCTGCACGGAACGGGCAGTGAAGACTACCTGAACCAGGCTTGGGGCATGCAGCCCAACGCCTTTCTGCGGAACGGATCATCCATCCACGAGAGCCACACCCAAGGCTACCAGACAAGCTATGTTCATCACATCGAGAACCCGGTCCGATTCGAGAAATCCATCAAAGTGACGATCGAACATGGTCACGCGAACCATCTCTGCAACGAGATGAGCAGCGTCGCGTATTGGTACGCCAAGGAACCCGCCAAGGCGATAGATGTGCCGCCGGTCGAGAAGCGGCGCCCCGTTCTGCGCAACCGTTCAGGCGACTGGGATCCCGACACGCGGCTGCAAACAACCACAATCTACGCGGCTGCCACAGATGAGATGAATGCAGCCAAGGAAAGGTGGCGCGAGGATCAGCAGCGGCTCAGCGAAGTCGAACGTACCCGCCGCGAAGAGGATGGAAAGTGATGGAAACCGGGTCCCATGGGAATCACTATGCGAGCGTAACAAGAAGGGGTTTTCTGAGGTCTGGGGCTGCTTTGGGGGCGGCGGCCACCCTTCCGTGGCCCGCATGGGGGGCTGGTGCGCCGCAACATGAAAAGGAGGCCGGTCGCATGCGTGTGTGGCGGAACGATGCTCAAGATGACGGGAGTCTGCACTGCTTAGGCAACGGTCGAATCTGCGCTTATGGCCAAGGCCCAAACGTGGTGCAGGTGTTCGGCCCGCCGTACAGCGCACCCTTCTTTTACAACCTCGCGTTGGATATGAGCCAACCGATCGACGTGCACTCGACCCGGGAACCCGGCGCCGCGGTGTGGACCCACCGCGTCGGCAACGGCAGCGAGACCTTCGCCGAAATGCTCGACTTTGTTGACGCGACGCTCCCCTGCTTCGTGCGGCGCATCCACACCAAGGCGCCGTTACGTTTTCGCTTGGGTCTCGTCCAGCCAGTGGAAGTCGTCGATAATACCGCCCGATTGAAGCCAAAGGGCGCCGCAGGAAGCCGCCTTCTGATCGCGCCCGCAGGACGGCCCGTATTCTTCGACTACCCATTCCGCAGCCCCATCAACCATGATTTTGCATGGTACGGGCCGGCAACTATCGAGCAGGGCGCCTCGGAAGACGCCTTCTTTATTGCATGCGAGCCCGGCGAGGTTGTGCTGCACTTCGCAGGCGGTCCCTCGTACCCGGAATGTATCGAGACCATCGAGACCGCGCTCAGCACGCCGTACGAAGAGATGCTGACTCGCACGCGGCAATGGTGGCAGGGGCATGCCAACCATCGCGCGTTTCTTCAGACCACCCTCCCGGCGAACACCCCCCTCCGCGAACAGCTTCTCGCAGCAGTAGACGACGTAGCAGTGTTGATTAAGGTCCAGCAGGCCCATGAAGGCGCCGTTCTAGCCGGCCATCCCTACCATCTCGGCTACGTGCGCGATCAGTACGGCGTCTCGCGCGGGCTGCTGGCTATGGGACATCTCGCTGATGCGAAGCAGATCCTGTCGTTCTACTGGAACGTGTGGCAGCGCCACGGGACAATTCGCAACGCTCAAGGCATCGGCATTGACGGCTTGTTCCACGTCCACGAGAACGACGACGTCGAGATTACCGGCTATCTCATTTACCAGGGATTCGACTACGCAGAGCGATCCGGCGACGCGACCTTTCTCTCTGAGATAACGCCCATGCTCGAGTGGGCCTGGGAGGTCCAGAAGCGCCATCTTGTCGACGACATGCTCCCCTTCAATGGCGACGAGACCTACGTGGCGGGCGGTATCCTGCCGCGCAGCGCCTTGAACGACGGGTCCGCAGAAGCAACGATGCTGTTTATCGAGGCTGGCCAGAAGCTGCTTGATTACGTCGTGCAGACGGAGCGGTGGCCGGAAGAGAGGGTTCGAGAAAACCGCGAAATCCTGGCACGAGCGCGCAACAGCTTTCTCGACAACTTCTGGGACGGCAAACAGCTCATGACCAATAACCCGGAACGGTCAAAACGCGCCGTTCTCCCCCGCTTCCGCCATGGGGTCTGCGAGGGATGCAGCAGGTTTGGGTGGAACGAGCAGAATGACGCGCAACGCTATCTCTGCCCCAAATGCCTCTCCACCAAGGACGTAGCGGCGGCCGACGCGACGATCTATACACTGCAGAGCGTGAGCCTGACGCCGTTCTATTTTGCATCGCAACTGGCGCCCCGCGAGCCTCTCGAAACAATGGTGCGGGGGATTGTCCAGAAATACGAGTCGACGGGCAAGCTGCCGTCGCGGCCAGATCAGGATCATGCCGTCGGGTACGACTATGGGCTGCTCCTCTACGCCCTTACGGAGATGAACGATCCGGCAGCGCAAGCGCTGTACGAGAAAACACTCGCAATCATCGACTCGACAGGGGCGTGGTCGGAATACTACCGGGAACACCGGCCCATCGGATCTCGTTGCCGGCCGTGGGAAAGCGCCATCAACATCGAAGCCTTGTTGCGTTTTGCCCAAAGAAATACGGCTTCTGAGCCGGCGCCATTGTAATGTGATCCGTAGTGCAAGCCGGGGAAAAACGGAACAGGCGCGACAGCATGTTCGCCATGCAGCCGCGCCCGGTATGGAGCAACTGGCGTACCCGGAGGGACTCGAACCCCCAACCCCCTGGTCCGTAGCCAGGTACTCTATCCAATTGAGCTACGGGTACGCACAAAAATGAACGACGCCAATGTAGCACATGGGCGGCTCGTTTGCAAACGCGTTCACGTTTGCGAAGCGGCCCTTGGGCAAGGGCATAGAACCGAAAAGGGGAGTAAAAAGGATGAGTGAGAAACGGCCGAATGTGTTGTTAATTACCACGGATCAGCAGCACTACAGTACCCTCGGGGCGATAAATCCTCGGATTCAAACGCCAAATCTGGACCGACTCGGCCAGGAGGGAGTGCGTTTCGACCGCGCCTACACCTGCAATCCTGTCTGCTCGCCGACCCGGTCGAGCATCGTCACCGGGCTCTACCCCGCATGGCACCATTGCTGGACCATCGGCGTCAAGCTGCCGGAAGACGTGCCCACCATGGGCGACATCCTCCAGCGCCAAGGCTACCGCACCATCCTCGTCGGCAAGGCCCACTTTCAGCCACTTGCTTCACAACCCGGAAGTGAGTCGCTCGAGTGCCAACCCACGCTCAGGGTGCTCGACTTCTGGCGCCGGTTCCATGGACCGTGGTACGGCTTTGACCACGTCGAGGTGCTGCGCAATCACGCCGACGAGTCGCATGCCGGTCAACACTACGCCATCTGGATGGAGGAAAAGGGCCTCAAAAACTGGCGCGACTATTTCCAGGAATGGCCGCCAAACCGTGATGCGCCGCAGCGCCGCCACACGTGGGACCTTCCCGAGGAATTCCATTATACCAACTGGATCGGAGAACGGATCCAGGCGCATATCCGCGAATGCTCTTCCGCGGACCAACCCTTCTTCATATGGGCCAGCTTTCCCGATCCCCATCCGCCATACCTCGTGCCAGAACCGTGGGCATCCATGTATCGCCCCGAAGACATGGCACCTGGACGCTATGTCGACGGCGAGTTCGACGATATGCCCCCTCATTTTCAGAAAACACGGGAAGAAAAACCAGACTTTTCCATGTATCGCGAAACGTACGGCCCCCACGGTTTCCATTCGCACCTCATCGACGAAGCGCTCCTCCGCAAAGACATGGCCGTCTACTATGGCATGATGAGCTTTACGGATCATGCCATCGGCGGCATTGTCAACACTTTGGACCGCTTGGGCTTGGCCGAAGACACGCTGGTCGTGTTCACAACCGATCACGGCCACTTTCTCGGACAGCATGGGCTTATCGCCAAAGGAGCGTTTCACTATGAAGACATGGTCCGCGTCCCTATGATTGTGCGCAGACCGGGTCATATTCCCGCCGGACGGACCTCGTCGGCGCTTCAGTCGCTGGTGGATTTTGCCCCCACGTTTCTCAGCGCCGCAGGTTTGGAGCCCCCGGGCCTCATGCAAGGCATTGATCAACTGCCGGTCTGGTACGGACAAGAAGACGCGGTGCGCGATCACGTCCTCGTCGAGAACCGCCATGAACCCACACGGGTCCATCTGCGGACGTACATCGACCAGCGCTACAAAATCACAATCTACCGAAACGCAGACTATGGAGAGCTCTTTGACCTCGAAGAAGACCCTGACGAACATACAAACCTATGGGCCAATCCCGAGCACGCAGCCTTGAAAAGCCGTCTGCTCCACCGCTTCCTGCAGGCGGAGCTTCAGCGCGAACCTACACGCATGCCGCGGATCTGGGGCGCGTAGCCGAGGATCCTCAAAGTCCAACGTCCCGCGCCTGATCGGCGGGCCGCAGGCGGGCCGGACACAAGGCTCCAGACGCAGGGCCGTTCTCGCGCGGCTGTAAGCCGTCGCGTGGAACAGCTTGTTGGCCCATCTCATAGTCTGCCATTTCAAAACAAATCTGCGGCACAGTCGAGACATACGCTCAGCCGCCGGTAGCGGCAAGGAACGCCCTGCAACTCTTCAGGAAATGGTCTTTCAATCCATGGATGTGAGCTTCGTCAAGCATGTCCGTTCCTTCTGTTCTTAGAGTCGCGTCGACGGCCTCCGCGAGGGGATGGTTCATATTCGCCAAGAGGGTACGGCAGCGACGGAAGCCGCCAAATACCTCCGGCGTTGTGTGACATCTCTCCAGTATCGCTATGCATTCTTTCGTGACACTGATTCCTTGCTCCAAACGACCCCGCACCTGCGGAGAGAGTTTCTGCCTCAGCGCAGCCTTGTCGGACGCCCCGCTTTCTTTCGCCTTCGATCCAAACAGCTTCTGCCAGATGCCCATGATGTTTCTCCCTTCATGTGGTGATGCCGAATCCCCATGTCTTACTCATCCGCAAATCGACCTGTGCCGCGCGTCTATCTCGCCACTGCTCGGAATGGCCACTTCTTCTGCTTTCCCTCCTCGACTATTGCTCGAAGTTGGCCTTCGCTGAGTCCGTATTTCCTCCCGATCTTGGAGTACGTAGCTGCGTCAGCCTGTTGTCCGCTGCGATTGATGCTTTGCATCATCGCTCCCAGCCCAAGCGCTGGGCTTCTCGCCGCCGTCCCGATCTCTTGAGCGAGGTTCGTTCCGAGGAGGAATTCCGTGTCATGGGTCTCCATGAAATCGGCAAATATCTTCTGTCGTTGCTCCACCGGGAGGGACGGGGAGTCCCGTTCTGTGATACGGTCGAACGCAGTAACGACATCTCGCGCGATGGATAGTTGCTTCTCATTCAGTCCGCCTGACGTGGGAGCAAGATTTACGGCCTTCTTGAAACAATCTCTGGACTTCTTGGCCCAGGGGCGCACCTTTTCCTCATCCTTGCCGTACTCTCCCGCGATTCTGGAGTATGTTGCCCCCAGCGTGAAATGGACAGGAGCCGAGCTTGGGTTCAGTCTCGCCGTGTCCTCCAACACCGCTGCCGCGTCTCGGAACTTCTGTTGTCCGAATAGCTCCAGCGCGTGCTTGTAGAGCTGCTCAGGATTCTTGGCACTTCCAGCGAACAGGTTCTTCCACCAACTCATCGTGTCCTCCTTTCTCCGGCCAACATCGGAATTCACCTGCCTTTGGAGCGGCGAAGCCGCGGAAAAGGTCAGGTGAAATGACTGGTTATAAATCTAAGCTAAATAATAACTGACTTATATTTCTATTTTCGATTTCTTTTATCTTATTTGCTTTTCTTATTGCGTTTATTATTTTTATGAATTTGTTCATTTCTTCGGCATTTGTTAATTGTGCGCCTTCACGCCAGAAATTGGCTATGCTAGAAATTACTTCCTTTTCTCCATAAATACATATTCTTGCTTTTGCATCAACCATTAGTTGGGAGTATTCTTGATCTTTTTGATTATTCTTTTTTCTTTGTGCAATATTTATGCCAGCCGCGGCTTTAATGAAGTCTATATAAGCTTGTGTTTCCAGTTTCTTCAGATATTGTTTTGATGATGATTTCCTTGTAAATATGTGTTGTAAGGTGGCTCCAAGAATAATGCCGACCATTGGCATTGTAAGCAGTAGTATTTGTAGCAGATTTATGTTTTGATTGTTTTCCATTTGTTATTATTTTAACCTATAACGTTGAGCTCAGGGGCGCCCCGCTTGCGGGGTGTCCCCTGCAGCGACTGGTTAGCAGGTTCCCTCAAGTCTCTTAACATAGAACAGCTCGGGATCTCCCTCATCGAGATTGTACACCGTTCCGCTCGGCTCGAAAGACATGCTCTGCATAAGCCCTTGCATGGCCTTGTTAGATTCATTGGTGGAGGTAAACAACTTGTCGGTTTTGCACATCTCCTCAAGATGCTTGATCAGGGCGGCAGCTACACCTTTCCGCCTGCTGGCCCTGTCCACCATCAGCATCGAGATGAAACCGTTTGAGAAGAAGGTGTATTCAAGCACTGCATAGCCAACCACCACTTCGTCAATGAGAGCAACAATGGCTCGCCCTGCGTCGACCCACTCGCGAATGTGTTGCCTGCGGCTGCTCTCCGCGTGGGCCATATAGTCTACCGAATACATAGCCGCCAAGTCAGATTCTTTTGCGTCTCTTATCCGCATAGCATTCCCGCTAACAATGGTTATATGGTTTCTTCATAGCACCTTTGGCCGCCACATCGCGGCATCAGACCCCTCCTGCGATTCTATCATAACGCGGGTATTTGCACAACGTTATGTCATGTTCTGCAATAGACGCGGGGGGATATAGGGTTTCTATATAAGACGCCTTCGCTTCTCCTCTACAAATCGTCCACCGGACTCTTGACGCCCTTGCCCCCACGGTTCAGGACATGAGTGTGGATCATGGTAGTCTTGACGTCCTTAACGCCATTCCTTCGGCGCGTTGGGATATTTGCGGTCGAAGGCATCGGGCAAGAGCACGCGGCCCCAGCCGTCGGCCCGGTCGCGCTCGTGGACCGATCTAACATGATTCAGGTATTTATGCAACGCCGCTTTGAGTGGTTCGGGCAGCATGGTGATCCGGTCTTTGGCGCGTTTGCCGTCGCGGACGAGGATTTCGTTGCGGAGGAAATCGATGTCCTGGACCCGCAGTCGGAGGCATTGCATCAGACGCAGGCCCGCTCCATACATCAGCGACGCCATGACCCATTTATCACCCGAAAGGTTTCCCAACACGGCCTTGACTTTGTCGCGCCTCATGACAACGGGCAGGCGTTTGGGGCGGCCCTGGGGCAGCTCCTGGCGC
>CAZBQH010000526.1:0-2022 GCA_964493915.1 uncultured Nitrospiraceae bacterium
TGCCTGGACGCGGGCATGGCCTCGAAGGGGGCGGACGGGCAGCTTGACGCCACGCCGTTCGGCCAAGCCGTTGCCGCCAAAGGCGTCTCGATTGCCGCAGCGCGCGAGATGGAGGCGTGGCTCATCGAATCGGAGACACGCCCGTGGTGCGACACCGATCTGATCCTCGCAGCAGCGCTCACACCCGACGGCCGCATGGTCCAGATCAGCCTCACCGCCCGCGAATATGAGGAGGCAGACTACCTTGGCGCCCTCAAACGGCTTACTATCGAGGAACCGATCGGTCCCGACGTCCCGCTCAACCGGTTCCGCAATTGCACCCTCATGCCCTTCTTCGAGGAGGTCCGGGCCATCAAAACGGCGCTATTTCTCGCCGAATGGATTGAAGAAGCCGGCCTCTACAGTCTCGAGGAACGGTACCAGACCTTGGCGGGCCAGATCCTCAGCGCCGCGGCCCAAGTGAGCTGGCTGCTCGATGCCGCCGCCGCCATCGCCATGGCCTTCGGCGCACCCAACCATTTCACTGCGCGCATCGCCCGCCTTGCAGCACGCGTACAACACGGTCTTTCCGAGGAGGCGTTGCCTTTGGCTCGCGCCGGCGTCCCCGAACTCGATCGCGAAGGCATCCTCGCCTTGGCGGCCCATGGATATCACCGGCCTGAGGCGCTCGATGCCGCATCCGCCGATCTGCTCGCGCAATGGATCCCGCGCGCCGTCGCCCACGCTCTGAAAGAATGGGCTGCGGTCCGCATCGCGGCGGAACGCCCCGAACCGGACGGCGCTGAGACCGTGCCCCAGCCTGTGCTGGTCGTCGACGACCGTCAACCCGGGCAAATCCTCGTTGACGGTCGGTCTGTACCGCTCCAGGACAAGCAGTACCGCCTGATACGGGTCTTGGCAGCAGCCCCAAGCGAATGCGTGGCTTATGACGCCATTTATGAAGGCGTTTGGGGAGAGACCATCGTTGAACCCAACCAGATGCACTTTCAGAAACGGAAACTCCTTGCGCGAATCGCAAAGGCAGCTCCCCATCGTATGGATCTTGTGAAGACAGTGCCCAAACGCGGTTTTGTGCTCGACCTCGCTCCCCATGAAGTCGTCCTTCACGCGCACCAGACCGCTCAAGCTGTCTGAAGAGGCGGCATGGCCGTCCCGGCCATACAGATTGCACGGTGCCTCTCAGACCGATATGATGAAGCCCATGTCAAGCAGTACGCCATTTGGCCTCAGCGCATTTCGCTCCGCCACGGGGAGCCTCGTCCATGCACGCGCTGTATTGCAGCGCAGCTCCACGGCCTCTGCTGCGGATGGACCTAATCGCGGTTCTCGGGCGCGAGACACAAGTCGTGAAGTCCGGCATAGCCAAATGCCGCAAATACCCGGAGGTGAAGGAAATGACGGCCGTCACATGGGCGCTCTTGACCGTTTGCACTGCTGCTGAGGCGCCGGCCCCGATGGAATTCATCAAGGCAAGCGCCGACGGCTGGAACTTCGAGGGGGCCGAATCGGGCCGCAGGTTCATCCCTTTCGGCGTGAATATGGTGTTCAGCTATGACAAAGACCCGCAGGACCCGCATAAACAGGGCCTGCGAATCCTCGCAACGGACCAGTGGGATCCGGAAACCGTAGGCCGCGTGGTCAAGGCGGTGCGCGCACTGAACATGAACATCCTCAAGGTCTTCTTGCCGTCCCACTTGGTTCTTCCCGACCCCCAGCCCGATAAGGGGGCGGCTATCGCCCCGATGACGCCGACGCTTCTCGAGCGCCTCGATTACCTCTTCAACGCGGCCCGGGCCAACCGTGTGTACATCGTTCTGACCTTTTCAGAGTGGGGTTGCCATGCGCTGAAATGGTGGCAGGACGGCGGCACGTTTCTCGGCAGGCCCCCAAATGCCGACGGGCCGGACACCTTCGTGGTGTTCCGGGGCTTCTGGCACACTTTGGCCAACCGCTACAAAAATGAGCCGGCTCTCTTCGCCTACAATTTCGCGGTCGAGTTCTACATGCCCGGCGGAAACTGGG
>CAZBQH010000527.1:0-4007 GCA_964493915.1 uncultured Nitrospiraceae bacterium
CTTACGGGGCATGGGTGCTTCCTTTCTGGGTCAAACGACCCGGTTTCTTTTCTAAGCACATCATGCCCTCTTTTTGCTGAACTTGTGAAACATAACCCAGGAATGAGGGCGACGGTGCGGGGGGAGGAAAGGGGACTCGAAAGGCGGCGGCCTTCCTCTGCGGTTGGAGAGGGGAACCTCGACGGCGAATGTCTCGACGGCGGCCTATGTGTGCGCTATGCTGTCGGCGGAACAGACCTGATGAAGAAGGCATCGAAACGGATGTATGCCGAGCCGCAAGGCGAAATCAAGCGCGGGAATAGACCTGATGAAGAAGGGATTCGGCCCTCGACCTCGAGGCCTTCGACGGCGGCAAGCATTCGAGAACGTGGACGGCCTGGGTTCCTCCAGGTTCCTTGTCAGCGGGAAGCCAAGGGCAGGGGCGGGGCTAGACTTCGCCGCTCCGCTTTCGTTGGCAATAAGGCAAAGCGATTTGCCTTGCCCGGCCCTGAAAAACACCGTGTGGGTCAACATGGGCGCGCATTGTAGTACGTCGCACCTCTTCGTTCTATCTTATGCACGTAAAGGAGAGTAGCTATGTCTGGCTACAAAGACATCATAGATGCTGCCAAACCCTCCGGTGAAATCATGAATGGTGTAGGCATATTAATGTCCACGCGCAAGTCATGGGAACTATGGTGCGTGATGGTTAGGTCGTACCTACACACCTGGCCGCTGAAGATACCGTACGTGCGGAGCAAAACATGGATGCGGATCGACAATCACATGATGCTGACATGTCTGTGTTGGTCCACGAAGTGGCGCTTGACAAAAGCGATCTCGGCTCTCAAATTTCTAGGCATTGCTCATGCCGATGCAACGGCGTTTGTCAAGTACGAGTTTGCGCGACAGATCGCCGGCCCCGGCGGCAAACCTGAAAACCTGTTGACCGATGCGCAGAAGGCGCGACTCTCGGAGACACGCAATACGTGTCCTGAATACCGCAAATATTGGCGCGGTTGACATGCTCTTGACCTCGACGCCAAGCAGGTGAGAATCACGACGGTGAAAGTGGACGCGAGGCTCGACGCTGAAAGCGGATGGGAACCTCGACGGCGGGCCTCGGTTCCAAGGGCAAGGTAGGAACAAGGGCGAACGCAGGCCAAGGCCACCTAGGCCAACGTGGACGGCTGAGAGCATACGTGCGAGAGTGGACCTTGGTTATTCTGGAACGTTCCGGAGTAACTACGGAAAGTTAGAAAGATGGAGAGCTGCGTTTGTGAGCTGTACGAGACGAACGTTGCGTGGCCTGTGAGCGCCTAGGACGTCCAAGCCTGCCCGGGGTTGCCTTGCCTGGCCTGAGAAAACGCCGTGTGGGGCAACCTGGGCGCGATTCTGACGCGTTTGGCGTCTATGGACGGGTGAAAAAATACCTGGGAGGAAAGATGATTAAGTATAAATGCCCGCATTGCGGGAGCGTGTTGAGCATCCCGGAGAAGTTTGCCGGGCAAACAGGGAGGTGCAAGCGCTGCGGAAAGACGATTACGGTGCCGGCCGCACGGGACGCAGTTCACCTAAATGACCTTAAAGTTGACGTGGACGAGGCGTTGCCTGCTCCTGTCATACAAGCAGCCAGGGGATGCCGAGAAAAGGAATTGCGAAAGATGATTGATGGAAAGCATGGCGAGGTAGTACCCGCAGGAAAAGGGAAGGCGCTGTTTGTTGTCGTAATGATCGGCCTCCTAGGCCTTATGACGCTGATGTTTGTGGTCACGGGGATCCGCCATAATGATGCCGGCCCGGCCGAGCAGCACAACACAATCTATGAAGCTAAAACTATTACTGGGCGGACATTAGATGGCGGGCCAATTTTTCAGGGAGAACTCGTCATTTATACATGGGCTGGGCCGGCTTGGGGCATGTTGTTGAACCTTGGCCAAGAGAGACCATATAGATATCGTTTTGAGGTTACGGCGAAGAACAACAGCGATGTGCTAGTCAAGCAATGCTCTTTCGATGTCTATGGCTATCCGAATCCGAATGTAAGCGACAATCTCTCATACGTTGCAGAAGGCCGGGCGACTTTCTTCAACTTGGAACCAGGGGAACCGCAGAAACAAGAAATAATCGCCATAGAACGGGCACCGTTCTATGGCGAAAACGTAAGTGATATTCCTGCACCTCTGGTGCACCGCTGCTTCAATCTGTCGTGCGACACAGGGAATGTTCCAGAAGGTTATTGGCGGCTAATAGATACAACGAATCGTTAATCGGCGGCCTAGCACTTTTGATAGGGCGAAATTCCAGAAAACCTGTGACTGGTACGGGTAAACTAGGACAGTTTGTGGTGCAATAATCTGAGCATGGCGCAGGGTGTGGCGCGCAAATGGTTGTTTTATATATGCTTACAAAGAGTTAACATAGGTTACGCGATTAAACAAAAAATGTTATCAGACGCTGCGAGCGAGTTTTCCAGGTAAACAGTTGGCAACAAGAGAAAAGGAAAAGGAAGGAAACGAAACCGTGGCAATTGAAGGATGGCTGAAAAAAACTGGGGCAGGATCTCAGGACAATAACGGTGGCCTTGGGCCAAGCGACGGAGGCGGTCCCCAGGACCATTCGGGCGAATAGATTTGTCGCTGTTGACGGGAACGGCAACATCCGCGCCATGCTGGTTGAAGCGGGGCTAGCCCTAGCCGACGGGAACGGCGAGGTCATCTGGCGTGCCCCGCAATACGGCCTCCGCCTTAGCGCCGTCTGCTGATCCGGGCCGGCTTGGACCCTTGCCGCCAAGCCCATCGCCTCTCCTGGGGCAACATGGGCGCCATTCTGAGGCGTTCGGGGGTTCGGGGCTGGGTTTTTCGCCGTGTTGCCGACCTTGCACGGCGAGCCGCGCGAGCCTGTTGTTCGCGCAACAAGCCCCGGCGCCGCGTACCCGCGCCGAGGCTTTTCACTACGCCAAGGCCGATCGGAACCGCCGCATCTCCAAGTTGCGGCTGGCATACTGGACCCAGCAAGAAATCGCGCAAGCAGCGGGAATCAGTCATGGGGAACTGGCCAAAACTGTTCCAAACGGCAAGCTTGGCCGTGCTGGGCGTGCGGATGTGCCTGAACCCGGCGCGGTGGGAAGACGGGATCAACGTCATAAACGTCTGCCGAAGCGAAGGGCCGGTGGACTGTCCGTGGGCGCGTCCGCCATGCGAGGAACGGCGGAACGAGTAGAGGGAGGTTTGACGCTGCAATGCATGACCTATTTGAAATGCGTAAGGAATTCTTGTTCGGTCATTTCCGCCTGTTTAAGTATGGCTTTGAGGGTTCCCCGCTTGATCTCTTTCTTGCCCAAAACCATAACAACCACAATTCTCCTTCGGTCTGGCAGGCGTCTTGAAAAGGGCTGATGCGAACCTTTCCCTCCTGCTGTTTTCTGAAAACCAGCTTTGCGAAGGACCCTAGCAATTTATTTACTGGAACAAAGGGGAAGGCTCATGCATTCACTGGAATATCTCGTAACATGGTCAGGGACTGAGACGGAACGCTTATCTTTCTGGTTTTTGGTCTGTTTTCTGAAGAAATCAGTTTGATATTCTTGCTCTTAAAGAAACGGTTTCGCTCGCCGCACGATTCAAGAGCATTGAGATGGACTTCGATAGCTTCTAATATGTTCTTACGAACTTCGTCGAGAGTATCACCACAAGAAGCTGTGCCGAGTTCATTACATACTGCTGAGAACCCGCCTCCTTTTTCTTCTGTAATGGCTATAGTGACTCGTATGAAACGGCGAACCTTTGAATCTTCTTTCATCTCCTGACCGTCCTTGCATCGAATTCCTTTGCATTACAAAGTATGACACAATGCATATACTTTTTCAATACCCAACCCGACGTGGGAGTCAGCATTTAATGAGGAGCTGAAGGCCGCTATGGCACAACCTTGACTTTGGTTACGGTTTCTGCTCCCCCCCGTTTGCGCAAACAGAAAAAGACCCCCGTTAAAAAAAGCGCAGCCCCCGCCTATGGCCTGCCTTCCAG
>CAZBQH010000528.1:0-24486 GCA_964493915.1 uncultured Nitrospiraceae bacterium
CGACGCAGAGAACGGCGATTTCCGGCTCCGGTCATTCTCGCCGTGCATAGACACCGGCACAGCGGAGGGCGCGCCGAGCAGCGACATCCGGGGCGTGCCCCGGCCCATTGGCGCCGGATTCGACCTCGGCGCCTATGAGTATCTCGAGCCGGACGCGGACGGGGACGGCGTGACGAACGCGGTGGACGTGCAATTGGTGATCAACGCGGCCTTAGGCGTGGCGCCGCCCGGAACCCAGGCAGACGTTAGCGGCGACGGCAAAGTCAACGCGGTGGACGTGCAGATCGTGATCAACGCCGCCTTGGGCCTCTACGGGTGAGTGGGGGAGCAGAGACAAGATAGGATGAAGAAACGCCTTACGGCGTCACTACGAACGGGGTTTTCGCCGCAAGGAGAGGCCTCTTTCACCTTCCACGGGGAGCATGGGACGGCAGAGGCGAATCGTGTTTGCCTTTCCCGACCACGAGACGCGTGTTTGTAGTGCGCTCGTAAGAGCGTTCTTCGCCTTCAGCCGTCCCAGCCGAAAAGGCCCGGCTAGGGCGGCGCGAGGTTTGACATCGGCCAGGCGCTGTGCTAGTGTCTTTTGTTTTCTGATGGGGCTTCTTCAGGGGCTGTGTCCGCCTGGCAACAGGGGGCCGTGTCGCGGCAGTATGATTATCCTCGAGGGAGTTTTTTGGGAGATAAACCATGCCAAGGATCCTCGCGCTAGACAACTTGAGCCAGGAAGGCGTCGAAATCTTCCGTAAGACGGAGGGTTTCGAGGTGGACGTGAAACCTCCACAGAAACCCGCTGAACTGGGAGCGATTATTGGCGACTACGACGGCTTGGTTGTGCGAAGCGGTACGAAAGTGACGGCCGAGGCGATCGAGAAAGCCGGGAAGCTCAAAGGGATCGGCCGCGCCGGAGCAGGTACGGACAATATTGATAAGGAAGCCGCCACGAGACATGGCATCGTGGTTATGAATACGCCCGGCGGCAACACGATATCCACTTGCGAGCACACGTTTGCATTACTCTTCGCTTTGTGCCGGCGAATCCCGGACGCCCATAGCTCGATGATGGAGGGCCGATGGGACCGCAAAATGTTCATGGGGACCGAGGTCAACGGAAAGGCTTTGGGCATCGTTGGCGTGGGGCGTATCGGGGGGGAGGTAGCGAAGCGTGCTCAAGCGTTCGGCATGAAGGTCATCGCGTACGATCCGCTTCTTGCCAAGCTCAAGGCAGAGGCCCTGGGCGTTGAGCTCGTGTCGTTTGATGAACTGATCGAACGCGCCGATTTCATTACGATTCACGCCCCCAAAACGGAAAAGACCACCAATATGGTCCGGGCTGAGCACTTCAAAAGAATGAAGCCGAGCTGCCGCATCGTCAATTGTGCGCGCGGCGGCATCGTGAATGAAAAGGACCTGGCTCAAGCACTTAAGGAAGGCGCCATAGCCGGGGCGGCACTGGATGTGTACACTTCAGAGCCTTTCGAGAGCAACCCTTTCATTGGGCTTACCAACATTGTCATGACGCCCCACTTGGCGGCATCAACGGACGAGGCCCAGCTTACGGTCGCGATCGATATTGCGAACCAGATGATCGAGTTTTTGAAGACGGGCGCCATCATCAATGCGGTGAATGTCCCGAGTCTTGACAGCGAGACGCGCAGTAAGCTGCGGCCCCTTCTATACCTTGCAGAGAAACTGGGGACGTTTCAGTCGGGCTATATCAAAGGCAAACCCACGTCTATCGAGATTGAATACGCGGGGGACATTGGCGTTACTGACACGTACCCGATCACAGCGGCGGTCCTTCAGGGGTTCCTTGCCCCGCTTGTCGAGACGGTGAACATCGTGAGCGCCCCGGCTCTGGTCGAGGAGCACGGGATCAGGTACAGTGAAACACGCAATCCGGAGTCGTCCGATTATGCCTTTCATATCCGCCTCGAGGTAACCACGGACCAGGAAAAGCAGTCGATTACGGGCACGCTTTTCGGGGCCGACGACCCACGCATCTGCACGATCGGAACGACCCGGGTGGATGTTCGCCCCGATGGTTTTGTGTTGGTCTGTCTTAACGAAGACAAACCTCTTATCATCGGACGGGTAGCGACGATACTGGGCGAGAGGGGCATCAACATTGCCGATATGACCTTGGGACGCAATGAGCGGGGCGGGCGAGCTGCGACGGTCCTTAACCTTGATGCGCCGATCGACGAGCAGACGCTTGAGAAGATCCGTCAGGTCCCTCATATCAATGAAGCACGCCTTGTATCGCTTTGATCCGGTGCAAACACGGCTTGCGAGTTCCGGAAAGCAGAATGGCCGACTATAAGTATGCAAAGGCGCCGTCCGGCGACAGAATAAACGTTGGCGCTGGCGGGACGCTTCAAACGCCCGACCAGCCTGTCATCGGTTTTGTCGAGGGCGACGGAACGGGACCCGATATCTGGCGTGCCTCGAAGATGGTTTTTGACGCCGCAGTCAAGCACTGCTATGGATCCCGGCGGGAAGTCGCGTGGATGGAGCTTTACGCCGGCGCTAAGGGCAACGAAATCACCGGCGATTTCCTGCCCGAGGAGACTCTTGACGCTGTCCGGGAGTTTCACGTAGCCATCAAGGGCCCGCTTACAACGCCCGTAGGGGGCGGATACCGCAGTCTCAATGTTGCTCTTCGCCAGAAGCTGGACCTTTTTGCGTGCGTCCGACCTGTCCGCTATTTCGAGGGCGTTCCCAGTCCTGTGAGAGAGCCGGATAACGTGAACATTATTATCTTCCGTGAGAACACGGAAGACGTGTATTCCGGCCTTGAGCTTGAGAAAGGAACGGAGGAGGCAGCCAAGTTAATTGCCTTCCTACGGCGTGCATATGGCTGGGAGATCCGGCCCGACTCAGGCATCGGCATCAAGCCTATCAGTGAGACGGGCTCGAAGCGCCTGATCCGTGCTGCGATCCGCTACGCTCTGAAACACAACCGCAAAAGCGTGACGCTTGTCCATAAGGGCAACATCATGAAGTTCACAGAAGGCGCATTCCGCCGGTGGGGATATGACTTGGTCAAGGAGGAATTCGGCAGCGTGGCAGTCGGTTGGGAAGACTGCGACGGCAAACCCGGCAGTAGACTCCTCGTAAAGGATGTCATTGCCGACATTTTTCTGCAACAGGTTTTGACGCGTCCCCTCGAGTTCGATGTCGTCGCGACGATGAACCTGAACGGCGACTACATGAGCGACGCGTTGGCGGCACAGGTCGGCGGGATCGGGATTGCGCCGGGGGCCAACATTAATTACGAGACAGGGACCGCACTCTTTGAAGCGACCCACGGCACTGCGCCTAAATATGCCAACCTCGACAAGGTCAACCCGAGCAGCCTCATCCTATCGGGAGTCATGATGTTCGACCATATCGGCTGGAAAGAAGTCTCTGAAACGATCACCAAAGCGATGGTCAAAACCTTTAAGTCCAGGTTGGTTACCTATGACTTCGCCCGGTTGATGCAAGGCGCGACCGAGGTCAAATGCAGTGAGTTTGCCAGGGCCGTCGTCCACAACATGGCCTGAGAGCGCTTGAGGCACGCCGTCTGAAGACTGGACCCGGCGGCGGTGCAGACTTGGGGGGGGATGGGTCAGGTTCATTGTGGGCAGCAGACTCGAGAGCAACAGGGAGATTGTCTGACGTGCCGGGTCTAGGCCAAGACGAAGTCAAAAAACGGATCCTGCGCCTTTTCCGGTACGGCCAAATCGGCCGTTGTGTGAACAGCGTGACCCATGATTTGAACAATTACCTGGGCGCCATTATGGCTTATGCCGAGCTTGTCGGTCTCGAATTGCCCAATGAGGGGAATGCGTACCGCATGCTTAGCGAGATCATCAAAGCGGTACGGCGATCAAGCGACTTGGTCAACAATCTGACCTCCGTCGCCCGAAGGGAACGGCCGGCAACCACGCTTGTGGACCCGGGTCAGATGGTCGCGAACGTGCTCGACCTGCGGCGCTACGACTTCAACGTGGCGCAAGTGCGCATCGAGTTGGTCGTTGCTGACGATCTTCCGATCCTGGCTGTCGACAGACCCAAAATCGAACAGTGCATCATCTACTTGATTACCAATGCGCTCGAAAACCTCGAGGACGTCGAGTCGGGTCGGCACATGCGCGTGGCGGCTGGGAAAACGGAAGATGGGTTCGAGCTGAGCGTCTGGGATTCGGGTGCTCCCGTACCAATGGGTGAACAGGAGCAGATTTTCGAGCCTTTTTACACCACAAAGGGCGAGGAACACCTCGGGCTTGGTTTGCCCCTTGCGCTCGAAGCTGCGCAGCTTCATGACGGGACCATCAACTACGGCCCGGATCGAGGGTTCGTGCTCAGTTTGCCGGCCCAAAGCCGGACCGCGCAACGCTACCGGGAAGCATCATAGCCGCTGAATGCGTAAGCAATCTTGACGCGTGCTGTGCATGTAATCCTTTGAAGATCAGGTTGTTGAGCGCGCGTTTCCGGGTCCCGGTTCCACTCGATGGACTGGACTTCCACCCGTTCCACCGACAGGACATGGCCGTTCATGGCAGACGCTGCCGCTTTGGCGCTCGGGTAGGCGTTTTCCATTGCCTGGACAATGGCTTCTTCCTCGAGAGCCTCCTTCTTTTCCACGTGCCAGGAAGGTCCTTCTACGCCGCACTCGAGTTGCCGGGCCAAGGCCGCGATCTGGTCGGTCAGCTTGGCAAACGTCGTGGGACCCTTCTCTGGAATCGCAAAGCTGCCTGCAGGAAAACGCAGGCAGACAGACTGATGAAACTCGATGCGATTGACGTCCTTCAGAGAGAGGCCGGAGAAAACGACATGAGAGGGGCTCAGATCATGCTCTGCTATTGCGTCCTGAACCTGCTCCTCGAAGAGCACTGCCCGGTTGGCAGCCGCGGTTGCGGTCTCTCCCGGCGTAACGTGGTGAAGCCAGAACTCAACGTAGTCCGGTATAGACTCGACCGTCGCGGCGCCCGCACTCTCGATGATCGGGACAGGCGTCTCTTGAGCCAGAGTGGCGCAACTGACCGCGAGAAACCCCAGCATGATTGCGTGTCTGCGCTCCATAGGGAGGTCCTCCTGAGCGTTTCCGGCGACCGCTCGATGCGAGTCTAAGGCGAGAGCGGCCAGGTTTCAACCCTGGGATCGACTTCGTCAGACTGTTGACAATACGTTAGGCGTGTGATCCGCAGCCTCAACGATCGCATCGTCTGGGTGGATGCCGTCGTTGTTTTGCTCCGAGCCGTCTAACCAGAAGCGATCAGCATCGGGCAATGTGCATTTTCAGGGCCGCGACAACCTCGTCCTGTTGGTCAGGGGTCAACTCAGCATAGATTGGAAGGGCCAGTACTTCCGCCGCCGTCTTGTCGGCCTCAGGGCATGCATCCTCGGGATAGCCAAAAGCCTTAAAACAATCTTGCCGGTGCAACGGAACCGGATAGAACACGCTCGACCCGATGCCTTTCTCGGAAAGGAAGGCGCGTGCGGCGTCCCGTTTCGGGAGGCGGACCACGTATTGATGATAAATGTGGTAATTACCTGCGCGTTCCACCGGGGTCTGGATTTCTGGGATCTCTTTCAGACGTTCGTTGTAATAGGCGGCCCGCGCACGGCGCTCGCGGGTCCATTCCTCTAAGTGGCGCATTTTGACAAGCAACACGGCGGCCTGAAGGGCGTCAAGCCGGCTGTTTGTTCCCACAACAGCGTGACAATATGACGAGTTCTGTCCATGATGCCGCAGCAAGCGCACAGCCTCGCTCACATGGCGATCCATAGTAACCACCATACCGCCGTCCCCTGCTGCGCCGAGGTTTTTCGTCGGGTAGAAACTCAGAGCTGCGGCGCGTCCCATAGTGCAGGCCAACCGGCCTTTATACATGGCGCCGATAGCCTGAGCGGCATCTTCGACAACCGTCAGTCCATGCCGTCCTGCGATCTCGAGTAGTGGTTCCATGTCGGCGCATTGTCCATACAGATGGACCGGGACGATCGCTCTGGTTCGGGCCGTGATGTGCCGCTCGACGCCCGTTGGGTCAATATTGTAGGTTTCCGGATCGATGTCTACGAAAACAGGCCGAGCGCCTGCGTTGACGATTGAGCCAGCCGTAGCAAAAAAGGTGAACGGCGTTGTGATCACCTCGTCGTTTGCCTTAATCCCACAGGCTTTGAGGGCCAAGAGGAGGGCGTCTGTTCCCGACGCAACGCCGACGGCGTCTGTGGCGCCGAGATACCGGGCGATCTCCGCCTCGAAAGCGACCACATTGGGCCCGCCAACAAACTGCTGAGATGCGAAGACTTGCGCAACAGCGCCGTCGACTTCCTCCTTAATGCGCTTATACTGAGCGGGGAGGTCGAGAAAAGGCACGGACATGAAGAATCTCCGGAAAATGATAAAGAATGCTATGCTACCAAATGAAAATCGAACGATTCAAATAAACCCTGGACCTTACAGTATTCTGGGCAATTTGGTCCAGTACATCAGGTTTTTTGCGGGAACGTCAGGGGACGCATAGGCAGAAGCCCAAACAACCTGCGCCGTTGGCTGAGCCGAAAGAGCATGGCCGCCACACCCTCGCGCCGCAACCATCCGAGGCCCGCACACCCCAGGACAAACATAAACCGATCGAAGTCCTCCTCGCTCCAGGAGGGACGTCCAGAACGCGTCATAGCCTTTGTCACATCCCGTATGCTGAGGGCTTCCTTGGCGCTGATTGACCCGGCATAGGGAGTATGCTGGGCGAGAAAGATCTCGGCCAGCGGCAGGGCACGATCATCCCAGTCGGTCGCAGCCTCCTCCCCCAAATCCCAATCAAGTACCCAGACCCTAAGGGTCCCGTCTTCACCGGCGGATACAATATGGCGGGCATCGGGGCTCAAGGCGGCATCCTCAACACCGCCCTTGTGCCCTCGGAACTCTCTGATGCATTCACCGCTGTCGAGATGCCACAGTTTCACGGCGCCGTCTTTGCCGCTGGAGACTGCATGCCGTCCATCTATGCTCAACGCAACGGAGGTGACGTTGTTGGCGTGACCTTCGAGAGTGCCGAGAAGCTCCCCGGTTGACAAATCCCATAGCATCAATCTGCAGGGCCGGGCCCAGATCGTGGCGCATCCTGATAAAGCCCGCATTCCGTCGCTACTTACCGCTAGCGCCCGCACCGCGCCTGTATGCCCCTTCATAGAACGTTCGTGCGTGCCGGCGAGAAGATCCCATACGGAGACCCTTCCTTCAGTTGTCCCGGTCACAGCCATAGTTCCGAGCGGCCCAATCGCTACTGATACGGCGTCGGCTGCGGCCCCTTCAATGCTCCGGATGCACCGTCCAGTTTCCACGTCCCAGACCTTAATGTCCCAACCGCCGGACAGGGCAAAGCGCCCGTCCTCACTGAGGCATACCTGTTCCACGGAACCGGCTCTTGCTTCGAAGGGCCGATACGTTCCGCTTCGAGGGTCCCAAAAGACAAGGCTGTTGTCGGCGCAGCCCGCAACCACCAATCCAGTGCGGGAGAGGCATACTGAATTCGGCGGTGCCGTCAACTTGTCGAAAACCCGCACGCAGCGAGCTTCCGCAAGGCGCCACAAACGGAGGCTGTAATCCGCCCCACCGGAGACGGCCATATTGCCGTCTCGCGACAATGCTACTGCCTTAACAGGGCCCTCGTGACCCTTGAGCGTCGCGCCTTCCCATCCGGCAAGCAGGTTTGCCCGGGGCAGGAGAAGATACAGCCGGCGCCAGCGTGCAAGGGCCTGTGCATTTCGCGCGTAACCCGGGGTCGTCCGTGCGTGGCGCACGTGGGCCGCGGCCCGAACGGCGTCGCCGGAAGCTAAAGCGTCGTCGGCACGTTTGAGCCTTCTCTGGAAGGTTCTTTGAGTCGATACAGCCGTTTCAGTTCGCATGGCTCTACACAGAACAAGGGGAGCGGACAGAGGCGCATTGCCCGCGCCCGTGCCCCAGATCCGAACGGTTTTGTCGCGTCCCCCGGAGGCTATGGTTCTGCCGTCGGGGCTGAAAGCCACGCAGGTGACGTGGTCTTCGTGACCCGTGAAGGTTCTCAAACAACGGTGCTTGTCCTTCTCCCACAACCGTACGGTTTTGTCTCGTCCGCAGGAGACAAGATGCGCGCCCGTGGAACTCAGTGCAACGGACTCGACGGCATCCGTATGTCCCTCGAAAACTTCCGTGCAGCGTTTTTCCGCAACCTTCCAGAGTTTTATAAGACCATCCAGCCCCCCAGTAATCACAAAATCCCCCTCGGGGCTGATTCCGACGCAGGTCAGAGGCGCTGCATGCGCCCTCACGCGGAGTATCGCTTCCCTGCCAACGACATCCCAGACTATCAGCACCTTGTCGGCGCCGACCGATGCCGCCACGCGGCCATCTTTGGTTATGGCTACCCCCGTAACCCAATCGCTGTGGCCGGAGAGTACAGCAACGCAAGCACCGGTGCGCATGTCCCATAGCCGTATGGTGCGATCATGGCCTCCTGAGAGTGCGTAACGCGCATCGCCCGTAAACGCCGCCGACCGGACAACATCCTCGTGCCCTTCCATGACTCGGATGCACGCGCCCGTTGCAAAGTCCCATAAGCGTAGGGTCCTGTCGCGGCTTGCGGACAGCAGATGCTGGGCGTCTGCAGACACCGTGACCGCTTCCACGGAGCCCAGATGGCCGTCGAAGGAGCGGACGAAGCTGCCTGTTGAGGCATCCCATACACGGATGGTGTTGTCTTCGCTGCCGGACACAAGGCTCCGGCTGTCCGGTCCGAACGCGACAGCCTTCACCGCGTCGGCATGACCCTGCAAGGCGCCGAGGAAACGGCCGGACTCCGGCATTCGCTTTCTTGCCGACTCGAGATCGGAGACTACGGACTGACCTTGACTGACGTCGCCCTGCCCGGCCTCGAGGGCATCGACCGCTTGAAGGCAATCGTCTCGTTCGAGGTGAATCTGGGCGATGAGATAAGAGGGCAACGGGGCGTCTGGATGTAAGAGCCGTACTTCCTGGAGGGCATGGAGCACTGCTTCGTCCGTTGCCCGCCCGTCGCGCCAATGGACCAACGAAAGGTTGTAAGTTGCCTCGGCGTGGTGGGGCGTGACCTCGATGGCCTCCTGCCAGAGGCGTTCCGCGTCGTCCTGTTTGCCCAAGTCGAGCAAAGAGACGGCGCGATTGTTCAGATTGTCGGCTTGGCGGCCCATCTCGCGGGGCGCCTCATGCGGATACGCGGCGCCGGCTATTTCCTCATACACGCCTGTCAGGGCGGTGGCCACGTCCAACATGGAAGCGGGCCGGTCTTCGGGCCGCTCCCTCAAACAATGCCGCAAAAGGTCTGCAAATGGATCGGGCAAGGTTGCAATATCCGCCCGCTCCTTGCTTCTTGCAATGAGAGTCTCGAGGAGCGCAGGTACCTCAATCCCTTGATCCCATCGGACTTTGCCGTAGAGCATCTCGACAACGGAAATGGCCCAGCTCCAGATGTCCGTGGCGTGCGTAACCGTTTGCCGCCGGGCCTGTTCGGGAGAGGAATAGGCCGGGGTCATGCCCCCTGCGCTGCGGCGGGACCGCGTATTTGCAGCGCCCGCTTCGCTTTGCGCGGCCAATTGCCGTGCTCTTGCGAGCCCGAAGTCGGTCACCTTGGCCGTGCCGTCCTCCGTCATAAGGACGTTGCCAGGCTTTACATCACGGTGAGTCAAGTCATGGACGTGGGCGTAATGAAGTCCCCAGGCGATCTGGATACCAACACTGGCAATACGCGCAAGCGCCCTTCGCTGATCTCCTTGGTATAGGCGGCGCGATTTGATCCAGTCTCGCAAGCTGCCCCCATTGACGTATTCAGCGAAGATGCGAGGAATGCCGCCAAGACGGCGCACGTAGTAGCACGTGACGATATGAGGGTGCAGCCCCAGATTGACCCAAGTCTCACATTCTCTCTCGAAGTTCTCAACCTCTCTGGGCTTGCTGAGGAGGCGTGGTTTGGGGCTTTTCACAGCCAAGTCGATATCCCAACGGCGATGGTGAACTCTGTAGACCTTGCCCATTCCTCCCTGGCCAAGGAAATCGGTCACCTCATAGAGACCGAGAATGACCATCCCCGGTTCCCACTCGGCCGGGACGCCATGTGAAGAGGATTCATGCGGTAGGTCTTCGCTCGTGCCGGCGCTTTGCACGGTATCGACAGTCCGGTAGCTTACATGGATAGGCTGACCGCACCTTGGACATTTCCCTGTGCGTCCGAAGTGCGTCTTATCGACTTGCACACGCTGGCCGCAGGAAGGGCACCTCATGATATAGCGGCTATCCATCCCGGCTTTGACGATCCCCTTATGGCCTTGGTCCGTCGACGTGAACGGAGCTGTGCGACAAGAAATGCCAAGCACGACTGAAAGTGCAGGAAGTATAACACGCCGGCGTCTGGTACGTTCCAGGATTTCAGGATCGGCAGTGCGTGCTTATTTCCCCGAGCCCTTACTGGAAGGCCGGAGAGGAACGATAGGAAAGGTCTTCACTTTGGCGGCCTCTCTCTCACGATGCCAGCGTATCCAGTCAACGGGCCGGTCGCCGATATTCTTGCCGGTTACCCGGCGCAAAGACTGCATAACGACGTCCGACAAGGCCGGGCGCGCTCCCAGGGCTTGCATCAAGCTCGGGACGGCTGTAGGGTCGCCCGTTTCTCCCAAAAGGTAGGCAGCATGCCGCCGCACTGCATCATCCCGTTCATAGGGTCCTACGAGGACTTCCGAAAGAATCGAAGTCATGTGCGGGCTTCCCAGACTCTCGAGACCCTGAAGGGCGGCCCAACGCACCTGGACTTCCGGATGCCTGGTCAACTGGCCCAACATGGGCGCAGCAGCCGGGTCGCCTGCCATCACCAAGGCCTGCGTACATGCGACCGCCAAAGCAGGGTCAGCGGACCAGGCCCCCTGCCCCAGCGCATCGGCGGCGCCCGTTCGACCCATGCAACCAAGTACGTAGGCCGCGGTACACCGATCAACGAGAGGTCGATCGGGATTGCTCAATATATCCACCAATGGTTGAACAAAAGTGCGTCCTAAGCCTGATAATCCGCTTGCAAGCCGTGCCCGCGCCGCAAAATCGCTCCGCGCCACAGAATCCAAAAGTGGCTGCAATATTTCGTCCACTTCGAGAGCGTTCAGACTGCTCGCAGCAGCTTGTTGTACAGCGGGATTGGCGTCTGCCAGACCCTCCAGCAGCGCTCCGACAGCCTCCGACCCGCCGAGATCCTGCAAACCCGCCATGGCCGCTTTCCGAGTGCCGGCGTCCATCGACCGAGACATAGCCGATATGATTGAAAGCGACTGGTTAGCTTCACTAAACACCCTATCTCTGGGGTCGCGAGACAGTACCGGCGCCGGCATACTCAGGAGCTGCATTACGCGGCGCATGCTGGCCTCAAGGGCTTCGAAGTCCGGGGGAGAAGGAGTTACACGCCCGGTATGAAAGGCCATTTCAGCAGCTTGGGGGAGCTGAATGGGACCATGGCTGTCCGAGGGTGAAACACGTTCAAAAAAAGTGGCTGCAAAAGCGAGCCGCTCGTCAACACGCAGGGTGTGCATCAAATTCGCTGCAAGAGCAAGTCCTATCAGTACACGACGCATTCCGGTGCTTCGCCCCCTACGGTTCAGTCACAGTTGCAACAGAATTTCACACAACGCCGCTATTCTGGGCGGTGGATGCAATAGCTGTCAACTTAGTAGCGGATGATTGAGCATATTTTTTTTGGAGTATTCGGCGGAATAAGGTCAGCGGGCTCTTTGTTGCTTAAGACGATTGCGCTTAGAGACTGTTCCCCCAGGTCTCGCGCAGTTGCAGTCAGCAATGACTGGTTCCCACCACCGGCGAGTGCAGTAGAGACAGTTCCCCCGCTGTCGGCACTCGCCCCTTCTTTTTTATGCGTTTTGTGTGTTCCCGAGGGTCTTTCTGGGGGATCGGCGAATCTTTTGATACATGAGTCATAAAGTTAGGATTCAGGAGACTATTGACAGAACAGCGTCCTGTTGTTTACAATAGCGCCCCGAGTGCGTTGCTTTTACAGTACTTACAAGCCTTGTCCAGATAGAGTATCTGGGCCTAGGTGCTGTAATCGTGGGGGATTGTTCTATCGTCTGAGAAGTTGTTTTTGTCGACCCCAAAGAGGTTGTGCAAGTTTTGAACGGTCAAGATTGGGAGAACGCAATGTCCTTGAAGATCTCAACATCGCTCAGTATTTTCTCCGGGTCGCCTGATCGATACTGCCCGGATGGATACCGGGACCCCCTTCGCATACAGGAGGCGTTGGCCGCTGTCGCGAAGGTAAGAGGCATCAAAGGCGTTGAGTTGGCGCAAACCGACATCACGCAAGAGATGCCCTTGAAAGAGGTGAAGCGGCTCCTCAAGGAATACAACCTGGCGTGCTCGGGGGTGTCGACGGTTCTCGCCCATGACCGCCGTTTTTCGTTGGGGGCGTTTGGTCACCAGCACCCGAAAACGCGGAATTCGGCCATAGATGAAGGCCGGAAGGCGGTGGATATAGCCCGACAGCTCGGGGCTACCGAGATCACATTGCGGCTCTACACGGACGGTTTTGATTACCCATTCCATCTGGATTATGCGCAGCATTGGAATACGGTGATTTCCTCTATCAAGACCATCGCCAAATACGCCTCGCCGGACGTAAACGTAGCAATCTCTTACAAGACGCGGGAACCTCGCAAGCACTTAACCGTTGCGACCGTCGGGAAAGCCCTGTCTCTCTGCCAGGAAATCGCCATGAAGAACGTAGGCGTCGCGCTCAATTTCGCTCATGCCCTGCTGGCTGGGGAGAATCCTGCAGAGTCCATTGCTTTTCTATCCCGAGCGAACAAGCTTTTTCAGGTATACTTTACTGATAGTTATCGGGTCTGGGACGACATGATGATTCCCGGTTCGGTGCACACTTGGGAACTGATGGAAGCCTTATTCTATCTGAAAACAACCAAATACAAAGGCTTCATCACGCTCGAGATGATGGCGCAACGGGTCGACCCGCTCCAGGCGTGTCAGATCGGCGCGGGGAATATCGGGATCTTTTGGAAGAAACTAGAGAAAATCGACACAACGGAGTTGCGCAAAGCGCAGAAGACCCTTGATGCTGTCGAAAGCCAAAAGATCATCCGCCGCGCGATGCTCCAAGGCTGATTGTGACAGCAAAAAGATGCATTGTTAGGACAATGACCGGCAAGCCGGACAGCCTGTGTAAGAAAGGCCGTCCGGCTTGGCCCATTTTGGGAGGAAACAGGTATCCGGGTAACAGGGAACACACACGGTCTGAAGGCCCTCCCGCTCAAGAGATTGCAGCGGCTTGCCAACCGTCGAACCAGCCCAGATTACATGGTAGCGCCGGAGTTGGCCCGCTCTCTCGCGGAGATATCGGCGACGATCCAGCGGCAGGTGGGATTGCTCATAGACAGGCAGGGCCATATCCGGGAAGTCATTGTCGGTGACGCGAAGTCGGTTTTCCTGCCGGATTTGAGCGCCTACCGTCGGGGTAGGGATCGGCTTTGCGGTTTGCGCCTTATTCACACCCATCTAAATGGAGAGGGTCTGAGCGAAGACGATCTGACAGACTTAGCCCTGTTGCGGCTGGACGCGGTTGCTGCCGTCCAAGCGACGCCCGAGGGTCTGCCTGGGAGAGTCTACGCCGCCCATCTCTTGCCGTACAATGAGCTGGGACAGCCGTGGGAGGTGCTGCCTCCGATCAAGGTACACGACATGCCTGGCGATTTCCCCGCCATGATTGCTTCCCTGGACGAGGAATTCGCGCGAGTGCGCGCGCCACGTCGTGCAAACGATAACAGAGACCGCGCGATCCTGATACTGGTCTCTCCAGACCGGCCGCTTCAGCTTGAAGAATCGATGCTCGAGTTGCGGGAACTGGCGAAGAGCGCCGGCTTCGACGTAGTCGAGCAGGTTATTCAACGGCGTCAGCCGGATCCGCGCTATGTGCTGGGAAAGGGCCGGCTCCAGGCAACTGTTATCAAGGCCATGCAGGTGGGCGCCGAGGTGTTGGTTTTTGACCAGGATCTTACGCCAGCTCAGTTGCAGGCATTGTCGGCATATACAGACCTCAAGGTACTCGATCGGACTCAGGTCATCCTGGACATATTTGCCCAGCGGGCTGTTACACGGGAAGGCAAGATCCAAGTCGAGCTTGCGCAATTGCGTTACATGCTGCCCAAACTGGGCGCAAAACAGTCGGCGACGGCGTTCTCCCGTTTAACGGGAGGCATTGGAGGCCGAGGACCCGGCGAAACGAAGCTCGAGATTGACCGGCGCCGCGCTCAGGACCGCATCGCTCAACTTGAACGCGAAGTGAACAAGCTGGGCGACCGGCGGCGGCTACGAAGGTCCATGCGCAACCGGAAGGGCGTGCCCGTTGTGTCCATTGTCGGCTATACCAATGCAGGCAAGTCCACGCTGCTCAACAACCTTACGGAAAGCAGTGTTGGGGCGCAAGACAGGCTTTTCGCCACCCTGAACCCTGTCTCGCGGCGGTTGCGCTTCCCTAGAGAGCGGGAAGTGGTTGTGACAGACACGGTCGGGTTCATCCGAAGGCTGCCGGACGATTTGAAGGCTGCTTTCAGGACGACGTTTGAAGAGATCGAAGAAGCGGATTTGTTAATTCATGTGCTTGATGCATCCAGTCCGGAAATTGAGGAGCATTGGCAGGCAGTCGACTCGCTTCTCAATGAGCTGGAAGTGGGCGGCAAACCGGCTATCGTGGTCCTTAACAAGACGGACCGGGCTGACCCGGCTGTGGTCGAGGGACTTGCCGCCCGGATGGGCGCAATTCCGCTATGCGCACTGGACCGTGATACATTGGTTCCGTTGGTCCAGTGTCTGACGGAGAGACTGTGGCCTGCAGAGGCAGACATTTCCTGTCATGCAGAGCAGACGAAATAGGAGCTTGAGGGGTGAACAGACGCGTAATGGAGAAGCCCGCGCGGGGCAGGAGGATTACCGGGAAAGGACTGTCGAGCTTGGCGTTGCTTCTTGCCGGGCTGTTGCTCGCAGTCGGTCGGGACGCCCTTGCTCAGGACGGCAGTTTAGTTGCCCAGGGACGCGACAAGTTTGAGGCTTTTGAATCTGAGATAAGCGCCGGGATAAAAGCCCAGACGGAGAGCAATATGGATGCAGCGCGGTCTCACCAGACGCGCGCAGCTCAGTATCTTCAGGATGCGCGCAGTTTCTTCGACCGCGCCCAAGCGGGAAAGTCTGAGGATCCGGATATCCTGAAGGACTATGCGGATTTGCTTATCGTGATGGGCGACGCGGACCTTGCCTCCGAAGTGTTGCAAAGGCGGGCCGAACTGACTCCGCACGACGCCGAAGCATGGTTCGCTCTTGGCCGCGTCTTAGCCAGTAGGGACCGAGCGTACGAGGCGGAGGCGGCAGCGGCATTGAGACGCGCCCTGACACTCGACAGCGCAAACACTGAAGCTGCGAGCATCTACAGCGAACTTGGGAGGTTGTATTGGCGCGGCGGATTGTTCGATCTTGCGGAACGGAGTTACTCGAAGGCGCTAGCGGCCAGCCAATCAGACGTGTCGGCAACCATTGGACTCGCAGCCTTGGCAATACGCAAAGGGAAACTGGCCGAAGCGTCTGCGCAACTGGACGTCTTGGGGGCGCTGACTCCGGACAAAGCGGGCATGCTTGAAAGGATGGTGGGCGAGTCCCTTGCGGATTTCGAGCAGTCGCCTCGCTGGTTTGCCGACACGGCGCAGAACCATATGGCGTACGCGAAACTGCTCATACGGCTAAACCGTCTGCCCCAGAGTGTGATGCCCCTTGAGAGGGCCCTCGAGTTGGACCCAGACAACTACGTTGACTGGAATCTTATGGGCTCGGTGATGAGGGGCTTGGGCGATCTGAAGCAGGCGCGCCGTGCGTTCACGAAATCGCTTGAGCTCAATCCTGATCAGCCTCGCACGCGCGAAGTGCTCGAGAAGCTGGGTGAAGAAGAAGAGAAAAGCGAACAGGATCAGCCGAACGCGCCTGGACCGCCGGCGTGATCATCCTCAGCCGGACCATTGATGTTCTGCGCAAGCGGTCAAATGGTCGCTCTGTTCCGCGTGTCTCTCGTTCGCTACAATAGACAACGATCCTGGTCTGGCCGGCCTGTACAGGTTCCTACCAGACCTGTGGAGGTTGAATAGACGTGTTAGATTCGGTTCTTAAGAAAGTATTCGGAACCAGCAGCGAGCGTAACGTGAAGCGTTTGCAGCCGTTGCTGGTTGCCGTCAACGAACTCGAAAGCCGCTATGCTGCTATGCGTGACGGCGAGTTGCGGGCTCAGACGGGACTGTTTAAGGAACGCCTTTCGCAAGGCGCATCGCTCGACGACGTCATGGTGGAGGCATTTGCCGTGGCCCGAGAGGCCGCTAAGCGTGTTTTAGGGATGCGGCCCTTCGACGTTCAGATCATTGGCGGAATTGTCTTGCACCAGGGAAACATCGCCGAGATGGTGACGGGCGAGGGCAAGACGCTGGTCGCGGTGCTACCCATCTACCTGAACGCCTTGGAAGGCCGTGGCGTGCACCTCGTGACGGTGAACGATTTCCTGGCCCGGCGCGACCGGGAGTGGATGGGTCCTGTCTACGAGTTCCTGGGTTTGACGGTAGGGCTGATCCAACATGACATGGGTCCCGCTGAGCGGCAAGTGGGATACCGGGCCGACATTACCTACGGAACGAACAACGAGTTTGGTTTTGACTATTTGCGCGACAATATGGCCGTCCGGCCCGAGATGCGTGTGCAGCGTGAACTCAACTACGCAATTGTGGACGAAATCGACTCGATTCTTATTGACGAAGCCCGAACGCCTCTTATCATCGCAGGCAGGCCCGAGAAGAGCACCGACCTCTATTACAAGGTCGATGAAGTGACCCGCCGGCTTCGTAAGGACGTCCACTTCGAGCTCGAGGAGAAGGGTCATCACGTTCTGTTAACTGAGGAGGGCATGGGGACTGCGGAACAGCTCCTGGGCGTGGACAATCTTTATACCGACGCTTCGCTAGGCGTGGTGCACATGCTCGAGCAATCGCTCCGAGCGCATCATTTCTACAAGCGGGACGACGAGTATGTGGTGCGCAACGGCGAAGTCTTCATCGTCGACGAATTCACCGGGCGCATGATGGAAGGCAGAAGGTATTCAGATGGGCTCCATCAGGCTATCGAAGCCAAAGAACGCGTTGCCGTTCAGTTTGAGTCTCAGACCGTGGCCAGCGTCACGTACCAGAACTACTTCCTACTTTACAACAAGATTGCGGGGATGACAGGCACCGCCGCCACAGAGGGAGTCGAGTTTGCAACCATCTACGATTTGGACGTGATGCAGATTCCGACAAATCTCCCGCTTATCCGCGAGGATCAGAACGACCTTATTTTCGCCACCGAGCAGGGCAAGTTCCGCTGGGTCGTTGACGAGATTCAGCGCATCCATGAGACAGGACGACCGGTCCTCGTAGGCACGGTGTCCATCGAGAAATCCGAGCTGGTAGCCGACGTGCTTGCGCAACGTGGAGTAGAAGACTTTCAGGTATTGAATGCCAAGCATCACGAGAAAGAAGCCGCGATTGTTGCCAACGCAGGCAAGCGGGGCGCCATCACCATTGCGACGAACATGGCCGGGCGCGGTACAGACATCAAACTGGGTGAAGGCGTGGCAGAGCTGGGCGGTCTCGCTATCGTGGGAACGGAGCGCCACGAGTCGCGTCGTATCGATAATCAGTTGCGGGGACGTTGC
This sequence comes from uncultured Nitrospiraceae bacterium, assembly GCA_964493915.1. Taxonomy (GTDB): domain Bacteria; phylum Hydrogenedentota; class Hydrogenedentia; order Hydrogenedentales; family SLHB01; genus CAZBQH01. The sequence goes on from CAZBQH010000528.1 coordinate 17,781, forward strand.
GGACGTCAGGGCGACCCGGGCACAACCCGCTTCTTCTTGAGTCTCGAGGACGAGGTTGCGCGACTCTTTGGCGGCGACCGGGTGCGCAAGCTACTCGATTGGCTCGGCGCACAACAAGAAATGGACGACGTCCCGCTGCAACAACGGATGGTCAGCCGCTCCATCGAGCGGGCGCAGCGCCAGGTCGAGGAATACAACTTCGAAATCCGCAAACATCTGAAAGAATACGACGACGTCATGGATATGCAGCGCAAGGTCATCTACGGACTGCGTCGGGACGTGCTCGAAGACCAGGACGTACGGGGAACCATTCGCGACATGTTCTCGAATATTGTGGCCGATCTTGTCGAGGAGTATGCCCCACAAGACAAGCTGCCTGACGAGTGGGACGTCGATGGTTTGCGCACCGCTTTCAAGAGCGTCTTCGGCTTCGATGCCGAGAAGCTCGACGTCGACGATGAAGAACCTGCCCCGTTAGATGAAGGGTTGACGCATCAAGTGTTTGACGCCTATGAGAACCGGCAGAAGTTTATTGAGGACGAGCTGCGCGAGAGCTTCCGTGAAGAAGTCGGCGGCGACGACGGCGGCATAGATTTTGCCAGGCTGGCGCGCAGGCGTCTCCATGCCTTCGAAAAGATGGCGCTTCTTCGGGCCGTTGACGATAAATGGATTGACCACCTCTACTCGATGGACTACCTGCGCGAGTCGGTTCGCCTGAGAGCCTATGGCCAACGGGATCCGCTTGTCGAGTATAAGGCGGAAGGGTTCGAGCTTTTCCAGGATATGATGCGGTCCATCGAAAACAACGTGGCCCAGACCTTGTTCCGGCTGACGGATCCGGAGATCTGCCGGAAACGGGAGTTGGATGCACGTCGCGGTGTGTTGACGGTCCAGAACGACCCGTTCGCACAATTATCCCAGTATTCATATGTTGGCGCGGACAAGCAACAGGACCGCAGTTTTGCTTCGTATGACACCAGCCGCTTTGCATTGGCAGGCCAAGAGTCACAAGCGACGCAAGCCGGGGCCGTCAGCACGCAGCCCGAGAAACGCAAGCGTCAACCCGTGCGCAACATAGGTCCACACGTGGGGCCTAATGACCCGTGCCCCTGTGGCAGCGGCAAGAAATACAAGAAGTGTTGCGGGGCCGTACGTACAAAATAGCCTCTTTTTCCATCGTCTTGTTCTGGCTGATGATGATGGGCGTGCTGTTGCATAGGCAGGGGGCGCTGCCGTTTCGAAAGGCTTCCTCAACCACCCAAGCCGAGGCTATTGGCCGGCCTCTTGACGTATGGATGGGCGTGTTGCTGCCGGACGGCGTCCAAGTCGGCTTTGTTAACCTGAGGCGGGCGCCGGCGATTCGGGAAGGGCGGTTGGGGGCAAGTCTTGCGCTTCACAGCCGTTTCCGATTCGCGTTTCTTGGCGAGGATATCGATGTCCATCTCACGGGTTCTGCGTGGACGTGCAAAGAAGGAGAGATCAGGGACGTCGTCCTGCGCTTGCGATCGGGCGGCCACGTTTCGCACCTTTCAGGCGAGATCGAGGGAGGGGTCTTGACCGGCATTCTGGATACAGGCGGTCACAGCTCGTCCATCAGCCTCCCGCTTGGGCGGGCCGCTGCACTCGACGGGTTCATAGGCCTTGGCATAGGAGAGGAACTGCCGGCGCCGGGCGAGAGCGTCTTTATTGACGGGTTGGACCCTTATTCGCTGTCTCCCGGGCGCGTACGCCTCACGTGTTTGGCGATGGAGACGCTCGACATGGGAGGCGGCCCTGTCGCAACACATGTTTTCGAGGTAGGGGGAAGGGGGAGTTCTACCAAGCTATGGTTGGATGACTCCAGGGAGATAGTTCGACTCGAGACGCCTTTCGGAATCGTGCTTCAGAAAATGAGTGTGGACGAGGCCTTGAAGTACAGTGCGTCAGAATCGCGTGGCGATCTGCTCGCTGTTGCGGCGGTGCGCCCACGCGGTAAGAAGCCGTTCCGCGGAGCGCGCAGGATGATCGTCGAGGTGCTGAATTCCGAGAGCGGCCTGCCCTCAGATGACACCCAGCAGGACCTCGGCGATAGGCGGTATGTAATTGCTGCGCCCGACGGAGCGGGGAGCGAGACGCCGGCTCGGAACGAAGACTTGACGGAGCATTTGGCCGACGATCCCTTTATTCAGACAGAGAACCCGGTCATTCAGCGCCTTGCTGCGGACATTGTGAACAACGAGGAAAGGGCATGGGCGAAAGCGGGGCTGATCTGCCAATGGGTCTACGAGAACATCCGTAAGCAGCCGGTTGTGAGCGTGCCGTCGGCGATGGAGACGCTGGAAACGCGAGAAGGCGACTGCAACGAGCATACGGTTCTCTATGCAGCGCTTGCCCGTGCCGCGGGCGTGCCGGCCCGGGTGGCCGTGGGGCTGGTATGGAGCGATGAACTCGAAGGCTTCTACTATCACGCATGGCCCGAGGTCTACGTAGGCCGATGGATTTGGGTCGATCCGACCCTTGGGCAACGGGTGGCGGACGCCACGCACATCAAACTGCTTACCGGAGGTGTGGAACGTTGGGCCGGGCTCGTTTTTTCCATTGGCCGGCTAAAGCTGAATGTACTGGAAGTGGAGTGATTCGCGCAGTAGACCTCTCAAAGCAATTTGGGGCCAAGCTTGCTGTCAATCGCCTCAATCTTGAGGTGGGAGCAGGGGAGTTTTTCTGCTTTCTGGGTCCCAACGGGGCAGGTAAAACGACTACGATCAAACTCTTCACGGGGTTGCTGCGGCCCACCTCGGGTAGTGCCACTCTGGGCGGCTACGACATCCAGAAAGAACCCGTGAAGACCAAGCAACTGATCGGCTATATTCCCGATCAGCCTTTCCTCTACGAAAAACTGACCGGCCGCGAGTTTATGCGCTTTGTGGCGGGCATGTATCAAATCGAGCCGAAGGTGGCCGCAAAGACGACCCAAGAACTATTCGAGGCATTCGAGATAGACGACGTCGTTGACCAGCTTATCCAGGATTACAGTCACGGCATGCGGCAGAAGCTATCGTTCGCGTCTTGTTTCCTTCACTGCCCGAAGGTGGTCATCGTGGACGAACCGTGGGTAGGCCTTGACCCGAAAAGCATCCGTTTTGTGAAGAACTTCTTGCGCCAGAAGACTCAACAGGGTCTTACGGTTTTCATGTCGACCCACACGCTCAGCATCGCAGAAGAAGTGGCGGATCGGGTGGGCATCATTCACAACGGGAAACTGCTGCAGGTGGGGTCCGTCGCTCAAATAAAGGCCTTGGCGCATAACCCCGGTTCCCTCGAAGATGTCTTCCTCGAGTTGACAGAGGGTTCGGTTGCATGAGTCAGACTCGCGCGCTGCTTTCAGCCAAGGTGCGGATGGGAATTCACGCGTTGGCCTCTGTCCGCAACGAATCAAAACTGAAAGTAGGCGTCGTTTCCGTTGCGGCGGTTCTGCTCTGGATTGGCGCACTCTACGGTTTTATGGAAGCTTTTGATTGGCTGCGCCATTTCGGCGTCGACGTGCCAGGGGCCGTCGGCATTGGCGACATTATCATGGCGCGGATGCTTTCAGTGTTCTCGCTTGCGCTGTTTTTTATGCTCATCTTTTCCAACGTCCTGATCGCCTTCTCGACGTTGTATACCTCGCGCGAGATGGCCTATCTTCTACAGACGCCGATTCCAATTCGCCGGTTGTTTCTTGCGCGCTTCGTTGAATGCGCGGCTTTCAGTTCCTGGGCATCGGCCTACATCGGTTCACCGCTGCTGTTGGCCTATGGCGTTACGACCCAGGCCCCCTGGCTTTTCTACGTGGCGCCTCTGGCGTTCTACGTCCCTTACGTCGTCCTTCCGGCAGCACTTGGTGCGACTGCGGCAATTGTGCTTGTTCGCATCTTCCCAAAGCTCCGCTTAGGCGCCATCATCGGGTTTAGCGTAGCAGCGGTTGCCGCTCTCTTTCTTTATTTCCAACGGCGCATCGGCGCGGTCGAGTTCGCCACCGAGACACTGGCACCAACGCTGCTCAGCGCGACCGCCCAGGTGCAGTCGCCCTATCTCCCCAGCTTTTGGGCAGCTCACGGGGTCCTCCTGGCGGCCATGGGCGAGGTGCGCGACAGTTTCTTTTTTCTGCTGCTCATTCTCTCAAACGCTTTAATGGCAACGTGGTTGGCATGCGAGGCGGCGGCTCTGCTGTTCTACCCGGGATGGTCGCGTCTGGCCGGGTCCGCACGAAACCGGGGAAAAGCGCTTGGCAAGGGTCCGGCGCGTTGCCTATGGAAAGCCCTGGGTCTTCTGCGGGAGCCGGCGCACTCGCTGACAGTAAAAGACATCAAGCTGTTCTGGAGAGACCCGACGCAGTGGTCGCAGTTTGTGATTTTCTTTGGTTTGATGGCTGTATATATCGCCAGCCTGCACAACCGCTCGCTGGTTCTGGACAGTGAGATCTACCGGAGCTGGGTGGCCTGCCTGAACACAGGGGCCTGCACGCTGATTCTTGCCACCTTGACGAGCCGCTTCGTGTTTCCCCTTGTCAGCCTCGAAGGTCGGCGCTTCTGGGTGTTAGGGCTTGCGCCGGTCACACTGCGTCAGCTTGTCTGGCAGAAGTTCTGCCTGAGCGTGGCCACCACGTCCGTTTTCACTGTGGGTCTTGTCGTCTTGTCGAGCTACCTGCTCGAAATACGGCCGGCGCATTTCCTTCTGTCGGTCTATAGCATCTCTGCAACCAATTTCGCGTTGTCCGGGCTGGCCGTCGGGCTGGGAAGCCTTTACCCCAACTTCCAAGAAGACAACCCGGCGCGGATTGTCTCGGGAATGGGGGGGACCCTGAATTTCCTCTTAAGTCTGGCGTATCTGGTTGTGGTTGTGGGGGCGCAGACGATCGTGATGCAATGGCGCGTGATGGGGGTCTTTCATCGGCCGGCCTTGTTCTGGTGGGCTTTTGGCGGCGTTATCGTCTTTGTCGGGGCACTCAGCACGGTGAGTACGTTGCTTCCGATGCGACTCGGTCTGAGCAACTTGGAGCGGATGGAGTTCTAGGAGAAAGCATTCATGAAAGAAATTGCAGTCCGAACGAAGACCCGCTGTCAATTCATAGCTATTGACGGCGAGGTCCAGCAAGCTGTTGAGGAGAGCGGGGTGAAGTCAGGGGTGTGCCATGTCTTCGTGCCTCATACTACGGCGGGTATCACCATCAACGAGAACGCCGATCCCGACGTCGTAAGCGACATCACGCACGTGCTTGAGCGCCTGGTTCCGTGGACGGCCGGCTACAGCCACAGCGAAGGAAACGCCGCGGCCCATGTCAAAGCCAGCATGATGGGCTCGAGCGCGGCTGTGTTTATACAGGAAGGACGCCTGGTCTTAGGAACCTGGCAGTCCATCTACTTCTGCGAGTTCGACGGGCCCCGCATCCGCAAGGTCTGGGTCCAGGTCGCGGCTACTTGAATGCTGCCCCGCCCGGGAGAAATCAGCGACGCGCCCTGGAATGCCCAAGCGAGGCCAGTCGTCCGTGGTTCCTCTCGATCGCCGGTCGCCGGCAGGAACCGCGCGTCACTTATCTGCGAAAGGCAAGGTATCTGGCACAATCCGGACGGGTGTCGTCAATTTGAACGGCACATCCTCTATTCCGGAAGGATACACCAGCTCGATGAAATAACCGGTCCATCCTTCTTCCTGCGGCGGTACCTGGGCAACATAGACGCCGTTACCGGAAGCGGACAACGTCTGCTTTTCCCAGATGGGTCCCGCGACATCGAGCCGGAAATCGCGCGCACCTGTAACGGTGGCCTGCCACAGGTTGACCTCGATAGGCGGGTCTTGAGTCACGACGCGTAACGCGTTATCCGCTGCAACTGACCATGAGAAGCGAGGCCGGGGCCGGTCGGCAAGCACGGAGTGATAGAAAGCCATAAGGCTTTCACCCGCGTCCGTGCCCTCAAGACTGTGGCTGGAGTTCGGGACATAGCGCAAGTACGTTTCATCCGGCAAGTCTTCCAAATAGAACTGGGCGGAGTCCGGCAGGAAAAACTGGTCGCCCGTCGAGTTGATGAGATACTTCGGAATGGTCATGCGGTTTGTATAGGAGTAGGGGTCAACAATGGCTAGCAAGGCCTGTCCTTGAGGGGTGTCCATGCGTGGGAAAATGTCCATATCAACGTAGTCTTGCACTGCCGGGGCGTAAAAACCGTACGCGGCATGTTGGTGCTCCATCTGGACATCCATATTGAGCACATCGATGACGATGGGCGCGATCGCCTTGACGCGGGGGTCAACAGCCCTTGTCAACCAGGTGGTCCAACCCCGTTTTGAGCCGCCGCTCACAACGAAACCATTGATTGTAACGCCGCCGCCTATCTGTTTTGTCATAAAATCCTGCACGGTGTCCATAGCGCGGACGGCGCTCTTCGTCATCGGGAGAAGCGCGGGCCATGTGTCGTCACCCGTAGTTAAATATTTATCGAAGGAGTAGGCGATGATTGCGTCCTCTGTCCGCGGTGTTCCGTCGTCAGCGAAGACGAGGGGCTGATTGGGCACCATGCGTACGGTAGCCACGATGGACTGGGTCTTAACGGCGACGGTCGCGAGCAACTCCTCCGGTTCGGGCGGGGTTTCCCGTGCGATGCTGCCTCCGGTGATGAAGAGCAGGGCTGTATCGTATGCCACGGCGTCGGGCTTATAGACAGCCACCCAATGCCACCACACTGGGTTGTCG
>CAZBQH010000529.1:0-2103 GCA_964493915.1 uncultured Nitrospiraceae bacterium
GCTTGCGCGGGCAGCCGCCGCCTATGGGGTCGACGGCCTGTTCTGCGAGGTTCACCCCGACCCGGACAAGGCCAAGTCGGACGCAGCGAACTCGCTCCCGCTGGACGCGGTGAATGGCCTCCTGCGGAGCGTGCTTGCAATCCGCGGCGCGGCCGCCAAGGAATAGACGACCCCGCCGCGTAAGACCGTCGAACAGGCTCTCAAACCGGGGTTGACCCGTTACAAGCTCTGTTCAATCGCCGTGCTGGGCAGTTGTGCGGGTCTTTCATTCCGTCTATGTCTTCCGTCGACCCTTTCACGTTCTTCTTACTCGAGAGGGACAGCATTCAAAACAGGCGGCCGCGGCTCGACGCCCTGAGCGGTCACGTCAATCAGCCGGAAGGCGCCGTCTGCGGCAGGGGGCGTCTCGATGAGCGCCGTATGGCCCCAAGGGACGCCGTATTTCTTTTCTTCACCGGCCTCGGTTGTCTCGCCGGCGATAAGGCAGTCAAGCGGGTCGTCGACGAATAGAACAAGCTGGGAGCGCATAGGCATGGCCTGCTGATAGCGTTGGGAAACGCCTATCGACCAACGGGCCGGTTTGATCCGGCGGCGGCAGACCTCGAGCAGACTGTCTTGTGCACCGGCCGTCGGATTCGCGAGGCCGTTTTCAGTGCGAAACGCCAAATAAGCATCCAGTCCGAAGACAAACGTGAAGGTTAGACGCCCGAAATAGGCCTCGTAAAGCGGGCGCCACTCTTGGGCCCCGCCGGGACACACATAAGTCGGAACCGTCGCGTTATCAAGGATGTCGAGGAACGCCTTCAGCCGGTCACGGTCCGGTTGTTCGACGAGATCGCCCGTTATCACGATCAGCGCGGCCCCACTGCTGTTGGCGGCTGCGACAAGGTCTCGAAACACCTCCTGAGACGGGCGATTGCCAGCGTTCAAGCCAAGACATGGGTCCGCAATATGCGCGACGGCGTAGGTCTCGGGGAGTGCCTCGAGCACATAGACCGCGCGCAGGTTACGGTCCGCCACCGAGCCGCCCGTTGCCTCGAGGTCGTAGGCCCCTGGCGGGACTTTGGCGGGCAAGCCGCACCAACCGCTTGCCTTGCCGCCTGGAAGGGACCGCCATCGTACGTCGAGGGGGAGCTTGATCTCGCCTTGCCGCAGGACGAGTTCAGCCTCCGTTTCGAGGACGGCCTCGAAGGTCTGGCCAGGCTCGACAACAGCGGGCCGGGCGTTATGGGGGCTGACAATTACACCCAACGCGCCGTCGTCCTGGCGCGCAGATGCGCTCATGCACGCGGCAAAGACAAGCAGGACAGCGCACGCTCTCATTCACGGGGCTCCGGACGCCACGCAGGCGCAAACTCGGGCCCGGGCGTCCTGGTAAGCCGCACGGGGTCTTGCCGGCCCGGGGCGTCCATGACGTAAAGCTCCGGATTCCCGTCGCGGTCGCTGATAAAGGCCGCCCATTGGCCGTCGGGCGACCACGTTGGGTCCCAGTTGTTGTACTCCGGATGGACGGCCCAAGGATAGGTTCGCATGGTTTTTGGGTAAACAAGGTAAAGTCCCCGCCGTCCGCCCCGGAACGACTCAAACAACAAGTTTTCGCCGTCGGGCGCCCAGACGGGGTTCCAGTCTGCAGCACGATGGTTGCTCACATCAACGGCGCCCTTGCGCCAATCAAAGACGAAGATCTCCCGGTCACCCCCGTCGTTTGACTCGAAAGCTACGGATCGCCCGCCCGGTGCCGGTTCGACGGCCCACTCCGCATAACGGCCCTGCTTCGAGGGGAGCGCTTCAGGAGGGAGAGGCATGGCCTGCTTTTCGGAAACGAGCGCAATGTCCATGGTCAGTTCCCGCTCTGTCGGCACGAGCATAATGGCCAAGATACGGGCGTCATCCAGCCAAACGGGGCGCAGCAAGCCGGGACGGCCCCCTCCCCACTCCGTCTCGGAATTCGCGGCAAGGTCGTAAATCATCAGCCGTTGAGCGAGGGCCTCGTGCTCGCTCTGGGCAGCGCTGTACGCCAGGCGCGCGCCGTCCGGAGACCAGCGCGGCGTCCCGTTCCACGGCAGCGAGTGAACAAGCGGCGCCTTCAAATCATTTTCAAAG
>CAZBQH010000530.1:0-3297 GCA_964493915.1 uncultured Nitrospiraceae bacterium
GCTCTACGATGCTGAGGCCGGAAAACTGGTGATAGACTCGCCGCAAAACCTGAGCGCCCTCGAATGGATGGCCTCATTCTACAAGCATTTTGGGATAGACACGTACAGGAGGTTCACGAGCACCTTCGGCGAGTATCAGAGCCCTAACAACCCTTTCTACAAGGGAAAGATAGCCATCCGCGAGGAAGGACAATGGCAGATCGCCTTTACCCAGCAATTCGCACCTTCTCTGGACTATGGCATAGCCCCGTTTCCTCCCGTACGCGTTGGTAAGAAGAGCCAGACGTTGGTCAGCGGCAGTTTCTGGGTCATACCGGAGGGGTGTCCCCATCCCGAGGAGGCATGGACCTTTGTGAAATGGCTGATCAGTCCGGCGCAAGCGGCGCGTTTTGCGGCCGCGCTCTACAACATTCCGCCGACGAAGGACGCGCTGGAAGACCCGGCTTTTCGGCCGCTATTAGACACACGTCTCGAAGATTTCGTGGCGCTGCTGAGGAAAGGCCGTGCACGCTACCTTCCTGCCTTGCCTTTAGGCCAGCAACTCACTGCGGAGGTGGACGGCGTACTCGAGGAAGTATTCGCCGGCGCAGTGACGCCTAGGGAAGGGCTTGCGGAATTGCAGGCCCGGCTCCAGAAGGCCCTCGACAAAGCCCTGCGGTATGTCGAAGAGGATGACCAATCTCCATGACAAGCCGAGAGAAACGCAACCTTGCAACAGGGCTGTTCTTCGTTTCGCCGTGGCTGTTGGGGTTCCTTATCTTTTCCGTGTACCCGATTGCGGCAGGCCTTTACTACTCCTTCTGCCATTACAACATTGTCAGGCCGCCGCGATGGATCGGCTTTGCTAACTACATCGAGTTGTTTACCGACGATCCCTCCTTCTATAAGTCTCTATTCAACACGTTCTACATGACCGCGATAGGACTACCGCTGGGCTTGGTGTTCGCATTCTCCCTCGCGCTCGTGCTTAACGTTAAAGTAAAAGGGCAGTCGTTCTTCCGGACAGCGTTCTATTTGCCAAGCATTGTGCCGGTCGTCGCGACATCTATCCTGTGGCTATGGATTCTGAATCCTGAGTATGGCCTCATAAACGCTTTGCTCCACAAGTTCGCCCTTAAGGGACCCGGATGGCTTACCGATCCGCATTGGTCGAAACCTTCCCTGATACTGACGGGCTTGTGGGGCGTCGGGGGGACGATGATCATTTTCCTGGCCGGCCTTCAGCAAATCCCAGGAACGTTATATGAAGCGGCTCTTGTTGATGGCGCCGGGCGCCGCCACCGATTGCTCCATGTCACGCTTCCATCCGTAAGTCCCGTCATATTCTTCAATGTCATTATGGGCATCATAGGTTCTTTCCAGTATTTTACGCAGGTTTACGTCATGACAGGCGGCGGTGCGAGTGGACGCGCAGCAGGCGGGCCTGAACGGTCTACTCTCGTCTATGCGTTGTACCTTTACCAGAATGCGTTCAGTAACTTCGCGATGGGCTATGCCAGCGCCATGGCGTGGATCCTCTTCGTGATCGTCGCGCTTCTTGTCGCGGTAGTCATTCGGAGCGGGTACTGGGTGCATTACGGGGAACAATAGGTATGGGCCGAATGCGCAGGAGTTGGACGAACCGCAGTGCCAGCGGTCGGATTCTGACCTACGCTGGACTGATCCTGGGGTCCTTCTTTTTTCTCATGCCGTTCTACTGGCTCGTGTCTTCTTCATTGAAAAGCACTGACGAGATCTTCGTCTATCCGCCTAGGTGGATTCCCGCGAGACTGCATTGGGAGAACTACGTTAACGCTTTTTCCTACATTCCCTTCCTCAGATACTCATGGAACACCCTCCTTATCTGTGTCCTTAACGTGGCGGGGAACGTGCTGAGTGCCAGCTTTGTGGCCTACGGCTTTGCGCGCATCCGGTGGAAAGGGCGGGACGTTTTGTTCTACCTGATGTTAAGTACGCTCATCTTGCCGCCGCAGGTCACCATGATTCCGGTGTTCATCATCTTCCGGTGCTTGCGGGCTATCGACACCTATGTCCCGCTCGTGCTTCCTTCGTTTTTTGGGGCGCCGTTTTTTATCTTCCTCCTTCGTCAGTTTTTCCGGGGTATCCCGGAGTCATTGAGCGAGGCGGCCCGCATGGATGGATGCTCGGAGCTCGGGATCTTTTCTAAGGTGATTGTGCCGCTCTCGATACCGGCTCTTGTGACCGTTGCGCTTTTCACATTCATCTGGACATGGGTGGATTTCCTTGGACCCCTCATTTATCTACAGAGCCCCGAGAAGTTTACGCTGTCTCTCGGCCTGCAACAGTTTCAGGGGACCCACAGGCTGGAATGGGGAATGCTCATGGCTGCCAGCACCCTCATGATTCTACCGATCGTGGTTCTGTTCTTCCTTGCTCAGAAGGCGTTTATTCGCGGCATCGTCACAGGCGGATTGAAAGGATGAGTTCGGTTCAGCAACGGGTCGTCTTCTGCGCTAGGGCAAAAAGAGGGGTTTCTTATGACTGGCACGTACCGCACACCTGTACAAACCAAACTGGAGGCGCGACTATGAAACGGTCCACTCGTCGAGGATTCCTGAAACGGAGCGCTATGGCAACTGCCGCATGGGCTTCCTACAGCGCCCAAGCGCAATTGGATCCGAGTCTAAGCACAGAAGAGGAGTGTCGCGTGTCAAATGACGACGAGCCAGGGGCATCTGTTGGCCGCCGGCCATATGAGATGGATTGGGCAAAACGGTATGAGCCGGCCCACACTCAATTGGTTGATTTCGAGGATCTGACGGGATGGCGCCTGCGCTGCTTCGAGGGCGCTGACGCCAAGGCCTATCGGAGTCGGCAAGAACTGCTCTTTGGCAAATACACGGCCAAGGTCGTCTACACAGGTCTCTCAGAAAGCAGCCGGTTTGTACTCGAGCCGCCTGAGCCAATCGTGATACCTACCCCTTTTGATGCGGCCAACCTTTGGGTCCGCGGGAACAACTGGGGTTGGATGAAGCCTCCCACAACCGCGCAAACCGAGATCTGGTTGCTCTTAAGCGATGAAAGCGGCCGGATCTGCCGTCTCCGGATGGGCGTGAATGATTTCAACTACTGGTTCCTTCTGCACGCGCCCCTCGTAGCGGCCGATGGACAAACGCCCCTCTACATAGCGGCCGACCCATCCAGTAGCGTGTCCCTGGACCGTCCTGCCTATTTCGCAGGTATCGAGGTAACGGGTTGCTGGAACAAAGAACCTGCGCAACTCTACTTCGACGCGCTGTCTTTTTACGAGAGGGTGTTGCCGCCGCTCGAGCTCGA
>CAZBQH010000531.1:0-30170 GCA_964493915.1 uncultured Nitrospiraceae bacterium
CGCGCAGACGCCGTCTCGATCCCAAGCGGGGCGCTGCCTGGTCTTTCGAGGCCCTCAACACGCTGCGCCGGCGCTTCATCCAGCGTGCAGGCCGTCTCATTCGCCCTCAAGGGAAGCTCACCCTCAGCATGGCACCAAACCAGAAGGTACAACAAGACATCGTTCAGTACCTCAGCGCGTTGCAACAAGCCGCATGACAACCTCCCAAACCAGCCGAAAACCTCCGCCCGTTATGCAACGTTAGGGTTAACCATTGGGCGATTGCGGTTATGAATGGCTTCGAGGCATGTGCCGATGGCAGGTTGGGGAGAGCAGCGGAGTACTTTCAGGATGCGGCAGATTCAATGTACACCATCGCTGGCGAGCGAAGAAAAGCCAGCCACGGGAAATAGGAGAACTGGTTCAGGGGTGAAATGTGTGAACGTAACCTATGGTTCCTCAATCCGCAAGCGCGGGCTCAGGAAGCCGAGAAGATTGCTCTAGTCATACTCAAAGCAAAGGAGCAAGTTAGCATGAAGTGACCGGCCGAGTACCGTGCGGCGCTCCCACGCGCTTGTCTACCAGCTTATGAAGAGCCGTGCACAATTGACATGAAAGGTGTCCTTTCCGTTCGACGAGTCGCCTGCGGGAATGCGATCGCCGTTCATCCAGAAGATGGTCCGCTCGGCGCGCTTTCTGGGAAAGTACCCGTCAGGAGGGGACAACTCTGATTACTACGGAGTAGACAGACCATCATGAGGGGAAAAAGGAAACACGTGCTGCGCGGTTTCGCGTGGATGGCACTCATCGTCGCCATCGGTCTGGAAGGCTGCGGTCCGGGTGGGACGGTTATCACCAAGGACCTCGAAGGCCGCCGCGTCCACGACGTCCGTGTCTTTGGCCGGAAGATGGCGTATTACTGGTCACCTGCCCAGGCCATAAGCAGCCCGAATCACCTTGTCCTTCGCGACCTCACGACCGGCGCGGAGACAAACATTGAAAGCCCCTGGCAGGGTCATACGTGGGACTTCGATGGCGAGCGCGTGGCATATTTCAGACCCGCGCCAGGCGGCGGCACGCGACCGGGCGAGATTGTGGTCTACGAAGTCGCGACCGGCACGACTCACACTATCCCCGACGCATTTGCTCATTCCCTGGGCATTTGGGGAAACTGGGTTGTTTGGGTGCAACGCCTGGACGTCGGCAAGACGGCCGTGGCGCGATGCAGTATCCTCGATCGCGAACCGGAACTGATCGACATGCCCCTCGAAACCGACGGCTGGAGCGACGAGCAAGTACATATCGACGGCGACACCATCGCCTGGGTGCGCCATGACCACGGGAAGCAGGAGTACCGCCTCTACATAAGCGACGTCGCAGCGCCCTACCCCGTCGACACAGGTGTAGTATTCGACCACCGCTTCAGAATCCATCTCAGCCGGGGCAAGATTGTCTACGTAGCCGGGAAGGAGACCGACCGCGCTGTTCGTCTCTACGATATCGCTGCGGGCACGGAGACCATCGTCGCACGGAATGAGCGCTTGTGGTCGGATCCTCAGATAGGGGGCGGGGTCGTCGCGTGGTTGGAGGTCGTGACGGATGAGGAGTTTAGACAACTCAAGCGCAGACCTCTTGACGACCCCGCCGACTGGCGTAACGTGTACCGTCACGACCTCGCCACGGGCCGCACGAAACAGCTCGCGGACGCCCTCCACACGTGTTTCGGTCTGCGCGTCGACGGCGAAGGCAATGTCTACGCCACAGTCCAACGGGAGATCACTGATCCATCCCAGACGAATCTAGTTTACGGTGTCGACGTGTGGCGCTGGTGAATTGCACGGCTCTCGTTCAGGAGCAGGAGTATCCCCTCGAGTATCTGAGGGTCGAATACGGAGTGCTGCGTGAGAAGTTGGGGACGAAGCGGATATAGCTCAACGATGACCAGGGACAACGACTGGCGGCGAAGGGGGAGGTCCTTGGGCCCAGTGCGCTTCGTTCACGGGCGTGCCAGGAACGGCTCCGATGGAAAAGGGCTTAGCCCCAATCGTACACTTAATATCAGAATTTAGGACAAACCGCGAAACCTGCCGGGCTTTGCATAATTCGAAATAAATGAAAAAGTACTTGACAAAATCCGTATGATCGCGTCCAATAATCATAACAAATATCCAATTCAGTGCCTGGCGGGCTGCCAGGCGGCACGGAACCTGGCTCGCTCCTGGAAGGAGCGGTCGCGTCAGGAGACAGGGTGTCTAGGGTTGTGAAGAAACTGATAGGAGACCGAAGAACCATGAAGAGGGCAAGAAGAGGTTTCACGCTGATCGAGCTGCTTGTGGTGATCGCCATCATCGGGATTCTGGCGTCAATTCTGTTGCCGGCACTATCGCGTGCACGCGAGGCAGCCCGGCGGGCAAGCTGCGCCAACAACCTCAAGCAATGGGGGCTAATCTTCAAAATGTACTCAAGCGAAAACAAATCGGCCACGTTTCCGCAGATGAGTACACACTGGGTCGGCTGGATGAATTTCCTGATCGGGCTCGACTCGAAGTCGTTGTATCCAGATTACTGGACGGACCCGGCCATTGCGGTGTGCCCATCTGATCCCCACGGCGACATGTTCGGCCAGGCCTGGGGCATTCGCGAGGACTTCGCGGCGCAGGTCAATGAGGTGGCGGCGAAGGTAAGCGCTGCGGGTAACCCGCCAGCGGGTAAGGCATGCCTGCACGCGATGTTGTCGCTTCAGCCGTCCTACGTTTACATTCCATGGGCGACACGGACCTGCTCGCAATTGGCCGACGTTATCACAAGTATGAACGCTGTCCATTGGAACGCTGTCGTCGACCCCTACAGCCAGAAGGAGTACTACGCGAGCGCCAATACAGAGCCGTTCGGATGCCATTTCACAATGATCCTTGACCGGATTGACGTGATTCCCAATGCGGGCGCCTACAACCTGACCTATCCACTGCCGTCGCCGGGCTATCAAGCACCGGATTTGTGGGCCATGTGCCCCTGGAGCCGCTATGTGCGCGATGGCCTCGGCTTCCCCGGTGACTGGACGACGCTGGACGATGATCACAAGACGCCCCTTCCCACGACCTATCACCGTCTGAGGGAGGGCATCGAGCGATTCTTCATTACGGATATCAACAACCCCGCAGCCGGCGCGATGGCTCAGAGCACGATCCCTGTTATGATGGATGCTTGGGGCAACACGAGCGCCGTGTGGGGCAGCGGCTCCTATATGGATGCATGGTATGGCGTCAAGGATAACGTTATCGTCCAGTTCAATCACGTCCCGGGAGGTGCAAACGTGATGTGGATGGACGGGCACGTCGAGTTCATCAAGTTTGGCTCGGAGTTCCCAATCAAGAACACGACTTCGCCTGGCGGTGCAGGCGCCAACCTTTCGTGGCAGTTCGGCGCGGCCGGTGGTTACGGCTGAGCCATAGCTCCGCGTTTTCGCTGGAGTTTGCAGGGCTCGCCTCCTGGCTTCCTTGGACGGCGGGCCCTCTCCTGTCTGTGTGATCTGGCTATCGATCTTTGGGCGAGAACCTTTATGGGAGCTACGGCACCTTCATCGGGCGCATCGGCAGACCTTGCCATCCAGGAGAATGGCCTGCATCTTGTTTAAGAGGTCACATTAGGAAGGCCGGTGCGGTTTCTGCATTTCTCGTGTGCGCCAGCACAAGGCGCTCCGGTGGAGGAGTCACTCAGGAAGTATCTTCGTACGGTCGAGTTCCCCGCTGGCTCGGCACGTTGTTGGACATGATTCGCCATAACAGCATGGTTCCCGGGCTCTGGCTCGAGCTCGATGTGGTGGGCATCAACAGTTCGTTGGCCCGCCGCCGGCCAGACTCGTGGTTTTTCCAGCACCACCGTATAAGCGGGTAACCGACGGCCGCTATCAACTCGACGTCCCGGACCCCGAGGTGCGCGACCACGCCGACGCTGTGATCGACACAGTGCTCAAGGAATACGGTGCAGGCTACATCAAGATATACTACAATATCAACTGCGCTTTCCGGAACAGAACACGGCGCATTTCTTGATGCTTTCGCAGTAGAGGCATCATGATTCCCGCGTGTGGCGCCGGGAAAGGGCACGGAGTACCAAAGGGACCTGAATGGCAGACGCGGGCATGTACCGCAATAGGGGGCAAACGCACGTGCCATCCTCGCCGAAAGGAGACACCTCAGTGGGGCGGCTTCACCGGGGATGACACCTCTCAAATTCGTTCAAGATGACACACAAGACAGGGAGGAAGGGAAAGATGCTCCAAAGGCTATGTCAGTGCGTGCAGCTTGCTGGCCCCATCTTGGCAACGGCAATGGCGGCCACAGCACATAGTGGTGAGGAACCAGGCCTGCCCGTTGAGGAGACGGTCGCTCATTACGGCTTCGAGGAAGGCATACCGGAGGGGTATGAGACAAATGAGAACATTGCGTCCCTTGCACAAGGGGACCTCGCGCTTGACGGAAAGGCCAGCCTACTCGTTGATACGCAGGGGAAAGAGGGCGAGTGGTTTACATATCTCACGACACCTGTGGGTCTGCTCAAGGCCAATTCACGCTACTGGGTGGGCTTTGACTACCAGATCCTTGACCGAGATGATGACGCCCATTTCCTTTGCTACATACAGTCGCCCACCGAGCGCGCAAAGAACCGCTGGGGTTGGAAAGGCTACATCACTTGGAAAGGCAAGCCTGGCGAGCGCGCTGTCCAGACGAAGAAGTATGTGTTGCCGGACTACGGCGACTTCCGACTGTACCTGGGCGTGCACAACGGCGCGCGAATCGTCATAGACAACCTCACTATCCAGCGTCTCCGCAGTTGGGACAAACAGGCGGTCGTCAAGGGGGCCATGCCCGCCGCAAGCACGCGGCCCTGGGAGCCCTATGGCGTGTGCACCCATCCCGGGATGCCGTGGGTCTACACGAGCGATGACCAGGCCCGCACGGCGATGCGCATGGCAGGAAAAGCCGGCTTCCAGTGGGTACGGATGGGGGCAGGATGGACTTTTGCCGAGCCAGAACGGGGCAAGATCAATGAGAAGATCCTGAACCGCCTGGACGTGGCCCTCGACGAGGCGCGGCGACATGGGGTCACGGCGTACTTCCAGTTTCTTGGCGTGCCGCGTTGGGCCTCGGCTAAGCCCGACGATGACCAGTACTGGGCCTATCCGCCCAAGAAGGTGGATGACTGGCGCAACCATGTCCGGTACATGGCTGAGCGCTACCACGATCGCGTGAAGTCTTGGGAAGTGTGGAACGAGATGGACTGGACCTTCTGGGAGCCGCCACTCGAGGATTTCGTGCCGCTGCTGAAGGCCACGTACGAGGAACTCAAGCGCGCCGATCCGGGGTGCACTGTTGTGCTTGGCGGGCTCGCAACGGACGGTGTCCATGCCTGGGACAATCCCAGAGCGGACACGAATGCCCTCCAGCGGCTCTATGACGCCGGCGCAAAACCCTACTTCGACGTGCTGTCAATCCATCCGTATCCTTCCGACGTCCATGTGGGGGTGTGGGAAAGTGTGGATAAGGTTAACACGGCCTATACCATCATGGAGCGCAACGGGGATGGGGATAAACCGATCTGGATCACGGAACTGGGCGTGTCCACCTTTCTTAACGAGTCGTCTAACTTCGCCCTGACGCCTGACGAACAGGCGCAGTGTCTGAAGGATGTCTTCACGATATTGCCCCTTCATCCGAGGGTCGAGAAGATCTTCTGGTACAACTTCCGCTGTATTGGTGACGACCCCAAGGATCAGGAGCACGGGTTTGGCGTGGTCAACTTTGACTTCAGTCCACGCCCCGGGTTCCATGCCATGGCGAACCTGCGAAAGCTCAGCGACCGCCGCGTCGCACCCTGCCTGCTGGAGATGGACCCACTGCCTGTCGCTGCCGCCGTCTCAAAAGCTGAGGAGGAAAGAGTGGAGAGTCCTGCAGAGCATCTCAAGTAGTTTGGCTACTTTCACGTAGACGGGTTTTGTGTTGGAGCGCCTCATCACTTTGCTCAGCTCTTGTTCCTGGAGAATACGAACGTGCTTGTCATAAACGACGGGCACAGGGCTGAAGAACTAGCCCGGACCCTGGACCGGTGTGCCAAGCGTGGCATCAAGGTCTTTCTGTCCCCACATGGCCGTTTTGTCACCTATGCATCCGTGCGTAAGGGACTCGTTCATATGCACAAAGACGGGCAGCAGCGATGGAAGATATTAGAGACGCAAATAGTAGGACACGAGGCGCAGATCCTTGGTTTCTATGTAGACCGACTTAAATGATTACGCATAATCCTTTCAAGGTAACGTTTGGTTCAGTCTAGAAGGTGAATTGACTCCAAACTGCGGTGACGAGTTCTTCAAGGGCCGCGAAGTAGCGGTTGCGGGTGCATAGGTACCGCGTGAGCTTCCAGACCCACTCAACGGGGCTCAAATCGGGACTGTACGGCGGCAAGAAGTCCCGTTGCAGCACATGGCGGTGTTCGCGCAACGACGGCTGCAGTTCCCGGGCATGATGCCACCGCGCACTGTCCACTACGACCAGCATGCTTCGCCTTCTGCGCCCGCAGCCGCGCGGCCTTCAATCCGTCCAGCGATTGGGTCATGGAACAAACCCGGAACGCCAGCATGTGGCGCGACGAGATGGGCGTCAAACCACGGTCCGTGATCCGTGACCGGGGTGGGAAATACCCTGCGAGTTCAGGACGTTTTGGAAATCGGAGGGCGTACCAAACCTTCTAATTTCCATCAGGGCGCCCCGCGCGAAGGCTTTCACGGATACCCGGATCGAATTTACAAAGCGCGAAATCCTTAACTACTTCATCTGCTTCGGGCTCGACCAACTCGAGTACATCAAAACCACTTGGGTCCGCTATTACGACACCGAAAGGCCCCAGAGGGGCATCAGCATGAAGAACGAAGTCCTAGACAAGACATTGGTGCCTCAAACCGAAGGCGCCGTCCGATGTAAAGAAGAGTTTGGCGGCCCCATAAAATCATACTACCGTCAGGCCGCGTGATCTTTTTATCCAACCGTAGTGTTCATGACACAGGTGGCTCCATACAGGGATGAAGCAATCGGTTAACAAACTCGCGCGACGTAGTTACAATGTAGTTATAAAAGGACTGCATTTCCCTCGGGATTCGAAGAAGGCTCGGACAGACTTCGACAAACACGGGCTTAGCTTTGAAGAGGCGTCCTCTGTATTCTACGAGGAACACGCCGTCGAGTTTTGCGACGACAAGAATTCGGAATGGGAAGACCGTTTCCCACTCCTGGGTCCGAGTTCCCGCTTACGGTTGTTTCTGGTTCGTCACTGCTATCGTGAAACGGAAGGGGTGATTCGCATCGTCTCCGCGCGGAAAGCAACGCCGGCAAAATTGAAGCACTACCGGAGAATATGACATGAAAGCTGAATACGATCGCTCAAAGATGAAGTCCCATAGAAATCCTTACGCCAAGCAGCTCAAGAAGCAGATCACTCTTCGTCTTGACGCCGACGTCATTGAGTACTTCAAACGGAAGTCCGAGGAAAAGGGGATTCCGTACAAACGCTGATCAATCTGTACCTCCAAGATTGCCGTTCCTGACGTCGCGACCTGAGGATGTCGTGGGTGGTGGCGCGGTCTTAACGGTGCCTGGATTTCCACACTCCTAGGGAGGAACTCTGGTGCTCCTCCGATAGCCAGAAGGAGTAGCCGTCATTTCGGGCCCGACAGCGTAAAGACGGATGGTCTATGGTCCTCGGTTTCTGACAGCGGCTCGATCACTTTGGCGCGGAGCCAAGTAGCTTAGCCGGATCTTCGCGTAGAAAACGTACGGGTTGCGCTTTGAGCCTCTCCCGGAACAGCGCAAGGACTTTGTCTCGGGTTTCCGGCGTCCATTCCGACGGCCCTTGGTCGTCCTCCCATCCGTTCGAAATCGCCACGGGTACGCCGAAGTTTTCGACGCCCCATCGCGTGCGGTCAAAATGTGTGGCCGGCCACCAGTTACAGCTCCAACTCGTATTCCGCCAATTCGGAAATAGCGCGTAGGACCATCCTTCCGGCATGCACCAGGAGTCTTGGTAGTTCCCATCCGCAACCATGGCATAGCCGACTGCGTCAATGAAATTGAAGACGCCGACATTGTCCGACGAGAGAAACACTTTCTCCGAATCGAACGCATGCACCTGGGCAGTGAGCGTTTTGACCAGATTCATCATGGCGCGGGCGCAATAGGCCGGGAAGGGCTTCAACGCGATATCGCCGCTCCGCACATAGTACGTTTCATCCCAAACAAAGCCGTCCACAACCGTCCCATATGCCTTCAGGAGCGCTGCGAGATAGTCCTGATACCATTGGGCTACTTCCGGATGGGCGGGATTCCGGGGAAACGTCTCGCCGCTGGTGTCGGGGCCCGTCCAGCAAGGGCGTGGTGCTTTCCCGTTGGCGTCAAGCAGGTTCCAGTCCGGATGGTAGTTTGGCCCGCCGCTATCCTGGACGAGGCCGTCGCCGAAATACCAAAGAACTCGGAAACCCAGTGCGCGAGTTTTCCTTAACGTTTCGGCAACTTCTGCTCGGGTGAAATGAACCGCTCGCGTTCGCGGCATTGCCACCCATTCCTCTTTCATTTGTCCGGAATCTTGGTCAAAGGCATAGGAACCGATTCCGTCATACCACCCATGAAAACAGAGCGCCACGCGTCGCCGTTCTTCGGGAGACAAGGTCCGGGCCAGTTCCTGTACGTCATTGTCCCACCCTTTCCCACCATCTGCCAGATAATTGTAATAGACCATCGCGATATCGTGAAGCCAAGCGGGTCCGGCGGGCACATCCGCCAAGAGGGTGCTAAAGAAGGCGTCGAGAGCCGATTCAATACCCGCCTTGCCGGCGCCGACAGAGAAGGCGAAGGTCCGCGTTTCCTCGCCGGTGAGAGGGACCTTCGACCCAAGGTAGCGATAGCGAATGTGGCCTTGGACCCCGCGCTCCTTCCGTTGGAGTTCAAATAGCGAACTGAACGTGGGATCCGCGGCCACGCTGGCATGGCCCGTGCCCATGTTCAGGTGGATTACGGGCAGGGCGAGCTGCACCGCGTCCGCACCGCTCATCCAGTTCCCCAAACGCCATTCCGCGCGTAAGGCGGCGTCCAACGCGAAGTCGCGCGCCCAACCGTTGTAGAGCGGACAGGTCACTGAAGAGGTTTCTCCTTCCAACGGGCCCTCCCAGCGAAACGGCAAAACCACCTCCAAGTCCTCGGAAACGGCGTGGGGAAACGACAAGACCATACGAACGACAATGTCCGTTCGTCCGTTGGCCTGCTGAAGCGTAGCGGTGCATGTGCCGGTAATCCTCACGGCTCCGGGTGAATCGAGAATGAAACGCAATTCACAGAGACCGTTTCGCGATTCCAACACCTCGTATGAAGCGATACGCATGGGCTCTTGTCCGGCGAAACGAAAGGATGCCGCTTGAGCGCCTGCCATACCCAGGAACGTCAAGCTGAATGGCTGGGCTTCGACGAGAAGACCACGGGGACTATCCAATGACATCAGGGCTTCTTCGCCGTAACCGTTTGCGATACAGAGCAACACCACAACTGACAGGGACACGAATGCTGTCATTACGTCCCTTTCCTCCAAATACAGCCGCGTCCGTGCGAACAAACAGCAAGTATCGATCGCGAAACGTATAGTACCAGTATTTCGGCTCTGCATGCTAGCGTGGGCTCCTCAAAACGACAAGGACTAACGGGAAGAGTGTATGCTGTCCATGAGAAGGAGTATGCCCGCGTCGCCGAACACATCCGCGAGCAATTCGAAGAGACCCTGGCTATGCACAACCTGCCGGGAGAACACGGCCGGCAAGTCTACACAACCAACCTCACGGAACGGCTCGTGGGGGCTCACTTGCTCGAACGCCACGAGACCTGGCAATGCGAATGCGTCCGCTACCTGGTCATAAAACACCTTGAACAAGCGGCGCAGCAAGCGAAACGAAACACGAAGGTGGCATGAGGGTACTAGCACAACTGACACGTCCGGCGGAGCAGGGGGCGACCAAACCAAGAGGTCATAACAAGCGACCTGGAGCTTCCAGATCACCAAGCCTTTTTACAGAAACTTCTGGACGTAGGCGGAGGGTGATCTGCCCTATTGTCCAGATCCTTTTCGAATAGATTCTTAAATGAGGCAACGGGTCCGTTTCAGATAGATCCATCATGAGTCGAGTTGCCTATTTGCACGACATCGGGCGGACAAAGGAAGATGGCGAACGGCCCGATCGCCGCGTTGTCCAGCGCTTGGCTGTCGCTGGAGCTGATGGGGTGTATGCCGGCCCACAACCATTTCCCTGGGTTGGGAAGCCCATGATCCTATGGCTCCGGATCAGCGTGAGCCACTTCGACTGCATGGTCGGCTCGCGCCGGTTGATTTCGTCGACCAGCATGAACTTCCGACAGTGTCACGGAGTTTACCATGTACTGCACGACGGCGTGCTCGGGCTGTTCTGCGGTGGGGTAGCCCAGCATGTTTTCGAACGTGGGTCGTACACCAGGAACTGGCGTCCTAGCGCCTGCGCGACCTTGTTGACCACGTGGGTCTCCCCGCAGCCATCGTTACTGATGAGTAGCAACGGGTTGCCGGTGAGGACGGAAGCTAGGACGGGGTTCTCATCCCGCTTCCTCCAGCTAAGCACACCGAGTATTGTCCGACCTACGAAAAGATAGAGGAGTAGTACGGGGCCCGGAATTCATAGGGGTCACTTTCCCGGGCTAACGCGAATGCGGAGCAAATGCAGAATAAGCTATTAAAGGGGAAGGGTCACCGCTTGCAGCTGTTGCTTGACGGTTGCCGTAATCAAATATCGTGCAGGGCTGACAAACATTTTCCGTTACGGGCCCACCCCGCGAAGGCGGCGGGGGTGAAGGCTCAGCATAACATATAAACGTGTGATTGTGTGCTATTTAGGGATAACAGGGTGGCCCTTGTAAATGTAGAACATATTAAAAACTGTTCCAGAGGGGGATTGCTTGTTATGTTTGGGTGGCTCAAAATGAAAGGAGAGCAGAAACATGCTAAGGAACGTATTGGGGCTAGCAGCCTGTGGCAGAGGTCTGTTCTGGGCGTGGGCCGAGGGAGTGTAGGGCCTCGGCACCGCACGGGGTGGTTGTCCCTTGGAAACGGCCCAGTGCCGCTTGAGGGGATGCGATGCCGCGGAGGATGGTGCAAGCAAGGTGAACACGACGTGGAACGAGGCCTTGCAGACCTCTTGGAGTACCTTTTCCGATGTACTTGCGCATCACCAGGGACAAGTCGAAACCCCCCGAATGAACCAGGACTTGTTTGAGTATGTTTCTCAGGGTAGTCCCTCGCGCACTCTCGCTCTATCCTTTCATCGAACCCGTGCTTTCTGAGCAGTGCATTCAGCTTCTCGCAAAAGGGATGGCCACCGCTTTTCACCAAAGGACGGGTCTCTATCCACAATTCCCCTTGGCACTCTTGCCATGCGCTTTCCCACTGCCATCACACTTCCTCCTGGCTTCCGCCAACGGGAATGTGCAAAACAACCACCCGTTGGTCAAACGCCAATTCGGACTTTTGCCCCATGCTGCTATGGCAAGCAGCCATCCCTTCACAGATCCCATGAGACGTGTTCGGGCCGGAGGGCTGCCGTTTGTTTGCAGGCCCCTGAGCCATTGCAGCGGTGCGGGCGTGATATACTTCGGCGTACAAGGAAGCGTCGCATTCGAGGAGATGCGTCTTGCACGACACCGAAGCATTAGGGAGTAGCGCTCGGAGCCAGCGGGGGCCTCGCGTCCGCTTGATGACGGTTGGCGCTATTGCCGTGCTCGCCGTGGGTATACTCGTCCTGACGATAAAGGCAGGGCGAACGCCGTCCGTCGCGCTGGTATTTCATCAGGACCCACCGGGGACGCCCGTGCTGTCGTCGGGCACGGAGGATGCGCCCCTCTTCGTGATGGACCCGTGCGTGTTAAAGGACGGCGAAGGCTATCATATTTTTTTCTCCTCCTTTTTTGTAAAGAGGGCAGGCGGCTTGTCTCTGTTCCGCGCACGGGACGCGTCCAAGGACCCAGATGCCTATACCTTGCCGAAACTCACAACAGCGATCGCCTACGGGTTTTCAGCCGACCGGGGACTGCATTGGCAAGTCCGGCCCGCGCCTGTCCTCGCGCCGGCCGAAGGCCACGCATGGGACGGCAACCGCGTCGAAACGGCCAGCGCCATCGTGTCGGACGGGATACTCTATGTCTTCTACTGCGCCGATGGCGACTATGAAGGCAAGGAATTCACGGCCCGGTATCAGATCGGCCTGGCCTCGCTCGACTTGGTTGGCGGCAGCTTGCGCGAAAACCTGCTCGAGCAAAGTAAGACCCTTGCTCGGAGCAGCGATAAGCCGTTCGTGCCGTTTGTGACCGATCGCGTTTCCTTCCTTAACAATGTTCAGGAACCCAGCATCGTCCGCGATGGCGACAACTACGAACTGTATTTCGTTGGGCTGCGTTTGCGGAACCCCGGCGTGAGCATTGGCGAGCCAGGGCAGCACATTACCCAGGTAGGTGCAGGCAGAGCGGTGCTGAACGGCAAACTCGAGATACAGGAAGTATCGCAAAAGCCCCTCGTCAGCGGAGCGAACATAATCGAGGTGGAACGGGTTAACGGGCGCTACCTCCTCTTCTCCGTAACAGGGGGCGGCGAGGCCCACAAGGGCGAATATCTTCAATATTACACCTCGGAAGACGGGCTCCATTGGTCCAGGCCGGCAGCGATCCTCCAGAACATCCCCAGGAGTGCCTTTGAGAGCTGGGGCATCACGTCGCCCACAGTTGTGGAAGAGGGCAACCGCCTTGTGCTGTTCTACACAGGCCTCGAAGCCGGTCAAGGTGCAGACCAGACCCGCTGGGGAATCCAGATGAACCCGGAGCAGCGCCTCTTCGCAACGCTGGGCCGGGCGGTCTCATCCGAACTCCCGTTGCCCGGTGAGCCGTGAGACCTGCGAAGGGCGCTCGTGCATCTTACGCTCCCCGTGCGATTCGGCCAGGAGCCGCCGGATGCCCGCATCGTTAGATGCATCAAACGCGTCCGCGGAATGCGGCATGGGCAGGCCGGGACTGGATGTGAGGGCTTAGCGCATCTCGGGCTTGCGCAGACCATCTAACAGCGCCCGGCTAACAGCGCCCGGCTGCTCAACGGACAGGACATCCGCAACGAGCGGACGCGCTGCTTGCCGTCCTCCCGATATGTAATGCACCAGACGCCGCTGTGCGGCTTGCGCCACAAACTTGCCATGGCTCTATCCTCCGTTCGTGAAGACCGCCCAACGGCCCAAAACGGGGCGATAAATTGCCGCACGAGGCTTTCTGCAGTCCCGGACGGACAAGCGGATGTTATGCCAAACGTTATACCGGGGGCACGAAGACAGCAAAAAGGCCAACAACTGGATTGACTACGTTATTGGCCTGTAATGACTTATGTGGTGGGCGGTACTGGACTTGAACCAGCGACCCCATGCATGTCAAGCATGTACTCTAACCAACTGAGCTAACCGCCCATGACTCACTAAGAGTATAGTGAACTGCGGCCGCCGATGTCAACCATTCTGCGCCGGCAGCCCCGTAGGTTGTGCCTTTTAATCGCCCCTTTCCTGGACAACTACGAGGTTCTCGGACCGGCGGCGGTGCCGAACATCGTTGAGATGAGCGTCCCCGAGGACTTCGCCGCGTCGCGTCTGGGTCCAGCGGCAGCCGGCTTCGAGCCGACGGTTGCGCTTGCGGGCGTAGTTTGGGAACAATCGTTCGAGAGGGAGACGCACCAGCTCGGCGAGGAGCCGACAAAGGTTCTCTAAGTTCGCCGAGGCAGACTGTGAATGGGCATGGAGCAAGGAGGACCGCCATGGAACCTGTTAACCGAAGGACGTTCCTGGAGACGGCAAGCGCTGTCGGCATCTTCGATCTGGCAGTAAACAACATAACCTTTGCCAAAGGCAACGAGAGCGAAGTCGAGTCAGGACCCGCGATGGGATCGGGTGACGCCGGAGCGCTGCTGGACAATCTGATCCCGTACACGCAGCAGCCGGCTGCCTGGTCTGACCGTCACGGCACCGCCATTTTCTGGTGGTCGGGGCAGGAGAAGAGCGGAATTCAGGCGCTTGGAAGCCTGGTGGGTTGGAACGGGCGTACCGAGCCTATCGTGAGTCCTGTGGTTGCGTGGCGCCTGAAAGAGGACGGGCAGACGCTCCCGCTCGCCTTTGTTTCACGGAACTTCCGCCCGGAAAAGATCGTGGAGACGAGCCGCGGTTCGAATCTGGAGCTTGTCGCCACGCTGGCAAGTCCGACGCGAAACGGTTTCGCACTCGACTTCGTCCTCAGCAACAAGTCTGACCGCGCCCGTACGATCGAAGTGGCCTTCGACTATCCCGGCAAAGACGCTCCCCCTACTTGGGAGGGCCCTTTCGAGCCGGGGCAGATCGTCCGCATGGATGCGGCGCCCGAGGGATCGTGGACGACTATCTACTTGCATCAGGAGCACGGGCGTCAGGTGCTTTGGGTGTCGGCCTTTGTGACCGGCATGGACAACGGCGACTACATTGAGCTGGCATGCGTGGCAGACTTGTCGGCGCGGATATTGCAGTTAGGACCGAAGGAAACCGTACGATTCGTTACCGCCATGGCTTTCGGCAAGCGGCGCGGGACGGCGCGGCGCAGATACGACGAAGTCGTCGCACGCGTTAGCGAGGGATGGACCCCGCAACGGGAGACGAAGCGCCTCGTCGAGATGCTGAAGCAGGCCCGCCCAATGGCAGCAAAGTTTCGGGGAGTGAAGAAGTACGAGCGTCTCTATGCCCATGCTGTTGCGAGCCTGAACAGCCTGTACATCCGCGGCGACGGAGGCTACACCGACTATAACCATATCACTATTACGAATAAGTGGGGGATTTCGAGCGCATTCTTTTGGGACACCGCCTTTACCTGCGTCGGCGCACGCGAATTCAATCCAGGTCTCGCTCAAGAAGCCATCGCTTGCTTCGCTGAGAACCGCAGCCCGCGCGGCGCTATGCCCGGAACGCTTGTCGACACGCACCGGGCCGGAGAGGGTCAAGCGCCCATCATGTCATGGTCCGCGCATCAGGTCTTCAAACGCAGCGGCGACAAACGATGGCTGGCGCACGTGTACCCTTCCCTGGTGAGCAACGTGGAATTCTGGTTCCGTTACCACTGCAGCGAACGCGGTCTCTGCAAGTACTTCAACGCAGGTCAAATCGCCGACGACGACGCCCGGTTCGACCGAATCCAGAAAGGCGGGGCAAACCAGACTCTTTACGGCTTGGAATCGCCCGATCTCAATGCTTTTCTGGTCATGGAGATGAAATGTCTGGCGGAAATGGCCGAGGCCTTAGGGCGCCCTGAGCCTGCGGCAGCGTGGCGGGAACGCGGGGAGGAGCACGGGCAGCTCATCGTGGAAACCATGTATTTCCCCGAGGATGCCATGTTCTTTGACGTCGAGGAAGGCACACGCCGAAAGTTCTCCGGCGCAAAGACGCCTAGCATGTTCATTCCGCTGTGGGCTAACGTGCCGCTGCCTCGCGAGGAAGTACAGCGCGTAATCGAGCAACACATGCTGAATCCCGAAGAGTTCTTTGGGCGCTATCCTTTTCCGAGCCTTTCCTATGACCATCCGAAGCACGATCCCGCCGGCTACTGGCGCGGGCGCGTGTGGCCGCACTTCGTCTATTGGATGGTGCAAGCCTTGTGGCGTCACGGTTACGAGACACAAGCCGAGGAAACCGCCATCCGGCTTCTCGACATGATGATGCAGACGCCCTGGATCCATGAGAACTATCCTTCTGCCGACATCGAGGCCGGCTACGGGCTCCCGGAATACAACTGGTCCCTAGCGGCGGCCATCATGTACCTATGCGAAAGCTATAAGGAACCGCTGCCATAGGCGAAGGTTTGCGGCTTACCGGCTGCAGTATGCATAGGAATGGCTGCGGTTGCTTCAGGAGAGTCGATGGTGGAGATGCAGGACAGACAGGAAGACTATTGGGTCTTCAGCGGAGTTTTCTTCACACTATCACCATCATACCCGCGGATAGCCGCCTCCAGTGCAGAAGCCCCACGTCAACAGCGCGGACGAAGCGCCCCGGGCAACGCCCATTGCCGTTGCGCAGGACACTTCTGCGGAAGCGTTCGAGGTGCTCAACGAGCGTATCCTTGCAGGTCTGGTGGGGGCTTACCGACGACCGCCCAGGCCTGACGCTTTGCGCAACTGCTGAATGGAGTCGGCGACCTGTGAACGAAGGGCGTCGTAGTCCGCCATGCCCCAGCCGTTGTCAAGGGCGTGGTTTCCGCGTACGACGCGCCGACCGTCCTCGAGCACTTCGCAGGCGCCAGTCCAATTCCCCTGCATGGCCACGCCCGTACAGCCGTTGAAGTTGGCCTCGGCCAGCTTCTCCTGTACGGCCGCCCAAGCGGACCGCGCCAAGTCTCGCACAGCGGCATCCTTGTGTTCGCTTGCGGAGTCGCAGAGAGCCCGCAAGGTGTAAAGGTACTGGTAGTCCTCGGCCCCTTCCCGCATGGCTTCATATGCGATAGAAGGACCGCCGCTTTCACCCGGGGCTTCCGGGTAGCGGTAAAGCAAGGCAGTCGGGTCGGCATAAACCGCCCCGGGATCGTCCTCGGTCACAGGACACATGTAACACCACTCGATGACGCCGTGGGCAACCGATTTCCAAAGACCGAAGCCGGTCATGTACCGGACAGGTTCTGGATGCCACCCTGGAAGGTCTATGTTGTAGAACCAGATACGTTTGTCGTCCCGCGTCGCCTTGTCGTGGAAGGTCTGCCAGGCCTCCATGTCCACGGGAGCGTGTCGGTCGAGCATCGGTCCGTCGTGCAGGGTGACGACGTCGGTCAGCTCGTAGACGTCCCGGGTGAAGTTTTCCCACTTCCCATTCATCCCATCGCCCTCAGTCCGTACGCCGCCCACCGATTTGAGCAACGTGAGCAACCGCTTGTTGAGCGGAAGGTGCTGCTCCCACTCGAACGGCTCGTCGACGGGCTGGAAGATCATCTCCGGCCAGCCCTGTTCCTTTCCGTGCTCCACAATCTGCCCGATGATGGACCGGTACGCCTTCGCGAAAGCGTCGCTCTCGAGCGGCCCCGCCTGTTTGCAGATGCTGGGCACTTCTCCGCTCATCAGCCACAGCGCCGGTTCCATAAGCCCATGGCGTTTGCAGGCTTCCATGTTTCGTTCCAGAGGACTGTCCCCCGTCCAGTCGACGACCGGCTTGCCGTCCTCGAAGCGTATGGGCATTCCGCCGTCCCCCGTCAAAGCGACTCCCGTTACCCCGTGGGACCGCATATCGGCGTAGGTCTCGTTAATCCAAGCATCTGAGCGCGCCATACGCGCATAGAGAGAGAACATCACGCCCTTCGGTTTGAGAAGAGCCAAATCCCGGACGCGGACCGTCAGCGGAAGTTGCGTTGAGCCCGCATCCGTCGTGATCGTGACCATTGCACGGTACACGCCGGGCGCGGCGTCTGAGGGCATGTGCACGGTCAGCCAGAAGGGTTGGTTGTTGCCGGCGGCTAGACCAAGAGGGGAACGTTTCTCCAGGAATTGCGGTACATCGCGCATAACGGTCTCGTTGAACAAGCCCCATCGGTTCTGGCCGACCTCCGTGCGGTATGCGACCGACCGCACATCGACGCGCGATGCGGGGATCTGGCTGGCCTCGCCCTCGAAATCTGACACGGAAACGGACACATTGTCTAAATCCCGCAGGGCGCGGACGATCACAACCGTGGGCTCGTACGTGCCGGCGACGGCGTCGATGGAGAGTGCCGCAATCCTATCCTCTGCCGATAAGACCGTGTTTTTGAAAACCGTCTCCATCCAGGGCCTCGAGAAGATCATGAACCCTCGGCGTTTTTCAGCTCTGGTTGGTTCCGGCGGCGGTGTATCATCAACGTACAGGGTGACCGGTTCTACGGGTACTTCTACTATATCCAGCGAGATATCGTCCCACATGAATCTACCGCATTTCGTGAAAGCGAATCCCACCGAGCATGAGATGTCCAACTGGGCCGCAGCTTCGGGCACTTCCACGTAGCTCACGTGCCGTGTCCAATCGCGGTCTGACGCAGCAGCGAGCACATTCTGGGCCACGCTCAAGGGCTGGCCTTCTCTATCCAAGAAGGCCACTGCGACAACGCCGGCACTGCTTCGCACATCGACAGCTTTCATCCATGCCGTGACGCGAAGATGGCGCGCGTTTTCAGGGATCGGAACGCCCTCCTGCACCCAGCGACCGACGTCGCCCGGTTGCTCGCACCCGCCGGAAATGCAGTGTCCTCCCCCGTGTCCGCTGCTCGGAAGCCAACACCACGAAGGCGTTGCGGAGGCCTCCTCAGCGGCTTCGAAACTCCAGCCTTTTGGTCCACTGTCTGGGTCGCCGTCTTCAAACGAGGGGTTTTTCAGCGGCAGGGCCTGTCCCTGAGCGCACAGGCTTACAGCCGCGGACAGCGCGAGCACAGCATAGCAGGCTAAGCGGTGACGCGACCTGGCGTATCCCTTTTCTGCTGGCGCAACCATCACGGTTCCGGATGATGCCCCCGTTCCGATAGCATTTCTGCGGTCAAGTTTCATCAATAGACCTTTTTCGGCTTTGTAGTGGATTGGATCTTCAGCCGCTTGCTGGCTGCCTTGTCCGGTTCCTTATCCTGGTTGCTGGATGTACCGTGTGCGGTACAGAAGCAAGCAGAGGGCCTCTGCTTCCTGTCGCCCGTCACGCCCTTTGGGACTACTTGCGGACCAAAAACATCGATAAGGCGCCATCCGGGTCATCCACAAACGCCTCCGGGTATTCCCCGTCGTCTGAAAACTGAATCTCTACCCTGCCATCGGCAAGTGCGCGTACGATTGCATACCGTGTAGTTAGAGCCGCGCCGGCGTTGTCGACCGGCCCCAGGTACAGGGCAATCCGCACGGGACTTGAATCTAAGTCCAATCGGTAGTCGCCTTTGGTACCTCCTCCGGTCCCGTCTTTGAAGCGTTCCTCCATGACGTACTTCCCGTCGTTTCCGAAGGATATGGATCCGCCATCGGCACGCGCGTTCGGCTCGATGGACCATTCGCCGAGAATGACGTCGCCGAGCGCTTCTTCCGAGGATTTCGCAGAGGATGTGCCCGTGGCAGCTGCATCTACTTTTACCAGTTCGACGCGACGGTTCTTCGCACGGTTGTCCTCACTGTCGTTAGGTGCGACAGGCGCCGATTCCCCGTAGCCTTTTGCGAAGAGCAACTGATCAGGCACGCCAAAAAGGAGTAGAAAGGCTCGCACCGTTTCCGCGCGCTGCTGCGACAGGTCCAGGTTGTAGTCATCGGAACCTTGATCGTCCGTATGCCCTTGCACCTCGAGCGTCAAATCCGGGTTCTCCTGCAACAGCGTAATGACATGTTCCAGCTGCTTCAGGGATTCCTTCTGTAGAGACGCCTTGTCATAATCAAATAGAATCTCATAAAGGAGCACGCGCCCGTCCTTGTCCAGGGCCGATTTCATCTGTGCCGGGCCGAAAACAAGGGATTTCTTGAACGGCTTTTCATCAACAATGGTCAGATACTGCTGTCCCAGGCTCGCGTTCCCTGTGTATTCACAGTATGTAATGCCGCCGTCGTCGCGCGGAACGGAAAAGGTCAGAAGAGAACGGTCCTCGTAAAGAATCTCTCCACCCATTTCTTCAGCGGCCGCGCGGAAGTTTTCGATGAACTCAAGCTTCGAGATATCCGTGTTGCGACTGCCGTCCGCGTGGCGCACTTCATAGAGCAAACGCCAGTATTCCCCCTTCACAGTCTTCTTTTCGTTTTTCCCGGTGTCTGGGTTCTGTACACGGAAGTCATAGGCTTCGAAATCGGAGTGTTTGCTCATGTTCTCGGCCAGAACGGAGCCGGGGAACGGTCTAATAAGAGGATGTTCCGGGATTTCCTCCGCCCAGACGCAAAAACTCAGGCACAACATCACAACTAAGAAGACCTGGAACTTGTACATAGCGCATTTCTCCATGCCATATCTTGTACACTGTGTGCGGCTGTCAACAAACAAAGCGGGTGAATACTCAGGAGTGCCATACCCGCTGCCTTGATTATCCCATGGGTACAGGGGTGATTCAAGTAGAAAGCCGGGTTGTTGGAGTACGCTGCTGCAATTGACAAATGACGCAGGAGGTGATGTAATAAGAGAGGAAGTATGGTGTATAGAGGAAGTATCCTCTTACGAATACAGGTCCTTCGCGTACTTGTGGTGATTTGATGGGGATAGAAGCTGCGTAGGGAGGGGGGCCCATAGATGCGGCCAATGCGCGGGCTTCCGCTCAATGCTTACGGAGGCTGTCGTCATGAGACCTGCAAACGCTACCTTCCAACGTTCCTTCCTGTTTGCCTTCTGTCTGTTGTGGTTTGCTGTTAGCGCCGTTTGCCAAAGTGCGGAACTCACCGTCGCAGACCACGGATACATGGGGCGCTACTTTGATGACGAGCACTGCTGGTGCGCTGTCTCTGTCAAGGACGGATCCGGAGACTGGGTCAGCGGGCTCTCTCTGGCCGACTTCGAACTTACCGAAGCCGTCGTGTCTCCGACGGAAGGAACTGTTTGCGGCCCAGCGCCTATTGACATCGCGGCTCAGATCGATCCCGAGTGGTGTGAAGCCGGGTTTTGGGAGAAATCAGTCGGCGGAATGCCCCTAGACGTCGTGTTCTTGGTCGACGTGTCCGCCTCGATGGAAGACGACATGCCGGGGATAAAGGCCCAGGTGGACGCCTTTGTCGATCGGCTTGCGGCAAACCAGGTGGATTTCCGCATGGCCGCCCTTGCCTTCAACACGGTTCCGAATCAGATCGACATCGTTCCGTTCTACGGGCCGATGGAGATCGACCGGCTTCTCGAGGGACTCGAGGAGGAATTGTATGCGGCCGGCGAGAACTGGCGGCCTTCGGTTGCGTACGATGCGCTTTTGCTCACGCCATGGCTTGGCTTTCGGGAAGAGGCCCAAAAACTCGTAATTGCCATCACGGATGTCGTGCCTCAAACGGTGTACGGAACGTTCTGGCATGCGGTAGACTGTACAGCCGCCACCCTTTCGGCCGCCCGGCTGTTCCTCGAGGCGCATCCAGACCTAACGCTTTATTACTGCCAGAATCCGGTGGAACATGTGGACTATGAGTACTACATGGATCCCAGCATCAACCCGCGAGCGGGCGATGGAGGTAGCGGTTTTTCCGCCTTGCAGCATTTGGGGCTGGCGCAAAAACTGCCTTGGCCGTTTCTTGAAGCTGATATTTCCCTTGAAGCCCAAACCGTTTTGGACTCGCGGTATCTCCTCGCTTGGGAGAGTTCCCTACTGAGGCCGGATGAACCCGGAGACGCGATCCTCGAGGTGACCGTTCGCACTACTGATCCGGAAGCGCCGGGCGAATTCCTGCAAACTTCCTATACTGAACCGCTGGAAAGGCAGCGCTGCGACTTCGTGCTGAATATGACGGGCGAGTTCGGGCAGCCCCTTGATGAGACACACCCCTATTTCTATTACATGACGGACGACCGGCCTGTCTATACGTGGGTTTCCGCAGATGCCGGCCCAGGGCAGCACGCGGTTCAGGATGTTCCCGCCGGCAACTATTTTCTGCAAGTCCGCGATGACGGCGTGCATGCTTACGAGTATCCAAGTCTCCGCTACGTCGCTGATCTCGAGTTGACCGTCCCGCCTGAGGACCCCTCCGTAGAGGTTGCTGTTGCTGTAGCCGACCGGGAAGCGGCCCTGATGAAAGCTCGAGGTCTTGTTGCCGATCTTGGAGCGTGGGAAATCGCCGACAGGCCATTCGCCGATTTCGCGGCGCAGGCCGACGCGTGGCTTGATATGCTTGACCAGCAGGGAATGGGTTGGGAAGACATGGTTGCTCTAAAACGCTTCTATGTTGTCCTGTCTGGGTACGCCAATTTGAGCTACTACGCGGAACGGGAGGCGCAGGGCGCGGTCTACAATTTCGATGAAATCATTGCTGATATGACCAATATCATCATGAAAATTGAGGAGATTCAGGGTACGCTCGAGCAAGACTGGGAGGACGCTCTTGCCGATGGACTCCTGGATCTCCTGTACACCCTTATGGGCGCCTCCGAAGTTGTCGAGTTGAAAACAGCCGTCGAGACGGGCATCGAAGAGTTGCTTCAGTATGCAGAACAAAGCCTGGTTCCGGAGGTGAAGCAAGAGATCATCAACCAGATTCCTCCTGTGAGCAACGCGGGACTCATCCAAGATTTCCTCCTCCTGCTCATTTGTGCAGACTGGGATGACTGGGAATCCGTTTTGGCGACGACGAGCGAGTTGCTCGTAAATGAGGCTGTGGACGCGGCCCTCTCGGAAGCCGGATGGGAACTGTTCGGGTCCGCTTTTGACGCTCTTCAGCTTGGCAGCCCGCTGGAAGCAACACTTGCAGCTCGAATCGAAGACATAGTCGCCGCGCCTTTTGATGGGGGAGGATTCGGCGGAATTGCTGACGAGCTGGAAACCTTCGCACAAGAGATCGGCGACCTGGTATTAGACGAAGGCGGCGACCATCGCGCCGAGGTTGTCGCCGCTGTAAACACCATTTTTGATGCCTTGCACGACGAGATGGCGCCTGGTTTGGGACGGGACTTCATCTTGGCGCTGTTCCGTGAGCTGGTGCTGGGGGCTGTCCCAACGGTCCAGGACAACAGCTCCCTGCCTCCCTCATTGGATTACGGCATCGACAGTCAAAAGGTTGCGAACGCCATTGTGGTGCACTGCCTTTACCAGGTGGTCCTCCGAGACTACTACGTTGACGAAGCGAACGCGGCGATGTTTGAGACGCTTGAGCGGGCCAAATACTACTGGCCCGAGGGCGATGAGCGGTACTACTGGGAAACGGGCATGCAGGAGGATTTCTTCGATTACCGCGATTTGATGGGGCCGCTCGCCGACGAGGACGGCATGGCTTGGAACGCCTTGAGCAGCCAGGAGCCGTTGGAGGAATGGGCGCAGACCCTCGACGAATTGGTGAGCATTCTCGAACCCCTCAGTTCCGCCTTGAATACCGTTGCGTCCTTCTATCCCTCTCTCGAGGATACGGCAGAGGCCGTGAACGGGCTCATCATCGCGTTGGACTCCTTTCAAGTGCTTACCCATGCCCTCGAGTTTGGCCTCAAGGTCCAGAGCATGGACGCTTTCGGAAAACAAGTGGCGCCTCTCTACATGGCCGTGTTTCCGGACGACGTCGTCGGCGGCGACGTTAACGGAGACGCCGCTGTGAATGCGGTAGATGTCCAGGTGGTGATCAACGCGGCTCTTGGGCTCAATCCTTCCTGGAGTTCAGACATCAACAAAGATCGAAAGATAAACGCCGTCGACGTGCAACTTGTCATCAACGCCGCCCTGGGAATCGAGATCCTGGACTAGCCTCCAGGTTGCGGCCCAGTTCCTCATGGTTCCGAGGGGATGCCATGTTCAACAGTTCGAGTGTGAAATGGACCCGGCGCCATTGCCGCGCCAGGGCGGGAATCCAACCGTCTCCTCCGTTACTGGGCCGCTTTTCGGGTCTAGATCCCCCTGGGGGGACACATCTCCGCACAGGCCGCGGCCAAGGCCCGTTCCCACCCATTGCTCCTGCGCGGACAGGCAAGGCTCATAGAACTGCGTGTTCGGCATTTGCGGCACTTCCGCGTCGAGTTCGCCAACCCGCGTCTTGCGCGCGCACTTCCAGCAGTTTCTGCACCAACGATAGCGAGTGCGGAATGGTGATCGCGGCAATGTCCATATCGCTGTGACGATGTCCTTCGGCAATGTGACGGGGAAATGGGCGCTAGTCGAAGCGTCTGGAATCGGGAGGGGCGGAAGCCTCGGGAAGATCCCGAATACTTACAGGTTTACACAGAGCAGGTTCTCTTGCTCACGGAGGAAAGTAGAATGCCAGGTAGAATAGTTCAGAGGAACTTGGTCCGAGGAGTTCTCGCGTGCTATGTGTTGCTGACTCTTTCTGGTTGCCCTGAGGGCCAATACCCGTCGCCGCCATTGAATCTTTCCCAGGAGATTGTTGGCACTTGGGAACTGCACCAGGGCGGAACCATCACGTTCAGCGAGGATGGGACGTTTTATACAAGCGAAAGCACCGAAGGTACTTACGAGGTCGTGCGTACTTCTGTCGTCCTGGACATCGAGAACATCGAGGGCGACCTCAACCAAGTGTTAACGTACTTGGGCAGGAGACCGTCAGGACAACTCGTCTTCGCGCAGGAAACCCCGCTGGGATTCACGCGCATATCCTAGCGTGCAAGCAGTTCTCCGCACATTGCGCGTACTGCTTTTGAAATAAGGCGCCAAACCCGTAACTTGGCGCTGGCGGCAGCAGCTTGCCAAATGCACAGCAAACCGGCGCTGCAGGTCATTTTCCATTACAGCAAACCGACGAGAGCATGACGCTGACCCGATGCGAAAGTAAAAAAGACTAACGGTCTTTAATAAGAGCGGGGTATCTCGACTCTACGGGCGATTCTCCATATTCCGATAAAGGATGAGGCTGCCCCAATGAAGATGCCCGGTGTGCCAGAGAGGCAAACGGAAGAAAGGGGACGCGGAAAGAGCAGCCGCGGCGGACACGAAGTGTATGTTTCTACGCTTATTATACGTATACTATACGATCTTGCGCTAGGATTTGCTGTCTTGCGGAGGTAGGTTTCCCTGCTTTTGTGTCCCGTTCTTCTATAGATCCGCATTGGCAAGCCTCTTGCATCCGTTTTCAGGGGCGCGCCCCCTGATTGTGCTCCCCGTCGCGCGTTGCGCGCGATGACGAGAATTCCCAGGGGGCGTTTACAGGCGGACGGAGAAAGCGGGCCGGAGCACGCCCCGGGATGAGGTGGGGCCAGGCGCTGGCCACCAAAGGGCCATGGATTCCACGCCGAACCGCTCGAGTTAAGCGCGCCCGCGGCAATCACACAGGCGCAATCAGCCGCCCAAGGGCCACGGAGCGGCGCCAGGAGACTAAGTGGTTTGGGTAGATAACGCCGCAAATCGGCAGAGAACGCAAGGTAAAGGAAGGGTGATGGTACGCACAAAGGAAATGCACCGGCGGGATTTTCTCAAGAAGAGCGGTATAGCTTTAGGCGCAAGTGCTGGGTTTCCCTTTCTTGTGCCGAAGGCTGTTTCGAGAACCGCACCCGCGATTGCCGTGAACGATCAAATAACCGTTGGGTTCATCGGCTTGGGCAATAAGGCCGTTCAAGGAGTATGGGGGAGTTCCTTGGCGTCATTCCTCCGTCATCCCGGCTGCCGGGTGGTGGCCGGCTGCGACGTGGACCGACGCTTTTGTGAAACAGCCAAGAATATCGTCGATGATCACTACGACAACCATGACTTCCGTGTGTACGGGGACTTCCGGGATCTGTTGGCACGGCAGGATATTGACGCCGTCGTCATTTCGACGCCCGATCACTGGCATGCCATTCAATGCATTGAGGCGTGCCGGCAAGGGAAAGACGTTTATTGCGAGAAGCCTCTGTCGCTGACAATAAGGGAGGGCCGGGCCATGGTCGATGCGGCCCGGTCCCATAGCCGCGTTGTGCAGACGGGCAGTCAGAGCCGATCGAACACCCGCATTAAGGTCGTGTGCCAGCTTGTAAGAGAGGGGCGGATAGGCAAGCTGAAGAAGATCACGGCGGCATCCGGGGGTCCCTCTGTGCAGATCAATCTTGCTGCCGAACCGACTCCGGACTATCTGGACTGGGACATGTGGTTGGGTCCCGCGCCGTGGCGTCCCTTCAACCATGCCATTCACCCGGCCGGGTTCCGTGCGTTCACGGATTACTCGGGGGGCGGCGTGACCGACTGGGGGGCGCACCACTTTGATATGGTGCAATGGGCTCTAGGCGCCGATGACACGGGCCCGATCGAGGTGATTCCGCCAGAGGCGTACGACGGCAAACGTCTCCTGTTGCGCTACGCCAACGGAGTTGAAGTGGAACACATCGATTTGTCCCGGGAACCGTCTGAGTTTTTTGGCGTGACCTTCTACGGTACAGAGGGAACGATTGCCGTTCAGGGGATCTCGGCCGAAGGGAGCTTCGATCCGCCTGAGTTGGCCAGGGAATGCAGTGCCGAAGTCGAGAAAGCTTCCGACTTGTATGCCAATAGCGAGCATTACGACAATTTCCTCCAATGCGTGCGAAGCCGCAAAAAACCCGTGGCCGATATCGGGATCGGGTTCCGTTCAGTGTCTGTTTGTCACATAACCAATATCGGGTATTGGCTCAAACGCCCGCTCAAATGGGACCCGGACGAAGAGACCTTTCCCGGCGACGCGGAGGCGAACAGATACCTGTCACGTGCAATATGTGAGCCTTGGTCGATATAGCGGCCAATTCAAGGAAGGTAACGACGAATGAAGAAGAAAGAAAGCAAAACTCGCACACGAATTGTGCTTTTACTGTTATGCTTGGTTGCCCTCCGAGCTTTTGCGACCAACCCGTCGCCAGATTCAATTGAAAACGCATTCCTGTCGATTGCAAAGGCCTCGTGGGGCGAGGCCCAACCATCCTTTGACATGATCGACGACGCAATTCGAGACGGCGACACGGCCGCACACAGTGCCCTTGAGGCCCGCTTCTGTAAGCTGCTGGAAGGCGACGCGACCCTTGTCGCGAAACAGTTTGCGTGCCGCCGCCTGGCGTCCATTGGCTCGGTGCAGTCCGTCGAGACGCTGTCCGCCCTATTGGATGATCAACACCTGTCTCACATGGCCCGCTTCGCACTCGAGGAGATCCCTTGCCCTGAGGCCGGGACGGCCTTGCTTGAGGCGCTTGACAAGCTTCACGGCGATCCGAGACTGGGGGTGATCCAATCTCTGGGGAACCGCAGCGAGATGCGCGCGGAGAATGCGCTCCTTGGGTTGGTGCGCAGCGGGAGTCTCGATGAGGCAAGGGCCGCTCTGAACGCGCTGGTGCAGATCGGCGGAGATGCTGCTATCGCTGTTGTCCAGGAAATCGCGATCTCGGGAAACCGTTTCCTCGAAGGGTCCGCTTTGAGTGCATTGGTCGAGATGGCCCACCGGGAATTGGTGCAGGGCAGTGCTGATGTTGCCGCAAAGCTGTTCACCGATTTGTATCGTAACGAATCGCAGGACCAGTACGTCCTCGCCGGGTTCACCGGATTGCTGGCCTGCCCAACGACGGACGCACGCGCCCTGATCGAAGAGGCTTTCCGCAGCGAGAAGCAACTGCTTCACGCAGCCGCTGCGGCCCATCTTCAAGAGACCCATGCAAAGGATCTCATAGCATCCTTCGCGGAAAAGCTTGAAACGTATCCGACTTCCGCTCAACTGGCTGTCATCGACTGTGCTGCCAACTTGAAAGTGACCCCTATCCGCCCGGCATTGCTGAGGACGATCGAAGGCAATGAGCCTTCAGTTCGGTTGGCGGCGATTCAAGCCCTCGGAGTCCTTGGGACGGCTGAGGACGTTGCTCTTCTTGCGCGTCGCGCGGCAGCGGACGAAACGGCGGACTCACGTGCGGCCCTTACCAGCTTAAAAGCGTTAGAGGCCGAGGGCGTGAATGCGGCCATGTTGGCAATGGCGCAAGACGCCCAGCCGCCCGTTGCGCGTGTACTGGTTTCGGCACTTACCTTTCGCGAGTATGAAGAAGCCCTGCCTTTGGCATGGGATTATCTTGCCAGTCCCCATGAAGCGCTGCGCGCAGCAGCTTTTGAAATGTACGAGGAACTCGCGAATTCCGGAAGTCTACCCGCGCTATTGGAACGCCTTGACGCTGAAACGGATCAGGACAACCGCCGGAGAATCGAGGGAGTCTTGCGCAGTGTCTGTCAGCGCCAGCCGAAGGAAACAGCTCAGCCGATCGAGCAAGCCTTCCGGGACGCAAGGGAAACCGAACAGCGTATCGCGTTGCTGCAGCTCTTGGTGCAGACAGAAAACCCGAGCGTGCTCAGCATCCTGAGGCAAGCTAGCCAAGATCCGGATGCGGACTTCCGCTCTGCTGCCATACGGTTGCTGGCGAACTGGGACGCGCCGGAAGTGTTGCCCGATCTCAGGCAGATCGCGGCTTCCGCCGAGGACCCGAGGCATCGCGCCGTGGCCCTCAGCGGCTACCTCAACGTTGTGCGGAGGTCCGACAGTCCTCCTGAAGAAAAGCTCCTTCTTGTCAAAGATACGTTGCCCCTAATCGAGCGCGACGAGGAGTTCTTGCTTCTCGCTGCAGTTCTGCAAGATATCGCTACGCCGGATGCCCTTTTCGTGGCGCAGTCCTTGCTGGAAAACCCCAGCGTATGCAGAGAAGCCGGGGCTGCCATTCTGTCCATGGCAGAGAAACTTCAGTATTCCGAGGCGGAGGCTGTTCGGGGGGCGCTGACGGCAATTCAGAACGGCGACGTCCCTGCCGCAATGAAAGAACAAGCCGAAGCACTGCGCGAAAAGCTCGTTGACTACGCAGGCCGCCTCTTGAAGGACTGGGATTTTGATGCAGGCAACGCCGGTTGGATTGCTGAGAATGATACCGGGATAACTTCCCAAAACGGCGTCCTCCGTGTGGACTTGCTTGGCGACGACCCCTTCATTTCGACCGCAGTGAGTGTCCCGGGCGGGGTGTTCGATGTGCAGATGCGTATAAGGGCGCCAGAAGAGAGTGAAACCTGGCAAATCTTCTACGGTTCTGATGAAAAACCACTGGGACAACCTCCCTTCTGGTCTGTGAACTTCGAGGCGCCGGCTGATGCACAGTGGCACGAAGTGAGCACCCAACTAGCCGTCGACGGAAACCTCACGGAGTTCCGTATCGATCCCGGGCTCGGTCCCAACCACGTTGAGTTTGACTGGATCCGGCTGTTGCGTTCGCAATCTGATGCGGCCAAGACGCCCACTCCGGCGGCTAAGCCGGAAACCGGCGCGAAATCGTTCAGCAGCGACGCTGCCGCCCGCATCCTTCTCATTGGAACGCCTCCCGATCATCCCCACGGCACGCACATGTACATCCACGAGTGCGGTTTACTGGCCAAGTGCCTGGAACAGTCGCCCGGGGTGGATGCCGTCGTGAGCCTTGGATGGCCTGCGGACGAAGTCCTCGTCGACGCGGCTAACGCCATCGTCCTCTATTCAAGCCCCGGGGCCGAGATAGTGCTCAGGGGCAATCACGCCGACCGATTCAGAGCGTTGATGCAGAAGGGCGTGGGCTTGACCGCCATCCACTGGAGCACAGGCATTGCCGACGCCAACGACAAAGAGCTCGAACAAGAATATCTGCATTACCTCGGAGGCATCTTCAGTTTTGGCTTCTCAGGACTGGACATGGTCCATACGGATGTCGACCAAGTGGTGCCGGACCATCCAATCTGCCGCGGTTGGAGCAATTACGAACAGTTCGACGAGATCTATCTGGATATCCAAGTGCTCGACGATGCAACGCCTCTGGAGAAGGTCTACGTGAAAGATAAAGAGCAAGTCGTAGCGTGGACCTATGAACGCCCCAACGCGAACGGCGGCCGTTCCTACGGCAACACGCTCGGGCATTTTCATGAGAATTTCTGGATCACCTCCTTTAGGCGCTCGCTGGTCAACGGCATCCTTTGGACGGCGCACTACGAAGTGCCGAAAGACGGAGCACCGTGCGCAGTCCTTCCTGAGGACATGGTGCTCATAGAGCCTGAGCCGGCCAAGGAGTAGATGTCTACTGAGAAGAAGGGCAAGCGGCCTGGACGCGCGTTAAGGAACCGGCGAGGTCGTCTTGGCACGGCCGCGATCCCAGCCGTCAGCAAAGATAAACGCGGGCGACAAGGTCAACGGAAATCAACTGCTCTCCGCGATAGTCGCCCGTACACGGAAGCTGTTAAGCAAAAGAATAAGCCACCGGCCTGCCCGTGGGCAGGCGTCTACACCTTTCTACGTGACGAAGTACTTGCAAACGAAGGCGCCAGTTCACCGGGATTCGAACGTTCTGAAACAAGGGGGGACAGCCTTCGGCGGGAGTGCCACCTCAGGTAGTGGGGGCTGACTCGGGGCGCGCAGGGTCCATACCCAGTACAGGCTGGCATTCCAGTGGGACTGACCACGGTGAGCGACCGGTTGGATGCGAATCTGGAGCTTCTCTTTTCCTTTGGTGTATGAGACCGGTATGAAAA
>CAZBQH010000532.1:0-6076 GCA_964493915.1 uncultured Nitrospiraceae bacterium
CACGCCCTGCCGCCAAGTTTTGGGTA
Source organism: uncultured Nitrospiraceae bacterium (assembly GCA_964493915.1). GTDB lineage: Bacteria > Hydrogenedentota > Hydrogenedentia > Hydrogenedentales > SLHB01 > CAZBQH01. Next base: position 27 of record CAZBQH010000532.1, read on the forward strand.
TTCGCATGTTATCAATGCTGCGCGCTGGGCAGATAACAACGGGCTGTGTGCCTCGCAGCAGCAACTCTAGGCAGTCCTTCTCCATTGGCGAATGGAAGCCGCCCACAACGGTAATCCCGTTATTCCTCAAACTGCGCGAGAGATCATACGCCTCAAGGACCACGTCGCCAGGGCAGCGCCGGGAGCACAGCAAGCCGAGCATCGGGCGTGAGAGGATCTCCGTATCGCCGAGCGCCTTGATGGCCCCGAAACCTGAAGCCAATGCCCAGGCGAGCGCGCGCCCGTCGTCAACGCTTCGTATATCGCTGAGCCGCCTTTCTTCCATCATCTAGTCATCCCACATCTCGGTCTTGCCGCAAGTAGATAATCATCTCGCTCTCAGGGACGCCAAACGCCGCAAGAAGCCGGCAGATCACGTCGCGAATCTGGTTGGCGGATAGGTTCACTTCGGCATAGATTCCCTCCCCGACCTCTGAAGCTGACCGTACCTGTGAGGGGCTGCGGGCAAAAAAGCGGTTGTGGTGGCTGGTTGAGAACTGTGGGTTCTCAGGTAGCGCAGCGAATCGCGCGGGGTCTTTTCCACGAAGGTGCTCGCATACGAGCTCATAGACCCGCCGCCATGTGACCAAGCTTTTGAAGGCGCGTCCCTGCAGGATAAAGCCGAACGGGCGCTTGTATCTGAAGTCCTCCGTTAGCGTGTGCGGCGCCTCTTTGTCCAGCTCCTTGATGAGGCGCTTATTCGCCGTGGCATCGGTCGACTCAGTATGTTGTGATACCGAATTCTCCACACGCACATCCGTGAAATGCTGCACCAGAGCGGAGAGGTCGGAGGCCAGCCTATCAAACGCGCTCATCTTTTCATTGTAGGCAAGCTTGAACTCGACGCCCCGCTGCACCGCTTGCGAGTTGTTGTGGTCGATGCTCAGCCAGATGTCGTCTGATAGGGCGAGGAGGTTCTCCCTGACCCGCTCCAGATCGGTTAGGATGTCGCGTATCCTATTGGTCGTCGTCATGGTCTTCCCCGTGTTTACCTCTATCGAGCACTTTGTTATCGATCATTGCTCCCTTAAGACCGTTCGATAACGTCGTAAGGCTGATCGATAACTTTAAGTCGCTGGGAAATAACGTCTTGCACGCCGTTCGCCTTCAGCCCTCAGCCAGCCTTCGGCTACCAAACCCTGTGCAATACGTCTGGCCTTGACAGGCGATACGCCAAGCGATTCCCTGATATCCGCATTTTTGACATAGCCCATCTCGGCCAGTATCGGCTCCAGTGCGGCGTATTCCGAGGGTTTTTCCGCAGGGCCTTCCGCTCTTGCCGTCGGCGAGATCAGCTCGTAGACGCGTCCGCCTTTTCGACGGAGTCTGACAACCCCCTTGCGAATTATGTCCTTGATGTCGCGGGATGCGTCGTAAACCCCGACCCCCACCAACCGCTGATACTCCCGGCTGGTGAATGTACCCTCGTGCTCTCTTGCATAGGCAAGGACGCGCTTCTGGTTTCCATTCAGGTCCAAGTCGGCGAACTGCGCCAGCCCCCGCAGGGTTTCCGGCTGGTAGACCACGGTGTTTTTTAGCACCACCGAAAAGACGGCATCAGCTTCCAGCCGGATTTCGGGTGGATAAAGCCCCTCGCGCTCCATGGCCTCAAACATTCGCGGAATGCCTTCGCCCTGCTCGCGCATATAGCCGAAGTCGGTGAGAACCCGCACGATCCTGGGATTACGTGAGGCATGGATGCGTTCACGTTTGAGGAGGCGGTCCAGCGTAACAGGTTCGACCAACTCGCCCGGACTCCGGACCTCAAGCCGGTCGTCAAACATCCATACCTCGATGCCGAGCCCTTCGTACCGATAGTCCCGGTGGGCCACGGCGTTGACAATCGCTTCCTGCCAAGCGAAGGGCGGATACTCAAGGCGCTCCTCGAAGAAAAGGTCCACCAGCCTTTGCCGTTCCCTCACGTGCGGACGTACAACGCCATAGGCCTTCTCGATCAGGCTCACCAGCGGCGCCTCGATGCGCTCGCGTTTCACGATGTTCAGGGCCGCACCCACGTGCCGCTCTGTGCCCTCATACTTCACGAAATCGATCCCGCACCTGGGATGCCATCGCCCAGGATCCCTGCCGAAGAGCAGCAACGCCGCCAGCGTCAGCACGGTCTTCCCATTACGGCCTTCGCTTAACCGGTACCGGGCAAGCAGTTCCTGCGGCGTTGCCTGCATCCCCACATGCTCGCCCAATTTCGCCACCAAGTCGAGGTTCAGGTCGCTTATAGTTGCTTCCCCAACGAAACGCATTTCCGTCAATCGGCGGCGTTTGCCCTCCTTCAACGCTTCAATTTGGTCTGCAGGGAAGGGCACGTTCTGGTCATCCACGCGCAGCAAATAGCGGCCATCGGTGAGTTGATGACATGCCATGCTCCAGTCAACCTCGAATATGAGGACGGGCTTGCCTGCGAGCGTCGCCTGCTGAAGGCGCGGGCGCAACCCGGGCTGCACATGCGTCGTTGGTGCGCGTTCAAGTATTGCCAATTTGTCGGCCGGATACTCCGCTCCCGACACGCTCCCATCGTCTTCAACGCCTACCACTAACACCCCACCGTCGGCATTCGCCATGGCCGAAAGCGTCTCCGCAATGTCTTCGCCACCGCGCGCACCGGTCGGCGTTTAGGGCGCAAACCCGAACGGTCATAGCACCCCTTGCGCTCGAAGAACGGTCCTTCGGTCCGTTCCAGTATCCACGAATAGTCCGTCAACAAACGCTATCTCCTAATGTAGAGGCGGCGTTTCGTCGCGTAGACACGAGCCGGGACGGCTCACTTACCGCCCCTATTCACGCGGTTCGTAGAATTAGAAGTCAAGTTCAACGGAATCCATTCGGCCGCGCGCTGGGCCATTCATAATGGAACCGAATTCCTGCCCACCAACGATTTGTGTACCTGTGTAGGCGACCTGGCCGTGGTTCGTATGCTATGAAGAGGTATAGGCAATCATGCCTCGTCTTCCTCAAAGCCATTCTCGTCAGTTTCGACGTCCTCTTGAGTATTGAGCCCCATCCTGTACTTGATGTCGTAGTTGATGATGAAGTCCAACTCTTCGTTCGTGAAGCCATAGTACTCAGCGAGAACCGAATCGATCTCATCGATGACTGGCTTGGCGTGACGCGGGATGATACACTGCACCTTGAGAACATCTCCGCCAAACTTCATCTGTCTAATCTCAGATGTGTCCTTGAGGCATTGCGATAACCGGCGAGCCAAAGACGAAAGATGCGTTCCAAATCGCGCCTCTAGATCATTGAGGTCCGTCTTGAAGCGCAAGACCTCCCTGCGATTCAGATTCCGGCAGTCACTGAATGTTGCCAAGAACCATCTGAAAAGAGTCGAGTTGAGAACACAAAGTCCAGCATCGGCTGTAGACCTTCTCGCAAAAGAGAGAGTCTTCTGCTCAGACGGATCACGCCTCCTCCCCCGGCCGTCGCAGATTTCTGGAACGAAATCCAGGATGTTGAGGAAGGCATGGACCTTGCGCGTGTAGTAAACCTTCTCGTTTCCCTTCGTGTCGACGGCCGATGCCACGTCTGCATTGATTTGCCATAGCTTATCGAGAAGAGACAGTTCTAGAGCAGAGCCGACCTTCGGCACGCTGTCCCCAACGTACAAGCGATTTTCAGATGTATAGGCCACAACTGAGAACAGTATTGGTCTTTCTGCAGCACTCCATTTGTGGCACTTTGTCATGTGTATTTCTGTTTTTGATTCTCCGGCGGCGCGGGCGTACAGAATGATCGTAAGTTGAATATGCTCAAGGCCGTCAAAAAGGCGCGACGGTCGGTCATCAAAATTGCTCAACCAGACAGTTCTCTGATTCATGATTCGTTCTTGTAGCGGCGAGAATTTCTCTGTCGACATCGATGAGAGCGGCACGATGAAGCCAAAACGCCCATTTCGCGAAAGCAATGCTTCGGCACGTTCTGATACGTACGCGTAGAGATTATTGGCGGCTTCGGTCGAGTAGTTCTGAATGTCGTATTGCGCCTGTACCACGCGCCTTTCGACATACGGCGGGTTTCCGATGACTACATCGAAACCACCGCCTCGCATTATGCCGTAGAACTCGACAAACCAGTGAAAGGGCTTGTGGCTTTGGTGCCACTTGCCGAAAGTAGACGAGCCGTCCCGGCTCGTTCTTCCAACGCGGCGAGACGCCGCGTCTACTTTGCTGCGGTCTTGGGCGCAACTGCCTGGTTCGGCGTGGCGAGACGCTCCGTCGACAGTGCCGTACTGCTTGGCAAGGTAGTGGTCGAGTTCGTCGCGGAGATTGTCAAGGCGCCGTCGGACTTCAACCTTGGCAGTGGCGAATTCGGCCGCATCCATGTCATAACGGGTCTGCATTTCGTGGAAGATGCGGAACGCCCCGTCTGCCTCTCTGGCCTTTTCCTCGATGTCATCAAGGACCTGTTGTTCTTCTGCGTAGAGCATCCGGTGTTGCCCGCCGGGCTCGTAGGTCATGGCCTCCCGTACAGCATCCAGGGAAGTAAAGCCCACGAGCGTGTTTCCGGCGCGGATGTTGAAATCGATGTCGGGCAGGGGTTCGATCTGCTCGACGTGTTCGACTTGGGCCACGAGCTTGAGGAACAGGCGGAGCTTAGATATTTCGACGGCCTCGTCCATGATGTCGACCCCATAGAGGTTGTTCAGGACGATGGTCTTCAGGACGAAGTGGCGCCTGTTAGGGTGTTTCCCCATCTCGCTGAGGACTTGCCGGAAGTCGCTCAGCTTCTTTGGGCTGTGTTTTCGTTCCGAATGCTCGAGGTCGTCAAGGAAGCCCTGCATGCCGTCGAGGCAGGCGTTGTATAGGGGTTCGAGGATATTGAGCGCGGCGAAAAGGAATGCGCCGGACCCGCAGGTGGGGTCGAGGATGGAGATGCCCGTCAGAGCCTTCCAAAAGGCACGGACGAGTTCGGGCCCTTCGCTGTTAACGATGACGTCCTCGGCAAACCGTTCGATATCCAGGTTTAACGTGATGAAGTCATCGATGCCCTGGACCTCGCCATTAACGAGTTTCGCGCGGAGGTCAAGGCAGCGAGTACGGCGCTCCACGTATTCGCGCCAGGTTTCCGTGGGCAGGGCGAGATTGCCCCCATCTGGGCCAGGGACAACGGCCTGGGTGAGGTTATAGCGCTTGTCAAACATGCGCTTCTTCGGGTCATGCATGCCCTTGCGCACGAACTCCGGTAGTGCGGATTCGGGAATAGTAGACGAGCCGTCCCGGCTCGTGATCCTGGTTGCCTCGTGCTGGGTCACTACGCGGCGGGACGCCGCGGCTACTCTCAATGGATTGTCGCGGATGTATTGCCGGATTTTCTCGTGGGACGCCGGGCTTCTGATGATATGGTCGAACGATTCCTGCTGCCAATTGATGCCTGTCTTTCCCTGTTTCTTGTTGATTTCGTGGGACGTATAGGACTTCCAGGAATGCAGAATGTCGGAAAGCGCATAGGGTGCAATGGGCGTGATCACGACATGCACGTGATTGGGCATCACCACGAACTCGTCGAGGAGGTAGCGCTCGCCATCAAAGTGGCGCAAGGCGTGTTCGACGGTCCGTCTGACTTCCGGCGCCGCCAAGACGCAGGAGCCATAGCCATTGTCAAGCCATTGCTGGAAACGTTGCGGGAAAAGGCGGAAAAAGGCGGCCCGGGTCTCTGCATCGTGTGGTTCAGGATGAGCCGCGAGCCATGCGTCGCGTTCGGCCAGCCACTGGCGCAGTTTTTCGGCAGGGATAGAGTCGGCCAAGCGGAAAGTAATGAAATAAGTGACGCCTTCCTGACGCCAGTGGGGGAGATTGCCCGAGAGATTCGCGACTGGTTCATCGGGCTCGAAGTAGTGCAGAACCCACGCGGTGTCCATATCTTCCATGCGGCGAGACGCCGCGTCCACTGTAGACGAACTGTCTCGGCTCGTGGTGGCCGGATCTACGCGGCGAGACGCCGCGTCTGCCGCAGACGAGCTGTTTCGGCTCGTGGTGGCCGGATCTACGCGGCGAGAC
>CAZBQH010000533.1:0-7066 GCA_964493915.1 uncultured Nitrospiraceae bacterium
CATTTCGGGAATATCTCGGAGCTTTTCAGCACCATTGACGACCGCCTTGTAGGCGAGACGCCGGCCATCATTGGCCCCACAATGCTACGCTACTAGCCGCTTGCTGCGTTGGCGCCCTTGCTCGGCAGTCCTTCCGGGGCTTCCGTAAGCCTGCGCCGCAGCAACGGGGCTGACGCCATTGAGGGAAGCAGCCTTCAATGGTAATATAGTGCAGGCGGCGGGGATGTCCAGTGAAGAAGCGAAAGAAGAAGACGCTTTTTGCAGGCGTCAAGACCTATGCAAAAAACGTGGCGATTCATCTACGCCGCGTAATCACGCGCCGTGAGCGGATTGAAGCGGCAGTAACGGGGATAAGGCGGGATGCCCGTAAACTCAGTCATGAGGCTAAGCATGCGCGCCAATCCGAGGACCGGCGCCAGGCGGTAAAGCTGCTCGAGCGGGGCCGTCAGGCATACAATGCCCACAACTACGAAGCGGCCCGCAACTATCTCCGAGAGGCCATCCTGTCCGACCCGAAATACGCTCTCGCTTACACCTACATGGGCAACACCGTATACAAACTTGGCCTGTCTCGGGAAGCAATCGGTTACTGGCGGCAAGCCGTCACTGCGGAGCCGGACTCGAAAGCAGCGGCCATGGCCATGCGCAAAATGCAGCGGGTGGACCAGACAAAAAAGGATATCGAGGACTGGATCAAGAAAAGGACGGGGGAAGAAGACTGAGATGCTTCCATTCCGCTACTTGATGCCGACCGAGATCGTGTTTGGGCTGGGATGTCTAAAAGAGCTGGGCGATCGTTGCAGTCCCTTGGGCAAGAGACCTTTAGTTGTGACTGGCAGGCGTTCGGCGCGCGAAAGCGGCACCCTCGCGCGCGTTCTCGATCAATTGCCAGGGGCTGTCTTGCTCGATGGGATCGACGAAAATCCCGACGACAAGGCCTGCAACAAGGCGGCCTCGCTGTGCCGCAAGGAAGGTTGCGACCTGGTTCTAGGGCTTGGGGGCGGGAGTGCCATAGACGTGGCCAAAGCGGCGGCGTTGCTCGCTGCCAACGAGGGCCTTTGCGTCGACTATTACGGTTCCGCCAGATATGAGCACGCACCTCTGCCCATCGTAGCCATCCCCACAACAGCAGGCGCCGGCAGCGAGCTTACCCCCTACAGCGTTATAGTTGACTCCGCCAAAATGCGTAAGAGCACGATTGGCGGCAAAGAGCTTTTCCCCCGGCTTGCCCTGCTCGATCCGGAACTCACCTTCACCTTGCCGCGGAGCGTGACAGCCAGCACAGGCCTGGACGCGCTCAGCCAAGCTATGGAGGGGATGGTCTCGCGCAAGGCAACGCCGATAAGCGACACACTCGCACTCGACGTCTGCCGCTTGGTCAAGCAATGGCTGCCTTGCGCCGTCGCCGACGGCGCAGATGTCGAGGCGCGCTCTCATATGATGTACGCGGCGGCCCTTTCCGGATGCGTCATCGCTCAGACCGGCACCACCCTCGTACATGGAATGGGTTACTACTACACGCTCGAGTGCGGCGTGGCCCACGGCCTTGCCAACGCCCTGCTGTTGCCGCCGTTGTTCCAGTTCAACGCGTTTCATCAGCCCGACAAGGTCGCTGCCATAGCCAGCGCCCTCGGCCACCCTTGCGACGCAGATCCTCGAAGCGTAAGCGCCTCGATAGGCACAGCCCTCCACGAGTTACTGGGCGAGGTGCAGGTATCCCCCGCTGCCAAGGACGCGGGCGTGCAAGAGGACCGGCTTGGCGACTTCGCACGCGAGGTAAGCAGCGATCCGTACCGGTTCCGCAATCAGGTCGGCGAAGTTGACCAGGAACGTGTTTTGAGCTTCTACCGGCAGTCGTGGCGCGGGGGGCTTAGCGCCTAAGCCATGGGCGCCCAGGCCCTGGGAAACACCATGAATGGGACAGGTCGTGCCAACACACCGGCTATCTTGAATAAACACTTGATCCAGTCTATTATTCTGAGTAACATTATTGAACGTCGTCTGTATGGTAGCTGCAGGGGGACTTATCTGGAGAATGGCGAAGGAAGGGAAAGTTAAACGTCCCTGTTGGCAACAACGGCGCTGACTGTGTGGTCGGAGGCCGTTTGGCTAAAACCCACTCGAAAGGAGGGAGAATCAGAATGAAGCACATCAAGTTGGCCAGCAAGAAACCGGTGAAGGCGCAGACGAATCCGCTCGATATTGTGAAGTGCTTGATTACAGCGCTTATCGAGGGTGCGGACCCCTTTGCCTGCTTCAAGACGGACGTGGCCTAGTCCGACCGTCCACGATTAATGTAACTCGATTGGGGCGCCGCCGATCGCTTTGACGTTCCGGCGGCGCTTGCTTTTTTTTGTCGCAACGGCTCTCTCATCATCCCTCCTGTGCTGGCCGTTTCCCAAAACCGTCAATTGACCCATCTACGGGCACGATCTGGACACTGGCTGCCATTTTTTCTACAGTAACGCTGAACACGGTAAGTTTTTGGATTCTGCGCACGGAGTTACCGGTATGAACACACGATTTCCCCGCAGGCGGTTCCTGTCAGCTATGGCCGGCGGCGTGGCCGCAGGCGCAGCAACCTCCGCCCTGACGCGAGCCTGGCCGCCGGCTCAGGCTGAGACGCAGGGCTATGACTTCAAGATCTCCCTCGCGGCATGGTCGCTGCACCGCACGATCGGCGCCAGCCAGGACCGGATCCCCATGCTCGACATGCCTCAACTGGCTCGAGAGGAGTTTGGTCTGAGCGCCATTGAGCTTGTAAACCATATGCTTGCCTCGACCGGGACGGGCTATCTTGATCAACTAGCTCATAACGCGGCAACGCACAACATTCAGACCCTCCTCATTATGGTCGACGGCGAAGGAGGTATCGGGTCGTCCGATGAGAATGAGCGGCGCAAGGCTGTTGCGAACCATAGCCGCTGGATCGACATTGCGAGCGGCTTTGGGTGTCACTCAATACGGATGAACTGGGCAGGCGCCCCTCATGACGTCGACAGCAACCCGGAGGCCCTCGCGGCATTTACCGAGTGTTCGGTTCCAGGTTTACGCGCTCTATGCGATTATGCTGACAAGAAGAAAATGAACGTGTTGATTGAGAATCACGGCGGCCCTTCGTCGTCTCCAGCGGCTATGACGCGTTTGATGCAAGCCGTGAATCACGAGCGATTTGGCTCCTTGCCCGACTTCGGAAACTTTCCGCCCGGCGTGGATGTTTACGAAGGCGTAAACGTCCTGATGAACTATGCCAAGGCGGTGAGCGCCAAATGCTACGATTTTGACCCCGAAACAGGTCAGGAAACGCGGCTCGACTACCGGCGGCTCCTTGACATTGTCGTTGGGACGCATCATTACCATGGTTATATCGGGATCGAGTATGAAGGGCAGCGACTGAGCGAGTTCGAGGGAGTCAAAGCGTGCAAACGCCTGCTCGACAGCCTGCGAAGCAATGGTGCGCAGACACTGAACCAGGGCAACACCTGAGCAGGCCCTAAGAACCAGGAAGCAGTCGATGAAACGGGCCAAGATAGCACTTGCCGGCGTGGGCGGATACGGGTCTGCGCATGTCGAAGCCGCGCAAATCCTTGCCGCCGAGGGACTGCTTGAAGTGCAGGCTTTTGCAGATCCCCGGCGCCATGTGGAAGCTGTTGCGCAACTCGAGGCGGCGGGCGCGCGGCACTATCTGGACTATAACGAGATGCTCGAGCTCGAGGAAGAACTCGACGCCGTGTGCATCGCAACACCGATCCCGTGTCACGTGCCCATGATCGCTGCTGCGTTCGACAAAGGTCTGCACGTGTTCGCCGAGAAGCCCCCTGCAGTCTGCATTCAGGACCTGCACATGCTCGTAGCAAAGCAACAACAGAGCGGCTGTTTGTGCGCTGTAGGGTATCAAGACATCGCCCGGCCGGCGGTCCTGGCACTTAAACAACGGCTCTGCGACGGTGTGCTCGGACCGATTCGCGCGATACGGGCCGAATGCCGTTGGCAACGCCCGGCACGCTACTACAGCCGCAACGATTGGGCTGGAAAACTCGAGCGCGACGGCGTCTGGGTCCTTGACGGACCCTTGAACAACGCCTGCTCCCATGTGCTGAACTTGGCTGCTTTTCTGGCGGGCCCGGCGCCCTACGAGTTCGCCCGGCCCCTCTCTGTCGAGGCTGAGTTATACCGCGCCAACGCCATCGAAAGCGAGGACACGGACTGTCTGCGTGCGAAAATGGACACGGGCGTTGAATTGTGCGTTCATCTCACGCAATGCGCAGCCCTCAGTCATCCGCGGAGTTGGACCATCATTGGCGACGAAGGCGCCGCCGTTCTACGCGACGGCCAAGACATCAGCCTGCCCCAGGAACGCATCGCCGCCGAAGATGCCGAGCCTCCCCTTGTAACGCTCCTGCGCCGCCTTATCGAGGTGGTCCTCGGGTCCGACGAACCCTTGCTGATGCCGCTTGCCGAGGCCGAAAGCCACCTGCTCATGTCAAACGGCGCCTTCGAATCCACTGGCGCCATTCATACAATATCCCCTTCCTATACCAGGCGGACGCCCCATAACGGAGACCATGCTGTCGTCATCCAGGCTGTCGACGAGTCTATGCTGCAGGCAAGCTCGGATGGATTGCTGCTTTCAGAGTGCGGGGCACCTTGGGCCGTGCCCAGTCAGCCATTCGACCTCGCCCACTACGAAAGCTTTCCGCAACAGTGGTGCGAGCGGGCGCATGCCGAAGGTTGACCTTCCGCAGGGGCGCTCCTCGTCGACTTGACAACGCTCGCGGGTGACGGCCTTCGAGACGGCTGCTTTTGCTTAGAGCGGCAAAATACCGCGTTTCTCCCGCGCTTCTTCAGGTAAAAGAGTTCTTGTTGCGGTGCCTGCGTGATGGACGACATCACAATGCGGCGGGATAAGCCGGCCGTTCGAAACGACCTCAGCTTTCTTTCTCGAACTGCGACCAGGAATCGTCTTCCGCCGCAATCTGGAGGGAGCGTTCAAAGCGTTTCAAGCCGGCCTCGACGTTGTCGTAAATCACAAAGACCTTATCGAGGTTGGTAATCTCGAATACGCGGAGGATGTCTTTGTTCAGGCCGCACAGACGCAAGCTTCCGTTTCCGCCTTTGATTGCTTCGTTAATCCGAAGGAGTTCAGACAGAACGGCGCTCGACAAATAATCAACATGCTCGAAGCTAAGGAGCAGCTTAAGGCCGGGATGCGCCTTGACATACGCCAACACCATCTCTCCGAATTTGTTGACATTCACGGCGTCGAGGACGCTGCTGGCGCGGATGACGCCGACCGTTATGGCGTCTCGCGACTCGAAATCAAGGAACGGCTCATTGTTCATTGTTCTTCAATCCTCTGTTACATAAACACTTCCGCGGCATCAACATTTCCAGACAGTTGTTCTCATAGTCGTATGTCACTCTTCTCATGCAATGACGTATCAGGCAAATACCTCGACCTCGGACCGTGTTGCCGTCAGGCACATCGAGGCACTCCGGAAAAAAGCCCGGGCCATTGTCAAACACGCGAATTCGGCAGAATTGGCCTTCATCGCTCAATTCGAGCCGCACTTTGAGGTTTGGGTCGTTCTTGTTGCCGTGTGTCACAGCGTTCACGAGCGCTTCCTCGAGGCAAAGGTGTGCATAGAACTCATGCCCTTCCTCGATCCAGTCGTGCTCGATCAGTGCGTCAAGGGCCTTAGCAAGCGTTGAGGCCATTGCTTCCAGTGTGCTGGGAAACTCATCGCGAAAAAAAGGGGCATCTTCCGACAGACCCATTTCTTGGACAGCCTCCTCCACCTAGCGTAGCACAATGTGGCCTATGACTGGCGATATACGCCAAGCTTCAGGGCATGACAGACGCCGTTCCTTCGGCTTCCTTCGCCTGAAGCCCGGCTACAATGCGAACCCAACCATTCACCAACTCGCGTTTCAGGTACACGTCACCTACCTTGTCGGCTATCTCCACTGCTTCCTTTCTTGTCCGCTCCTCTGTGTCCTGGGCATAAGCCTCGGCGAGAGGCACGAGCACGTCCGTGACAAGCACGCCGCGCGCCGCATGAGCGCTGTATGTCGGGGTCCGCGTGTCGAAAGGAGGTTCGATGGATGCAAACAAGCCCGAGGGTTCACCTGACCGCAGATGGTCCACTGCAGCCTTCAGTTCGGTGAAGTTGTTCCCGATCACCAAAGTCTTCGCAGTCACGGTGTAGAAAACGGGAACCAGCACGGGAATGATCATGATATCTGCGTTGGAATAGGTCTCGACCGGGCTTACGGGCAACCCGAGCGTCAAAAACAGCGTGCGGACATCTTCCTCGTTCGCCACGTCAACCATGGCAAGAAGCCGCGGCATTGTTCCGTCTATCCCGGTAACGGCTACGGAGATCTCGTTGCCCAGCACATCGAGGATCTTTGTGATGGCCGCCAACTGGGCGTTCAGTTCCGGGTCTTGTCGGATTTGCCCAGGAATCGACGCCCGCCACCATCGCTCGATGCGCTGTTTCCCCTCGTCCGTCAGGGCAAAACTGAAAAAAGCGGCGCTGTGTTCCGGTAACATCGGCGCAAGCCTGGGCGGCGGAGGGGTTCCGGCAAAGGTCAGCATCTCCGGATGCTTCTCGGCGTTGATGCGCCATAGCAGTTCCAATCGGTCCCTCGTGCTCGACAAGGTAACAATGGCAGGATCGGGACCCGAACATAGGCGCAGCAGCTCTTCCGTTTCAATACGCGCCGCCTCTCGAACCAACTGCTCTTCCTCGGGGATACGGGCAAGCACAGCGTCCGACAGCACCTTAAGCAGGGACGCAGTCCGGTCGAGACGTACAAGTCCAACGATATCGCCGGGCGCGACAGCGCCCAACGAGTCAGCGCCGCGATCAAGAGGGGCGGGGCTGTCAAAACGAGCCGCCACGGCCTGCACCAATGCAAGCGAGTTACCGGCGACGACCCGTCCGTCCTGGACAAAATAGGCAAAACCCGGCTGGGGAAAATGGCGAACGGTGGCGCCTGCTGCGGGGATCTCAGTCGACTCAGCGCCTTCGCCTGTCCATTCGCTCACAGCCGCTTCGAG
>CAZBQH010000534.1:0-14240 GCA_964493915.1 uncultured Nitrospiraceae bacterium
CGGCCGGCACTGTTTTCAGTTCCCCGAGCCCCTCCTGAGCGAACTTGGCCGCTGCAGCCGCCTCTTGGGTCTCCTGTATGACGAAGCAGAACACCATCAGAACAACGCCAACGCCGTGCCCGGCCTCGACCTCCCCTCGATATACGATCCGAACGGGGACGAGCTGGTCGATGCGGCCGACGGCCACACCGCAGCCGCAGCGGCAACGGCCTCTCATCATCTGCGGTACGGCCTTCGACTTTACACCGAGCAGGTCTTTCCCGTTATGTTCCATGACTTCGCCCGGGCAGGCTTTACCGCTGGAACCAAAGTACTTAAGGAGGGGTGGGCACCGGTTCAGATCGCATGCGCGATGGGCGCCGCCATCCAATACAACACCGAGCTATGGGTAAGCCCCGACCTGTGGGGCATTCAGGGTTACCCCGGCCATTCCCCTGCCGAATACTTCTCGGCGCTTGTGCTGGCCTATCATATGGGCGCCGACTGCATTTACACGGAGAGCCTTGCCCTGGACCACGGCAACAATGATACAGGCAGTCTTATCTTGATGACGCCGGAAGACTACCGCCTGACCCCCTACGGCGAGGCGGCGAAGCAATTCATTCGCGAGTATGTCCCGGCCCATCCCCGGCATTACAGTTTCCGCGGATTGCGGCCCCGTGTGGTCGTCATTCGTCAGGAAGACGGCGATTGGGGCCAGGCCAACGCTCCGTACCCGTGGACGCCGAACCGGCTGTTCGGATCCAAGACATGGAAATCCACCGAGATCACCCGCGCCTGGTTCAAGATATGGCATCTGCTTACGCGCGGGGCCGTACCAGAAACCGGTTTGACGTGGTGGTGCGATGGATACCGAGGGCGGCCCTACGAGGTCCTGTGCCCGCTCGACGGCGTTGTTGTGTACGACCATCTTGTCCGTTACGAGCATCTCGAGGGCGCGGAAGTCCTCTTTCTCACCGGAATCAGCATAAGCCGAGAAACCCTCGATGCCGTCTCGCGCTGCGTCCGCGAAGGCGCGACCTGCATTTCCCTTCCGCATCTCGCGCCGGAACACGTCAGAGACGCGCTCGACGACCATGGCGTGCTCACCGAAGGCCAGGGGCGTTGGGTCGTCGACGCCGATTTCCTTTCAGAAACGGTCAGAGACTCCGTCGCTTCACTGGTTCCCCAAGACGATTGCATCCGCTATCGTTTCGGTGATGCCGAGGTAGTGTTCTCCCCCGTCGACGGCGATATGAACCGCGTTGCTGCTCGCGTCCACCAGATAGGCGTTAGTGAGGACGGAAAACTACCTCTCGCCCCGTAGGCAGGGCGCATACATAGTCTTTCCAGAGGTCAAACTGCCCGCATAAGCAGCCCGCCGTGCCGCCTCACTCTTTGCTGCCCCGCTAACGGGCAGCAACCGGCGCCCGCAGCAGCCCGGAGACAACTCTTGCGATATCTGTATTGTCGAGATACCGGTCCCGGACCGGGTCGATGCGATTGGCAGCGGCCCGGAAGACATTTGAACCAGCGCCTTTCACATAAAAGGGGACCAAGCAGTTTGTGTGACTGCCGGAACGCCATTCGAGGCCTGGCATGACGCCCGCGCCCCGATTCTGAGGGATGGGGCTGTCGGGTCCCACAAGATAGCCGCATTCGTGGTCCGCTGTCACTATCACAAGGCTTTCGTCCCAACTGCTCTGACTCTCCACCCAGTCAATAACCGTATCGATCGCTTTGAAAAAGTCAACGACTTCCTCGATTGTTCTCCCGCCATCGTTGGCATGGCTGGACCAATCGATGGCGCCACCCTCGATCATAAGGAAAAAACCGTCCGGGTCGAAGGCGAGCAGATTAAGCGCCCCGGCGGTCATTTCTGCCAGTGTAGGAACGGTTTCGGTCAACGGCGTCTGGAAAGGCTCGTCGTCTTTCGGCTCGCCATCGACAGCTGTCCGTTTCTCCTGCAGCGTGTCGCGCACTTGGGGCACGCCGAGTACCCGTTTTGGGACCACGCTGTAGGCCAGTTGCTGGAACTGTGGTCGCGTCTCGATAAGCATCCAGGGATCGGGCATTCCGTCACCATCAGAATCAGCCCCGATCTGCCCTGTCTCGAGGCCCTTCCAGGTTTCCTCGCCGCCGACGAACTGATAGTCGGGAGCTTCCACCCTCTGGGCATTCGAGTCGTACCAAGGATGGCCCGCACCCATGACAACGTCCAGCCCGCTGTCGCGAAGCATCTGATTAGCGATATTCTCGTATTCGCCACGGCTCTTCGAGTGGGCGACGAAACCGGCGGGGGTTGCATGGCTGAACATAACCGATGTGATGAGGCCCGTGGCTTTGCCGATGGCCTCGCACCACTCGACGATATTCTCGACCGGCTCGCCATGGATGTCCATCCCAAGGACGCCATTATGAGCTTTCACGCCGCAGGCCATAGCCGTCGCAGCGGCAGCCGAGTCGGTGTATTCTTCTTTGATATAACCGGGGTCGGTCCATGCCTTGTCAGGGTCGTAGCCCTGCCCGTCGGCCGAGTACGTGCTCATGGCGAGACGGTGGAACTCTTTCTCATAGCGCTGGCTGCCGGCTTCTCCATCCAGGTAGTACGCGCCGCTGAGGGCGTGGTTGAACCCGAATCCATCACCAATCAGCAAGATGATGTTCTTGGGGGAATCGGCAGCAGCGTGACAGGCGGCCAGTAAGATGGCCGCGCACAAGAGGGTCGTCGAGAGACGTGAGATCTGATCTTTTCGCATGTCGTTTGATCCTTACTCTTACCTGGTCCAAAGCGTCGTCTTTTCGAGTCTGCGGGCCGGTTATCCACCCCATGGTCAAATTATACCATCCGAAGATTAGCGCAGTGTTAAGGTTGTATTCGCCTTCTGTACAGGGATAATTCGCAGGCCGACGGAGCTTATCGAGCGTTCAGTTGTCGCACAAGCGCACGCAGTTGCGGCCGTCGGCTTTGGCGCGGTACAGGGCCTTATCAGCAGCCGCAATGATTTCCTCGCACGTTCTCCCGTGTCTTGGCCATTCGGCAAGACCTTGGCTGATGGTAACAGAAAACGTGTTGCCTCTGAAATCAAACAGGCGCTCTTCAATGCGTTTGCGCAACGCCTCTGCCAGTGTTGCGGCTTGGGCAATAGATGTGCTCGGGTACAACACGATGGCCTCATCGCCCCCATACAGACCCGCGAGGTCGCCTGCCCGCAACACCCCGCGCATAACGCCCCCCATCTCCGCGATAGTCATCCGGCCCGCCAGGTGTCCATAGGTGTCGTTGACTTTCTTGAGCCCATCCAGGTCAGTCATAGCCAATGAGAATGTTTGACCCGCACTGACAGACGCAGTGGCTTGCTCGAGGACGCGGCGGAACGACTCCATGGTCATCAAGCCGGTCAGCTGGTTGTAGTTGATCAAACGGTGGATCTCACGGTGGAATTGCGCGTCGATCGAGCCGCGTTCGAGGAACTTAAAGACCACCTCGCCAACCTGCACCTTGTCGCCGTCGTGCAACGGGGCAACCTGCACAGGGGCGTTGTTTACTAAAGTGCCGTTTCGGCTGCCCAAGTCTTCGATAAAAAAACGTTCCATCCCCTCCTGGCACTGATAGGTAACGCGTGCATGCTGACGGCTTACGGAGCGCGAGGCAACGCAGATGCTCGCGTCCTCTGAACGGCCAATTACTGCCGGGTTCTCGTCAAGGCAATACTCGCTGCCCAAGTCCTCGCCCGCAATAACGACAAGTACGGCGCGGTGCTCTTCTGGACTTTCCCGCAAGCGACGCAAGGCATCTGCTGAGACAATCCGGGTGCTTTCCTCGTCAACGGTCGTATCGTCTTTCTTCTGCGGTGGAACCGTCGCCATATCGCCTCAGGACCCAGATATTGCCGTTCAATAGCCCTATGGTATCAAGGGGCCAGGCGAGACGCAAGGCCCAAGCTCGAGAACGCCGGGAATCCGCTTTACACCCTGCAAAGGCGTTGCAAAAGGCCCGACACAAGCATAGAATGCGACGTCCACGATCCGAACCGTAATGAGGCAGCCGCTTATTATGCCGTCTCTTCTCTTCGAAGACCGCGAGCAGGTCCACGTAGTCGCCATAGCTCTAGGAGAACGCATTGACACGCGTCCGCTTGACCGGAGTCAACATATTGCTGCATCGCCCCTGCTCGTTACGGCAGGAACCGCCGGATGTGCGGCCGTCTTTCGCTATGGGACGGTGGTTCTCTTTGGACTGGATGCCATCGAGGAGGTTGCTTTCCTGTCGACTCTCGAGGGACTTGTGCGCGAACCCTACGAAGATCCACCAAGGGAAGCGACAGAACTGCGCGTCGACCCGGTTGCCCAGGAAAGCGTGGACAGCGCGGGCATCGTTCTCAAGGAATTCAGCGTCGAGCCGGTGCAGATTGTGGCAGATATCCTGGCCAAAAGCGTCATTCTCGACCGCTATGAGCGGGCCATGGCGGTCCATTTTGATCGCATCGAGCCGTTAGCCGAAAACCTGAAACGGCGAGGCAAAGCGCGTCCCGGCGTGCGCCACTTGCTGCGGGACATCGGCGAAGCGCTTCTCATCGAACACAAGATGGTGAACCGCGTCGAGGTAGGCGAAAAACCCGAATTGCTGTGGGACCGAGCCGAATTCGAACCCCTCTACAATCGCTTAGCTCAGGAATACGAACTGCGCGAGCGGCGTACGGCCTTGGAACGCAAGCTGGAACTGGTTTCGCGCACTATCGAGACGGTGCTGGATCTGCTCAACCACGGACGCAGCCTACGGGTCGAGTGGTACATTGTTATCCTTATCGTCGTCGAGATCGTCCTCACCTTGTATCAGATGTGGGCCCTTCCGTGAATGCAAGGCTCGTCTCTGGCCGGATTCCAGCGGCGTCACTTTCGATTGCCGGGGGCGCGCTCTGAGTGTCTCGAGCGCCTGACTCTCGGACTAAGCGTTGCGCTCAATATCCATCCCTTCCTCCAGAACACGTAGAGCTCTAAGGCCGCCACAATCAGCGCAATTCCCCAGAAAAGGAGATAACCATAGCGTAAATGCAACTCGGGCAAATTCCAGTGTGAGACCGAATAGTCGAAATTCATCCCGTAGACCCCCGTCAGGAACGTAAGAGGTATGAACATGGTCGCGATGACGGTGAGGACCTTCATGACCTCGTTCATGCGGTTGCTCACGCTGGACAGATAGATGTCGAGCAGACTTCCCGCCACCTCGCGATGAAGGTCGATGCTGTCGACGAGGTGGATCGCGTGATCAAGACAGTCGCGCAAATAAGGCCGCGTGCCTTCGGTAATCTTGGGCGTCGAATCCCGGATAAGACTGTTCACGACCTCGCGAAGGGGGGCGATGCTGCGCCGCGTATTCAAGAGCACTGACCGCGTCTTGTGTATTCTGGCCACCGTGGTGCTTGAGGGACAGGAGACCACCTCGTCTTCAAGCACTTCGATTTGCTCGCTCAGCATGTCGAGATGGGGGAAATAAGCGTCAATTACCACATCGAGCAGGCAGGAAGCAAGATAGTCCGCTCCCATTTGACGCACGCGCCCGCGGCCCTCCCGAATCCGCAGGCGCACAGGATCCAGGCAGTCGCCCTCACGTTCCTGAAACGTCAACACAAAGGCGTTGCCCAGGAACATGCTGAGCTGCTCGGCGTCAAGCAATTCCACCTCCTTGCCGAGTTGGACCATGTGAGCCACGACAAACAGCAGTTCATCGTAATCCTCGACTTTCGGGCGCTCGCGGACGTTGAGCACATCCTCGAGAGCCAGATGATGGATGCCGAGCATCCTGCCGAGCTCGCGAATCACCTCGATATCGCCTAGACCATCGACATTGACCCAAGTGACGGGCCACTTGCCCAGTTCCGCTTCGATGCTCTGCGTGTCCTTCACTTCCTTCTCGACGTACGAGTCGGGACCGTAAGCAATGACGGTCATACGGGGCCTTGGCGCACGGGGGTCGGCTACCAACATTCCCGGCGGCGCCCCCGGTGAGTATCGGTGCTTCCGGCGTTTGGGCAAATGAACGGGCATATCCATGACAGCTCTCCCACACCGAGCGCCGCACTGCGCTGCGCCCTTCATGGCCTCACTGGAGACCCTTGGCGCCGCCCGCGCGGCGCGCTTCAACTGATGCAATCAAGAACGATCTGGCAACTATGTCCAGAATGAAGCCATTATAATCATAGTCGCACTCCCCACGGGAATGCCCTTGCCCGGCAGCTTGCACCCAGCGGCTGGACATAACGTATGCGCCCCAAGCAGTCCTGTGGAGGTTGCGCCTCTCCTGCATAATCTTGTCTAATGCCAGCAGACTTAGGCGCTAAACAGCATACAGACTTCAGGACAATCCATGTATACCCGAGATTTCGCTATTCTCTATATCTGCGTTGTTGCAGCCTCGGGAGGAGCGGCGTTTCCCAAAACGGCAGCGGCCGATTCGCTGTTTCTAAAGAATGGCGATCGCCTTTCGGGTGTTTTGCAAAGTATTGCGGAAGGCAAGGTTCTGTTTTCCACTGAATACACCGGGGAGCTGGCCGTGTCGCTCGATGCCTTGTGCACCATCCAGACGGATTCGCCTATCGCCTGGCTGTTGGACGACGGGACCATCGAGACGGCCAGACTCGCCGTCATTCAGGAACGACGCGCAGAGTTCCCACAGGAGAACGTTGTCGACCTCGAGCGCGTCCTCGCGGCCTCGCACGAGCCTCACGCGCTCCTGCTGCCTCCTCCAGCCGAAGGCATCCCACCGCTGGACGCGGCGGAAGAAAAGCCCAAATTGTGGACGGGCGCCGTGGACGCGGGCCTATCGCTGCGCTCCGGCGAAACCGATACGCTCGACGCCCACACCGGAATCGAGGCTGTTCGCAAAACAGAGCGCAGGATCTTGACGCTCGGGCTCAACGGCGCCTATGGCGAGGTCGACTCCGAAGTAAACACCCGCCGCCTGAATGTCTACGGCAAACTCCAGTACTACCCCAAAGAGCGCTTCTACCTCTTTGGCCATTCCGCAGCAACGCACGATCCAGGAACTCGGTTGGAGCTGCGGGTCGAGATCGGCGGCGGACCAGGCTGGGATGTCGTCAAGAACGATCTGCGCACGCTCTCGCTCGAACTTGGCCTCGACTATACCCTCGAGTACTGGAACCGGTACAGCATCCGCGAACTCGAGGACGCCAAGAGTACGGTACGCGCCGCAGCTCGAAACGACCTCTATGGATACACGCGGCGCCTCCTGCAAAAACCGCTCGACACGTGGGCGTCCGGCGACATTGTTACAGCTTTCGAGCTCGGCGCGAAAGCGCTGGTTGCTGATGTGGGGCAAGAAACCACGGAGGACAGCCATGTCAATGCACGGCTTGTCCTGGCGTATACCCAGAAACTTTTTACCAACAGCACGCTGTCGGAGACGCTGGTCTTGCTCCCTGACGTGGATGACCCGTCCGAATACCGCGTTACGTCGGACCTGGCTTTCGACACGCCGCTCTCAGAACAACTCAACCTTCGCATTAACCTGAAAACAGACTACGACAGCCAGGTCGCCGCCGGAGAGAGCGAATGCCAGTTCGAGAACACGCTCATTACCAGTTTGCGCTACCAGTTCTAAGAAAGACCCTGGCTCACTCGCTTAGACGCAGCGCGTTCCGGCCGCCCGTACCCATGAATAGGCCCGATCGGAAAGCGTTCCAGGCCTCTTCACCGTCGGCCGTCATCGTGTATAGAAGCACCCCATCAATATCGACCTCGCCAGGTATATTCAGCAAGTCGTAGGTCCAGTCTGTCGGCGATTTCCTCCACCCCGTACTATAGGCGCCGTTGGACGAATGCAATTCAACGAAATACTTCCCATTTGGAGAGCCGCGCAGACTGAACGAGAAGGACGACACGCCCCGAGCCGACAAACCAGCCATAAGATAACCCGTCGAAGCCCCCGGCGAGCCGCTGATGCGCATGACCATGTCGCCGTTTTCCTGCGCGAATGCGTTGACCGTTCCTTCAGCGCGGACCTGTTCCCAAACCGGCCTCGGCCGGAAGTGCAGAACTTCGCCGGCCTTCATCTCGACCTCGACGACGCCGCCAACGGGCGCCGGCGCATCGCGCCAGACGCTTTCTTTGCTCGCGCGAACCTCGAGACGCGGCGCCAGACTCTCGAGACGCAAGACGCCGCCCACTGTGCTCTCGACAGTAATCGCTGCCGCGCGGCCCTGTTCCTGGCTCGCCGACACAAGGAAGCCGCCGACCGCGCGCAGACGCGCAAAGGAGGCCGGCAACCAGTCAGGCCAGGCAGGAAAAGTCCGGACAATTCCGTCGCTGCTCTGAAGCAGCATTTCGGTGATGGGCAATACCGTGCCGAACATCTCCGTGTAGTGACCGAACTCGTTAAAACCGTTGCGCGGATCAAGCACGTTGAAGCTGAGCGTGCCGTTGGGTCGTTCGCGCCCGTCGATCTCGCGGCGCAACCAATCATACGCGTCTTCCATCCCAAGCCGCGCGCGGGCTGCAGCCAGCATCACCATGGCGTTGTTTCCGTTGTTCTCGAGGTGGCTGATGGTGCGCCTGAACAGGCCCTGCACCTCGACGGGCGTCTCGCGCGTGATCTGCTCGGCGGGGAACACAGGTGTCGCCGGCACGGGGATGTTGTATACAATCGGCTCGGCTCCGGCCACGTCGACCACCACCTCCGGCGGACCCTTGTGAAGTGGATAGGGAGGTAGAAGCGCTTTCGCTTTCTTCCATCGCGAAACCTGTTCCTCGTCCCGGTCGAGCGTTTCTGCGGCCTTGATCGCTGCATCGAAAGTGGCCGCGAAATAAGCAATGCAGAATGCGCAGTCTCGGTTCCGCTCAAACTCCGTCGTCCACCCATGATGCTCCGGCGACACCGTCGGGGCCAACGCGACAACTCCGTCATGCTCCTCGCACTGGTCGACAAAATCCGCGTAGAAATCGGCCACATCGCGCAGTGCTGGATAGGCCGTTTCGCGCAGGTAATGAATGTCGGGTGCGTACTTGTAGCGCCACCATAAAGGCTGGACGGTCATGCCCGATACCCCGAGGGTGAACCCCCACACATGATGGATGTACTGCCGGCCATGCGGGCTTTTGCAGCGTTCCGGGTTCACGGGCTCGTAGGGGAACAGCACATGAGGGAAAAAAGCGCCTTCCATGTCGTAGATCTGCCGCGCAAGCCAGCGGGCCCGGGGCAGATATCCGGTAATGAGCCGGTCATAAGGTTCAGTGAGTTCGACGTGATTCGCCCCATAGGCGCCCCAATAGGTCTGCTGAATGTTGTAGTTCGTGTGGTAGTCGCCGTGCCAGGCAGGCGCTTCGTCCATCGGAGCGGCGAAAAGGCCCGTGCTTACCACGCCGGGCTTGCTCACGCAAGCAAGAAAGTAGAGGTTCCGGTACCACACACGCTCGAGGACACGGTCATAGAGTTCGATGCCGCTGCGAGACCAGAACCGGCGCCACGCGGCACTATGTGAGGCCGCGACCCGTTCAAAACGACGCGAGGCAATGGACTGGGCCAACTCGATGGCTGTTTGACGCGTGTCATTCACCTCGTTCGAAGTGACGACCGCGACCGTCGCCATGTCGCCCTCGGCGGCCAAAGCAGCGGCAAAATGCATGCCCGGCCAGTCCGCATCTCCGGGAATCTCTTGGGCGATCCAACGCCCGGAAGCGGCAGCCCCTTGTCTCGGTGCTGGAAATCCGTCAACGGGAATTGCGTCGAGCTCGGCCTTGACGCCCTTGGGCAGTGAGCAAACCAGGGCGTTGTTATTGGCATCTATGAAGACGCGGATCCGCCCGGACGCCGCGTAGACGTCTGTCACAGCGCGCTCGAGGTCGAGCTTGGCGAGCAGCGCCCCGCTTGCGGCCCCCCGCAGCCGAAGCCGCGCGCAGGGACGCGGGCAGGGGTAGGGATGGGCATGGTATGCGTCCGGCCCTTGCCAATCGCTCCCTTCTGGGAGGATCCAGTTGCGGTCGGCCCACTCGCCGAAAGCAAGCTCCTTAAGGCGGCCGAGGGTCGGCAGCGGCGGGTTCAGCCGGGCGTCCAGCCGCGCGTCCCAAACGTCGTTCTTGGCGAGATGAATCACCAAGTCGTCCCCTTCGCTGAAAAGAAGCCCGTTCAGGTCGCCGTTGCCCAACAAGAGCGCGTCTGCGAGCGGGTCGTCCAATACGGCCGTTGTAAGGGCAGATCGGGCCAGCGCCTTCGGAAAAGGAATGTCGCCCGGCGGAGAAGCGTCTTCTCCAGCGGCGGTAAGTGCGGTTCCTAGCAACGCGTACACAGCCAGTCTGGCCATTCCGGTTTCCATAACACAGCCCCTCTTTTCTGGCCTGCCCTTTTTCCCGTCGAGTCAACAACGCGACGCTTGCGCGGGCGCGTGAAGCGCCCCTTTTTGTTTCAAGCGCCTCTCTCCATGCTAAACCTCGATCCCCGCAGGCGACAAGTCTTTACTGCCGCGTTTGCACCCCCTCTTGCATAGGAATACAATCGCGGATGGTGTTGTGTCCGTGGGGCGCCTTCTTGTGAACGCCTGGGAGATGCAGCTTTGGACGGAGGAACGCTATGCTCAAAGGAAAGAACGTGCACATCCGGCTCAAGCGACAGTTTCTCGAGCAGAAACTGTGGAGCTACATCGGCAAAGTAACCGCCATGAGCGAGAACTGGATTGCCCTTGACGCCAAGGGCGTCTTCGTCCTCAAGGGATTGTCCAGACCCGTGTCGGTTGACGACGCGGTGCGGACAATGGTTCTTCCCCGTGAAAGTGTTCTAAGCGTTCGCGTTCTGCCTGACGACTTCAGCCTCGAGAAGGTCGAGGTCATGTACGACGGGACGAAGCTGGGCATCAATGTGCCGGGCGGCCCACCGGCTTGGATCGGCGAGGCAGGCGAAGGCTGATCCGCGCTGTTTCTCGTCCCTTCTTGCCGTTTCGTCGAGCCCTCAAAGGGCCTATGCCATCCCGAGCAGGTCGCGCCTTTTGCCCGCCTCTTCGGCTTGGTGGTGGGCTGGCGGAAGGTGAAGCGTGTTTTTTCGAACGCGGACGCGGCGCCCGGCAGGCTGAGGCTGGGCTTGAGGCAAACGGTGCGGGCACGGCGTTACAGGAACTCGCGAAGCAGTCAGAGGACTGAACCAGGAATGATGCCGCGGGCGCGTCTTGCCTTGACCGCTGAAGCCGGGGTCCGTAACAAGAGCATTCGTGTGCATCTTTCCCCGGACAAAGTCAATTGCTATGCAACGTGCTGTCCGCGGCTTCTCCAACCTGAGGAGTTGAACCTGTGTGCGCCATTTCTCCTCTTTGCAGTTTGTCGTCTTTCTTATACCTCGCCGCTCTAGCATCGATGGTGGGCGTGGACTCGCTCTATCCGGACGACGCTTACTCGAGACCTGCATCAGACCGTCTCGGTATTTTCGAGACCGGCTGCGGCGTCTACCTCGGCCCGGGGCACGCTTGGGACCGTGCACGCGACTTCGAATATGCCGAGCTGCTGCCGATAGATCACGGCGGCCGTCCCGCAACCGAGTGGCGCTTCAAACTGCGTAAAGGCGCCACGGCCGGCAGCGCATTGGCGTTTCATCACACCATCAGGCGCCGGCCGGACGCGATCTCGTTCCGCGTCGCAAACCGGTCTGAGGCGCCGGTCCGTTTGTCGATGCTTCTCATCGAGGTGCAATGGGAACCCAAGGCAAAGGACGGTGCCCTATGGGATCTGCCGTGTCCTCAAGCCGTGGCCCCCGGGGGCGAGACAGAACTGACCTTCCCCGTCGCATCTGGCGTTCCCGCAAAACCGGCCGACCATGCCACTCCCCTGTTCCCAGCCGTTTTTCAGGTACGAATCGGCGAAATCCGGGCCGGCGCCGCCCACGACCTGTTGCTCAGCGATCTGACCATCCATTATCCGCATGCGCCCTGCATCGAGACAGCCAGGTTGGACGGCCCGGCTGCCCTTAGACCGGGAGATTCAGCTCGCTTTGAGATCGAATGCCGGGGCGATACAGCTGGGCATCGCCTCGATATCGAGGTACGCGACGAGCCCCGCGTGTTGTGGCGAATCCGTCTTGATTCCGGCGAGAGCCGGGAGCTGGCGAAAACCGGCCAATGTGTCGTCGTGCGCCCCGTACCGCTGTACTTGCCGAACCGAAAGCTCACCGCCTGGCTCGTGGCAGATGGCTATCGAGCAGCTGGCAAAGAGCTGAAGGTGGAGAGCGTGAATGAGGCACACCCCAAGCTTCCCCGCATGGAAGTCCACATGCACAACGGCCGCCCGACCGTTTTTCACGATAACGACCCCTTCGCATGGAACGGGTATGCCAGTTATAGTTGGCAACCAGGGAACGTGTCCGAGTTTGGCGCGTCAGGGGCAAATGTATTCGTAATACCTACGGACGCAGGCCAACACATCCACCAAATCGTCGAGCCGACCTGGGTCGGACCGGACGAGTACGACTTCAGCCAACTCGACGAAGGCGTTGCCATGGCGTTCCAGGCAAACCCGGACGCATCCATCGTGCTTCGCGTGTCGCTCGCCCTGCCGCCCTTCTGGGTTGCCAGCCACAACGTCGAGCGGGCGCTCGTACGTGTCCATGAAAACGACTTTCCCTGGTGGGAGACGGGCACGGAAGCCGTTTCAATCGCATCGAAGGCATGGCGCGAGCAACAGGAGGTCTGCCTGCGCAAGCTGATCGATTACTGCAAAGAACAGCCTTGGGCGGACCGCCTCATCGCTGTCATGCCGACCTGCGAAGTAACAGAGGAATGGTTTTCCTGGGCCTGCAACGACGGTCTCTGCTCGGATTACAGCCAGCCACATCAGCGCGCCTTCCAGTCGTACTGCAAGGCCCATGGACTCGACATCGACGCGATTCCCGGACCTGATGCACGCACCCCGGCGCGACGCGACCTCTATGCGTCCGAGGCCGTGGGCCGCGCCAGCGCCGCATATGCCCAGTTCAACTCGGATTTCACGGCGGACGTCATCGCCCATTTCGCGCACGTCGTCAAAGACGCCACCGGCGGCCGGTGCCTCGTGGGGGCGTTCTACGGCTACGTGGTGCAGTTAGCTGGAGAACCGCGTCAGCATCTGGCCGGCCATTTTGCTGTCCGGCGACTCATTGACGAGCCCGACTTTGATTTCTTCGCAGGCATCCCCCTCCACAATTTCCGCGACCTCACAAACGGCTACGACTTATACACCTCAGCCACGGAAAGCATCCTCGCTGCCGGCAAACTCGTGTTGAACGAAAATGACCTTTTTTCGTGGCTCCATCAAGGTTTGTGGTATCGAGAGTACAACCCGGAGGATCCTCGGGCGGGCGCCATCAGCATGCACCAGCGCGTATTCGCGAACGATGCCGTCCACGGCGCGTTGCGTCAATGGTTTTCCCTTTTCTCGAGCTGGCACCATGACGCAGGCCTGCAAAAGACGTTCAGCGAACTCATCGATCTGCAGGAGCAATCCCTCTGTCTCGACCGTACCCCCGTCGAAGAGATCGCGTTTCTTGTCGACGACACAAGTTTCGCATGGTATCCCCCTGGGACGGCGCTGCCGCGCATCGCCCACTGCGACTGGCTCTACACCTGGGGGCGAACAGGCGCACCCGCCGGCGTATGGCTTCTGTCCGACGTGGACAAGCTGCCAGATCGCATCAAAGTGATCGTTCTAGCCGGCGCCCCTGCCGCACACCCCAGCGACATCGTGAAACTCCAAAGAATCATCGAGAAAGGCGGCCGGACAATCATCCTCCAAGGACCGGTTGGCCTCGTGAATCCTTTGACTCAACAGTGGGATCCCGAGGCGCCCGCCGCATTAACGGGATTGCCGCTGACCGTTTCGGATCAGTCCGCCACGGGGTGCGCCCGGCTGACGCCGGGAGGGCCTCAGATCAGCGACGTCCCCGCCCTGTGCCCGCGCGTAACCGCCAAGGCCGAGGGGTGGATGACCTATGACGACGGCGCCTGCGCAGGCGTCGAGCGGCCCTTGACAAACGGCGGCCGGCTCATCTGGTGCGGCGTTCCGCCCTTGGACAGCGCCCTGATGCGGCAGTGGGCGGAACAAGCGGGCGTACACTGTTACGCCCCGCTCGGCTTCACGGTACACGCCGCTGCAAAGCTTGTCTCCATCACAGCACCGGCTCGAGGCGTCTTCCCGCTTACATGGGAGCGTCCAGTGCGGGCCGTTGATCTGTTTGACGGCTGGACGGGCCAAGGCCAAGCTATGGTTTGCCCCTTCGAGCCCGGCCAGACGCG
>CAZBQH010000535.1:0-7343 GCA_964493915.1 uncultured Nitrospiraceae bacterium
ATTGTTGTTGCGGCTGCGTTGCTGGCCGCGGGCCTGGCGCAAGCGCAAGACGAGGCCGCAGCCGCGGACGGCTTCGTGCCGATGTTTACGGAGCGCGACCTCGACGGCTGGACAACGCAGGGGAACTGGGTCGTCGAAGAGGACGGGATTATTGCGCTTCGCCCGCGACCGGGCGAAGAAGGATGGCAGCGCTTTGAGGATTATCTGACGACGGCGCGCACGTACCGGGACTTCGTTCTGGACCTCGAGTTCAGAATCGAGGCGGGCGGGAACTCCGGCGTATTCCTGCGGGCCGAGAATCCCCAGGATCTCGTGGGGAGAGGCTTCGAGGTGCAGATTCTTGACACGCACGGCAAGGAAAACCCGGGTCCCCACGACTGCGGCGGCGGTATCGGAACGGCCGCGCCCTCGAAAAACATGGCGAAACCCGCCGGGGAATGGAATCGTTATGTGATTACGTGTCAGGGAAACCACCTTGCAGTCGATTTCAACGGCGAGGAGGTCATTAACCTCGAGCTGGACAAGTCGGTTCTGAAGGACCGGCCGCCGGAAGGCTATATCAGTTTTCAGGATGAGGCGGAACCGGTGTGGTACCGGAATGTACGCATCAAGGAACTCGCAAGTCCCGGCGACAGCGCTGAAGAAGGCTGGGCGAGCCTTTTCGACGGTGAGACCTTGGACGGGTGGATCCAGAAGAACGGCACTGCGAGCTACCGCGTGGAAGATGGAGCGATTGTCGGAAGAACAAGCCCGGGTAGCCCGAACTCTTTCCTCTGCACGGCGAAGGAGTACGGCGATTTCGAGCTGGTGTTCGAGGTCAAGCTGCTGAACAACGAGCTCAACTCGGGCGTTCAGGTTCGTTCGAAGACGGCGCCTGCCGAAGGAAGCGAGGAGTTCGGACGGGTGAACGGCCCGCAGGTCGAGATCGAGGCGAGCGGCGAGAACGGCGCCGAATCGGGGTACATCTACGGCGAGGCGTGCGGCGGTTGGATGACCCCCGAGGCCGAGTTGATTCCGCACAAGGCCTTCAAAGACGGTGCATGGAACCACTACCGCATTCTGGGGCGCGGCCCCCGGCTGGCGACGTGGATCAATGGAAGACCCATTGAAGACCTGGCGGATGAGAGCAAGTTCAAGACGCATCCGAAGGGTTTCATCGGGTTGCAGGTCCACGGCGTGGGCGATAGCGGTCCTTACGAAGTCGCGTGGCGGAACATCCGGATCAGGACCTTCGACGGTTCCTGACGCGGCAGGGAGAAGGGCTGGCCTCGGCTCTAATGCCGTCCCCATGGCGTTTGAGAGCACAACGCCGGGTGCGGTCTCGGCTTCCTGATGCCTGCGCTATGCGCTGTGAGGAACACGTCTACGCAGACATCATGCGTTTCCCCAGCAGCCTTTATGCGCTGTTTCTTACGGCGTCCAGACGCTGACGGTCGGGTCGCCGAACAACGTGTAGCAGTTGGCGTAGTGATGGCGCGCCCAAGTGCAGTCGAGGCGGGGGATCATATAGTACTTTCCGTAAAGGAAGATGCGTCCGATCTGGCGTATAGGGACCCCAGGCAGCCCCATGGCTGTTTCGTCGGTGTAGTCTGGAAACAGCGCCTCGAACAACCCGTCGATGAGGATGTCGTTGCGCCAGAAGTGGGTCCCGCGCGAGCCGCCGATGGCAGCGATAGCGCCGCCCTCCCATTTGCGCACGAGGGCTTCGCAGAAGCTCTCGTCGCCGGCCGCGGTCTCCGTGTTGGGCGTGGTGGTCAAGGTATCATAATGCATCAACAGGTCTGTTTCGTTGTCGAAATAACCGGAACTGCAATTGATGCTGAAAAACAGCGGGTAGAGCGCCGTGGCGGGGTCTGTAAAGACGGGGATCTCCACGCGGTTCAGCCAGGGATGGGCGATGCCGCCGGGATAGCCGTGGTCGTGGTGGAGAAGGATGCTGTTTCGCCCTAATTGCATTTCTCCAATGACCGTGCCCGTGTTGCCCGTGAAGTCGATGTCCGGCGGGAGAAGCCGGCCGTCGTTGAACTGGAGCGGATACGGCGCCGGGTCCGTCCGGGTGTACAGGCGCCGCACCTGGAAGCCGAGATCGAGAACGAACTCGCGGACCCGTTCCATCGTCTGGATGCACCAGATGTCCTCGCGCCCGTCGCGCTCGCCAACCTGACCCGGGGCAGTAACGGAAGTCTCATCAAATGAGTCGACGAGGTGGAGATGCGTATCGTCGTCCACGGTCTCGACCTGCCACCACGTCTCGTAGTCGGGGTGATTCGCCCGAACCCAGCGCAGTGTTCCCGGCAACTCGCCGAGGAAATGAGTCCCGGTTCCTTCTACTTCGTCGCTGCCGTTGGTGAAATGGAGGGTGCCGGACAACCCGCCCTCGACCGTAATGTTGTCCTGATGATACCCCATGAAAGCCATGCGCCATTGCGAGTCGACCGGCGGCGGTGCATGCTCTTGCTCGTAGTCGACGATTTTCTGGACTACGTAGGCGCCTTGGGTGGAGTCGTCGACGGAAATGCGGCCCACGCCGACGTCGGGGTAGTAGTCCGTTGCCTCGATGGCGAGGGCCGGGCGAATTGTACTGTAATAGTGATCCGTCGCGGTTACTCCCAAGGGGCTGTTCTCGGCTGTAACGTCCAGCATAGCCTGATCGAGATCGTAGAACGGGCAGATATGCTCGGCGTCTCCAAATAGAATGATGTAACTGAGCCACGGCGGGCCGGAGTACGTCCCGTCGCCGTTGTCGTGGACGGGCATGACGTTGTCCTCGTCGAGGATGGTAATTGCTGCCCGGATGTCTTCTGGCGTGTCATATTCGTCAGGCAAGACCAAGAGATACACGCGCCAGCCCATGTCCTGCTTGTGTTGCGCCAGGTTGCGCGCCGCCGAGGCGAGCTCGCCGCGCGTAATAATGAGCAACGTGAAGTAGGGGTCCTGGTACGTCTGTGGGTCATGCGGGGGCAACTGAATAACCAAGTCCGTCTCGGTCAGGCGGCGGATAAGGCCCCTATTGATGAGGGTGTTTTCAAGCGGCATTTCGCCAAGTTCGGCCCCTGGACCGGCGTAACCGATCGACGTCGGCTGCTGCAAAACGTTAGGCACTCCGGCGGGGCCTTCAAAGGCGATCGAAAGATCGATTGTTTTGGCAAGGCTCAAAGCAAACCTATCGGCGATGTATTGCGCAGGAAACAACTGCACTTCGCAGATCCACAGGGTCCCGACTT
This sequence comes from uncultured Nitrospiraceae bacterium, assembly GCA_964493915.1. Classification (GTDB taxonomy): domain Bacteria; phylum Hydrogenedentota; class Hydrogenedentia; order Hydrogenedentales; family SLHB01; genus CAZBQH01. The sequence goes on from CAZBQH010000535.1 coordinate 3,225, forward strand.
GCACTACCTGCGTGCGGACACGGTCGTCTTCGCCGGGGTAGGCGGTCTTCGCGGCGTAAGCCTGCTGATTCACGACAGACCGAGGCGTCGCGTCGGGGTCGTATTCAAGGTCGTCAAGGTCGGCTTGGGCTGGCGTATAGGGTTGCTGCGGCGCGGCGTGAATCAGGCCATGCCACGCGACGTCATGGAAGGCGGCTTCGACAATAGGCGTAGCCGGCTCTCCCGTCGGGCCGACGGGGAGCGCAAACCGGCAAAAGATGAAAGGAACTTCCGGGCAGCCATTCCCTGCGGCCGTCTTGCCGCCTCGATAGAACCTGAGATCATGGTATTGGATCCCGTCGTATTCGACGATTTGCGCCGCGATCTCGGGGCATTTGATCGTGGCCTTACATGTATCGAGCGAGGATTCAGAGACTTCCACCCCCGCTTGCCCGGCGTCGCTGTCCTCTGGAAGTGTCGTATTGAGGGGCGGCGGAAGCCCGAGCGCCGCGTTAATGACCAACTGGACGTCGACCGCGTTAGTAGAACCCGACAAGTCCAGGTCCGCGTCCGCGTCTTCAAGGATTCCCAACGCCACATTGATGACCCGTTGGACATCTACGGCGTTGACCGAGTCATTCTCGTCGGTGTCGCCGAAGACGCCGTAGGCATGAGATGGGAGCAAAAGCGCCAGTGCCACAACTGAAATCAGCAAGTCTCTGTTGCACATTTCCTCCTCCTGACATTTGTCCTGAAAGCCACGAGGATCGTCGGAAGCATCGCCACAAGCCTAGACCGCAGTGCGCAACGCTCGCAACATGCTATGGGGGAAAACTCCCTGCATCTTCCCATATGGGTAAGGCCCTATTCCCTCGAAAAAAGTATATCACAGATTGAGACAAATAGGGCCAAATCGCTTGGACAGCACGCACTGTCAGGAAGAAGTGACGATTATCTACTTGAGGCTGAACCGCCCCGATGGGACATACTCCATAAGTCTCCCGTTTTCTGCTACGATATGGTCATATGCAAGGCAAACCGGACGGGATGAAGGGCTTATGCATACGGTGACCATTCGATTCTATGAGGAATTGAACGACTTCCTTCCTAACACCATGCAAAAGCGCGATGTCGAGTGCACCTTTCCTGAAAAACGTTCTGTCAAGGACCTTGTCGAATCCTTCGGCGTGCCGCATACGGAAGTGGACCTGATCCTTGTAAACGGGAGCTCAGAAGGATTCGATTGCCTTGTCCGAGACGGCGACCGCATCAGCGTTTACCCGGTCTTCGAGTCGTTCGCCATCGATTCAGTGACGCGCCTGCGCCGCAAGCCCCTGCGCGACCCGCGCTTTGTATGCGACATCCACCTCGGCAAGCTGGCCCGACGGCTGCGCCTTCTGGGGTTCGACACCCTTTTCCCCGAGCATACAGAGGATGCAACCCTCGTCCATATCTCCCGCTGCGAGAAGCGTATTCTGCTCACGCGGGACAGGCGCCTGCTCATGCGGAATACGGTTACACGCGGCATGTGCATCCGGAGCACGGATCCTGAGGTCCAGGTCGAGGAGGTGCTTGACCGGTTCGATCTGCGGGCTGCATGCCGGCCTTTCACGCGGTGCACGATATGCAACGGGGGGCTGGCTAAGATGACTCGAGAAGAAGCTCGGACAGCCGCAGCCCGCGGCATGATCCCGCCCCGATCGTACGCGGCCTTTTCTGAGTACTATCGATGCCTGTCTTGCGGGCGCGTATACTGGAAGGGCAGCCACTGGGATCGCCTGGTGCGGTACGTAGCGGCCCGGATCGAGCAGTAACGCCGTGAATGCGTCTGTTTTGCCGCCAGTCCTTGACGCGAGGCAACGGACGCCCCTAGACTGGCGGTTGGTGGAGGAATGGCCCCATGAACGATCTGACGCGCCGCACATTTCTAAAATGCACCGCGGGCGGAATGATGGGATTGACCATGGCAAACCGCGTTTTCGCCGAGGTCCGTAAACCGCTTACCATTGCTGCTGTCGACCTCTATCCCGTACGCTACCCGACTGTGATGCGGTTCAAGTTCTTCGAGGGCCCTGTCTCTTCGGGAGGACGGCCGGCGGTGATCATCAAGATCACAGCGGACGACGGAACGGAAGGCTGGGGCGAGAGTGTGCCCTTGCCCCGGTGGAGCTATGAAACGCTCGAGAGCGCTGCGAGCACCTTGGCGAACTACCTCAAGCCTGTCCTTGTCGGCATGGACCCCTTTGATCTCGACGGGATCCACGCGGTTATGAACCGCGAAATCGCTAACGGATTCAGCACCGGCGCTCCTATTACGAAAGCGGGCGTCGACATCGCCTTGCATGATCTTATCGGCCACGCCCTGGGGCTCAACATTGCTGCTTTTTGGGGGCGGACCCTCCCCGACGCGCTGACCCTTAGCTGGACGCTCAATCCCAAGACGCTCGACGAGATACCGGGGCTTATCCAGAAGGGCAGGGACCGCGGTTACGCTCACTTTAATGTGAAGGTTGCACCCGATCCGGACTTCGACCTTGCCCTGTGCCGCCGTGTCAAGGAGCTTTCCCCGGAGGGTTTTCTGTGGGCCGACGCAAACGGCGGCTATGACCTGGCCACGGCCCTCGAAGTCATCCCCAGACTGGCCGAGACCGGTGTCGACGTGCTCGAACAGCCTATTCCCCCTAACCACGTCACAGGGTATCAGCGGCTTCACAAGCTGGGTGCCTTGCCCATCCTTCTGGATGAAGGAATGGTGTCGCCAACGGACGCTGTCGAGTTCATTCGCCTAGGCTGTTGCGACGGCATTGCCATGAAGCCGGCCCGTTGCGGGGGACTCAAACCGGCGTCCGAGCAGATCGAGGTTGTCCAGCGTGCGGGCCTGCTTTTCCTCGGCAGCGGTTTGACCGACCCGGACATCTCGCTCGCGGCCAGCCTGATCCTCTACGGCGCCTACGGTCTAAAACACCCCGCCGCGCTGAATGGTCCCCAGTTCCTCGGCGAGAGCGTGCTGCGGGCGCCTCTCAAGGTGATAGAGGGGCGTATTTCCATACCGAAAGGCCCTGGACTTGGCATCGATGTAGACGAAGACAAGGTGAAGGACCTGTGCGAGCGATCGAGCGCGTAGACCGCACAGCGGCACGACCGTCTACCCATCTACCCGCGGCAAGGACTCTTTCGCGCGCCTGTCCGCAGTTGCAAGGCGGTCGCATGGACATAACCGCACGGCGTAGCGACGCTTGACGGGGTGAACCTGGTACTGCTCGAGGGTCCCGGGACCACAACTTCCGTTGCCGAGCCCGGCGATCTCGGTGTCCAGATTCCACGTGACATCGTCGCGCTTGATCAGATTGAACGTGTGTTTTGCTTCCGTCAACTGCCACGTCGTGTAGGGCCGGGCGCTGACGTAGAGCAATGGCTGCCCGATCGCGACAAGCCCGGAACCGTCGCGGTTTGTCAAAGCGGCCCAGCGGACGTCGGACTTGGTCCCGTATTCCTGGGGCATGACGTAAGGCACAGGGACCTCGAGGACCTGTTCCGTATACCGGCCGACGGCAGCGCTTAGCTTGCGATCCGGGTAGTTCTCATGGAGTCCCCGTCCGAACCACGTGAGCTGGTTGAGGTCGCCTGCCACGCGCAACTCGAGACCGAAGCGCGGCAGACTGGGCATTTCCGAGAGCGGCTCGACATCCCCTTCGATGAGCACGTCGCCACTGCCGTAGATGGTGTACGTCCAGTTGCCTGAGAAACGCGGGCCCAGCTTCGCCGCCGTATAGGTTGCGTGTACGTGGACCGTCACCGCGCTGGGCGTTCCCTGGACCGCCTCGAACTTGTCCAGCTTTGATGCGAGCTCGTGAAATCCTGACTGCCGCCACTTGCGGCTGAGCCCAGGAATCTCTTCATTGTCTGTCGGAGCGCGCCACACGGTGAACTGTGGTCCCTTGACAAGAAACTCGCGGTCTTGCTGCTTCCATGAAGTCATCATGCCCGAAGCCTTGTCGAAGACGATTCGGAACCCTTTCCCGCAGATCACGGCTTTGGGACCCGCCTGGTCGAGTGCGAGGGGCGGCATCCCTTCGAGGGACAAGCCGCCGAAGCGCTCCTGCTCCCGTGCATGCAAGGACAACTGCTCCCAGGCAACCA
>CAZBQH010000536.1:0-3817 GCA_964493915.1 uncultured Nitrospiraceae bacterium
GAACTCGCCGTGGCAGAAGGCCAGCCAGGCGTCCAGAAGCTGCTGCTCGACGTCCTCGTCGATGCGCGATTCCAAGTCATCCAAATAGCGTTCGATCATAACCAACCTCAATAAAAGAAATATGGTGGGGATTATACGCCCTGTTTCCCGACCGCGCCAGAGCCAATCGCCTCAAGCGGGCGGCAAAGCCGCACGAAAAACAATAACACTTCAGCCCACCGAAGCACCAACAATCCCGGTGTGCCGGGATTGTCAACCACGTAAAAGTGGCTCCTCGGAAAACGGGACAGGCAGCAGGGTGCCAGTCCCCGTTTTGAGGTAAAAGCGGCTCGCGGGGTAAGGAAAAATGCAGGACGTGTTCTCGGTTGACAAACCCGTTCCGACGGGGCAGAATAGTCGCGGGTTGAGTTGCCGAGTGTGCGGGTGTCAGCACTCTAAACCGGTTTGGGGTGTTAGAAAGATCGGCCTGAACATTGTTAGAACTACTCATTCAATTCAATTAGAGGGGTAAGGGACATGGCTAAATGCACAGCACCAGTATATGGCCATCGCACAGCGAGGAGCAGGGCGGCCTGCCCTGTATGCGGCCACCACAGCGGCTACAGCAGCTACGGGTCGTACTCGTCCCCGTCCTACTCCCCGTCGGGGAGCAGCGGCGGCGGGTCCTGCAGCAGCGCAAGGCCGCGCTGGTCGCGAGCAGGCGTGGTGTACACGCCTGCCGAGGTGAGGGCACTCTCGCCAGTTCGCGACAGCATCGAGAAGCGGACGCCCCTGCCTGACCCTCGGGACGTCTTTCTCTGCCACGCGTGGGACGATCGGGAAGGGGCCGCCAAAGAATTGCACGACCTGCTCGTGTCGCGCGGTGTCTCGGTCTGGTTCAGCGAGAAGGATGTCGCCCTCGGCACGTCGTTGCTACGCGAAATCGACAGGGGGCTGGCGAAGTCGCGAGTCGGGATCGTGCTGGTGACCCCCGCTCTGCTGCGCCGCCTCCAAGGAGAGGGCATCGCCGACAAAGAGCTATCGGCACTCCTAGCGCGTGACCTGCTCGTTCCCATCATGCACGGCACGACGCATGAAGCTCTCCGTAATGTCAGCCCTCTGCTCGGCTCGCGAAGCGGCCTGAGTACTGCAGAAAATCCGATGGCAAACGTCGCGGCCAAGCTCGCCGAGCTGGTCGCACTCTAGCTCTGTTGCCCACACGGGTATGCCATTCAGATGTGGCTGCTTGGACGCCCGGCCGTTTGTGGGTTACTTGACAACCGAGCTTGTACCAAGGTCAGTGAGCAGGTGGTCTTATGTTCTAACAAGGCCATCAACAGGACAAGCAGAGCTTGCCTGTTATGGCAACGTTCCACCGGATCCGCCGGGTAATCCGGCAACGCAGTGCATATTTCTCTTGGCACGGTAGCGGCATGAAAACAGGGTAGGCGTATGGCCGGACTCGCACGCGTGGTGATGCCCGGCGCCCCGCACCATTGGGAGCAAAGTCGGACGGTGACGCGATCCCCGGCATGACCCGTTCGCTGATGCAAGGCCCGAAGGGCCGAAAGCGGGGGACTGCCACTCGCTGGCTGTCCCCGCTTTCCTATTGACAAGCCCGCCGCGCCGGGGCAAAATACGAGCGGGTAGAGGTCACGGATTCCATGCAGAAAAAGCGGGGCGGCAAGCCAATTGACTTGCATCTATAGTAAGGGTAGAATCTTGTAAAGGAGCGGAAACAGTATGCGTGTTATGCAGAAACCATGTAACACGTAGTTGGACGGCAAGAGAAGATACATGACATAGCCACCCGATTTCCGTAGGATACCAGCATGCCGAAGACAGCGCGGATAACCAGCTTTCACCGGGACGGAGCCGAGGTGTTCCTCGGTGACGCGTTGGATTTCTACGGCAAGTGGCCATCCCCTACTGTCATCGTTTCCGACGGGCCATACGGACTCGGCAGTTACCCAGGAGACCCACCAACACCGGGGCGTCTTGAAGAAGCTTATGCACCTCATGTTGCCGCTTGGTCTCAACGGGCACTGCCCTCCACAACTCTCTGGTTCTGGAACTCGGAGATCGGATGGGCGAATACACACGCACTGATCCAATCGTGCGGCTGGGAATACCGCAGTTGCCACATTTGGGACAAAGGAATCGGACACATCGCTGGCAACTGCAACGGCAAGACAATGCGCAAATTCCCGGTCACAACAGAAGTCTGCGTGCAGTATGTCAAGCAAGTAACCTTCCGCGTCAACGGGCACGCGCTTTCGATGAAAGAATGGCTTCGCCATGAATGGCAGAGGTCGGGCCTTCCGCTCAGCAAGACAAATGAAGCCTGCGGCGTCAAGAACGCCGCAACGCGGAAGTACTTCACGCAGTGCCATTTGTGGTACTTTCCACCTCCAGAGGCATTCGATGCACTCGCCCGTTATGCAAACAAGTACGGCAAGCGAAATGGCCGTCCCTATTTTTCGATAGACGGCAAGAGCCCAATCTCCGGAGACGAGTGGGCGCAGATGAGATCGAAGTTCAACTTCAAGAACGGGGTGACGAACGTGTGGCAAGAGCCAGCCGTTCGTGGCTCCGAACGACTGAAGAAGAACTACAAGTGCCTTCACATGAACCAGAAGCCCTTGAAGCTTCTTGAGATGTGCATCGAGGCCACATCCGCTCCGGGAGATATTGTGTGGGAACCCTTCGGGGGCCTATGCTCTGCAACTGTGGCCGCCCATAAGCTCGGAAGACAAGCATTCGCAGCAGAGATCAATCCCGACTACTTCGAACTCGCAATAAAAAGGCTGGATGGATATGACATCTTCTGAACCGACCAAACAGAATCCCCCCATGAACTGGAAGCATCATGTGTTGCTGAAGGGCGTCAAGGAAGCCCTCTACAGCCTTCCAACCTATTTCAGGACCGAAACGAATATAGAGGGCATTTCAGCAACAGACATCTTCACACTAAACACTGCTCTCGGCGCAACGATCGAGAATCAAGTGGTGCAAACGCTCAACCAAATGCGGTCCGTCTGGGATCCCGACGAGCACTACGCGCTGTACTCATTCGTGCGGCAATCACAGACGTTTCCTGACGTTCTGCTGAAGCGGTCGGCCGGTGCCGAAGGCGGGGAAGAAGACATCATCATGGGTATCGAGCTCAAAGGATGGTACCTGTTGGCGAAGGAGGGAGAGCCAAGTTTCAGGTTCCAAGTGACGCCGAAAGCGTGTGCTCTACAAGACCTAATTGTTGTAGTTCCTTGGGTTCTTAACAACGTGATCGCTGGTTCACCGCGCGTCCTTGCGCCGTATATTGAGGCCGCTCGCTACGCGGCTGAGTACCGCAACTATCATTGGCAAGTCCTTCGTAACGCCAAAGGGAACAAGAAGATCAAGGAACCCGTAGACGTCAAGCCGTATCCCGTGAAGTCAGATCACATTGCCGATGAACCAGAGTATGACAAGGGCCACAACTTCGGGCGGTACGCCCGGACGGGACTCATGGACTCGTACCTTGAACGCACCAGAACGGAGTTACTCTGCGGCATCAATGCGGAGCACTGGCTTCGCTTCTTCAAGATATTTCAAGATCAGAGAGATGCTTCCCTAGTTAAGGACGAGATCGACAAACTCAAGGGGAGGCTATCAAGCGCCAAAGCGGTGAGCGAGGAGCGTCTCTCGCCCATCCTTGCCATCCTTGATCAACTGGAGGAACTGACGTCAGAATGATGCCAGACGAGCCCGTCCAACAGCAGCATCCAGAGCTACAAAATGGGCCGCGCAGACGCACCCCATTTTGAGCCTGATACTGACCGCTGCCCGCCGCGACCCA
>CAZBQH010000537.1:0-5152 GCA_964493915.1 uncultured Nitrospiraceae bacterium
CGTCATCACAGACGAGGCCCCATTGAAGGTGCTGTAGTAGCACAGTGAGAACATATGTTCCCATAAGTTTTCTCATCACCACAGGCGAGGCCCCATTGAAGCCTGCGCCCTGGAACAATCCTGGTGTCAGAACCTTACAATCTGATAATGCAAAATCGACACCACGGAGGACCACGGAGGATCAATACACGCGACGCTCTAAATAGTGGTCCAAAACACCACCTGACTCTGACGGTTTATCTCTGTTGCAAGAAGGGACATGAGCCAACAGCCTGTTGCACAAACTGAACGGGTAAGCACCTAGAACAGATACGGCACAAGTGCTTTACGTTCGGGGGGATAACCGGTGAAGTGTTCAAGATACCACTTGTGGTGAGCGAGGGCCCGCGGCACCAGATTGGCAGCAGTCCAAACCGCAAAGACCAGCCCGGCCATCGACGAGGTCGCCAGGGCCCAGCCTGTCCACTCGACGATTTCACCCAGATAGTTTGGGCAGGACACCCATCTAAAAAGTCCGCCCTCGGGAATGCGGTACGTGCCTTCGGCGGGCCGCCGCAGGGCGCGCAGGCGTTGGTCGGCGCGGACGTTCATGATCAATCCAAGAACAAAAAGTGTAAGCCCCGCAAGAAAACGCGGGTCGACAAGCCATGACGTCGGATAGGCATTTTCAAACACGTTCAGATACCGTCCGTTGAGGTAGCCGTTGTAGGTATTGAATCCCACGGCCATTGCGACGACGGCAACGGGTGTGGTTTTTCCGGAGCTTCTCATGCGCAGGGGAAAAATGAATGTACGATGGACGTAGTGGATCTCCCATAGGACGAGGAACACCCACGGCGTAGCATTGTCGGGTCCGCCTTGCCCCATAAAGCATGCGCCGAAAACCAGTACGGCGGGCACTTCCATAAGCACCCAGCCGATCGCGCTGTTGATACGTGGTCCCCACCCTTGGCGGGCGTATCTGCCATACGGCGCCGTAACGAAACAGAGCAGCACAAACACCAGAGCTGCGCCCGCAAAGCCCGTCCAGACCAGGACACGGTACAGTGATTCTTCAAAAGGACCCATAGGCTAGAGCCATCCCATCTCCTTGAACCAGGCGAACGCATCCCTGATCGTCTCGCGAAGCGGCCGGGGGTAGTAGCCAAGCTCCTGCCGTGCGCGTTCGTGGCTTACGGAACGGTGCTGCTGGAGCGCGCGCAAAGATGCGGCTGTAAAAAGCGGTTCCCTGCCTTTGGCACGGGCTGCCAAGCCTGCAAAAGGGACGCCCAGACGGGCCAAGGCGGGCGGCACAACGAAACGCCTACTGCGCCGGCCCGTGACCTCTCCGACCAGGTCTGCGAACTCCTTCAGCGCGAGATACTGTCCGCCGACAAGGTACTGCCGGCCCGCGGCGCGGAGGTTTTCAGCACGGATGGCTGCGCCGCAAACATCGCGCACGTCGACCCAATTAAAGCCGCCCTGGACAAGGACAGGCAGCCGGCCGCGACACAAGTCGAGCAAGACGCGGCCCATGGCCGAAGGTTTGTAGTCGTGCGGACCAAGCACCGCCGTCGGATTGATGATAACCGCGGGCAATCCAGCCGCAACAGCCTCCCGGACTATTTGTTCTCCCGCGGCTTTCGAGCGATCGTACGGCAAGGCGTCTTCATCTCGGCAAAGGGGTCGCTGCTCATCGACAACGCCGTCTGCCGGGGTTTCGGAAAATGCATGGATCGAGCTGAAGTGGACGAGGAACTTGACGCCGCATGCCCGACACGCATCAATAACATTGCGGACACCCTCGACGTTCGTAGACAGTGCCGAGTCGTTCGTCCTGCTGCGCAGGGTAATGACCCCCGCGAGGTGGTAAACCACCTGGGCGCCGCAGAACAGCTGCCGGACCGAAGAAGGATTGAGTACGTCGCCATGGATTAGCGCGACATCAAGCCCGTCGAGCGCCCGCGTGTTGCGGTGAACCATGGCGCGCACGTCGCGGCCCGAGTCCTTCAGCATGCGCACGAGATTCGCGCCGATGTGGCCCGATGCGCCCGTAACTGCCACAGTCATCCCTTCGGATCTCCTGTATAGAAGGGTCTACGCTCCGATAACTGCGACATAATAGGCTCTGGAACAGGCTAATCAAAAAAACGTAACAGTATCGGCGGGGCACAGGGGTATGCTACACTCGCTCTCCACGAGGGTACGTGTGCCGCGATGTCTACGAAAACTCGTCAGGCTCGCGATTGTGATCGGGTCTTTTTGGTCCAAGGGGAGATCGTACAGTGATGCTCTATGCCCGGTTCATGCGGAGCGTTGCGCTGGTAGTTGCGACTTTGGGACCTTGTGTGGGCTCATACGCTGCAAACGATCCTGAGAGACTGCAGGAAGAGGCGACGCACACGGTGGAAACGGATCTCGAAGAAGAGGCTGTTCCCGGGCAACAAGGCAAGGAGGAGCAGCGCCGTTGGTTTCTGCTTCTGGCCGCGGTGAACGTCCATCCTCGGCTCGAGAGCGAGCAGTTGGTGCGGAGATACCTCGACAGCACGATGAAAGCCCTGGCGCCAGGCTACCGCCAGGTGAAGACCTTCAGCGATATGCGCGATGATTACCTCATGTGGCCGCCCTACGTGGGCATAGGCCGCACGGCCAAATACTGGTCGCTGTTCTTCCAGACGGGGTATTCCGCTGGAAAGGTACGGACCAAACAGAACAACATGAGCGTTTTTCTCCTACCTATTCACACGGACTATGAAGTCACGCGCGGGGCGGCTTATTTCGGTTTCGGGATCGATTACCTGCCGCTCAGAAGCGCTGCATTGAGGGAATACGAGGGCATCAAGGACCGGTTAAAGAATGCGAAACCTTATATCGGCGCCCGGGTGACATGGACCTACGCCACCTATCACGCAAAGGTAAAGGTCGGACCGCGACCCGTGGGCAATCTCGTGAACATCGAGCTTAGCGATCATTGGTTCATTCCCAGCCTGAATCTGGACATCGGCGTGGATATCCCCTGCGGAAAGCGAAGCGTGTTTTCGTTTAATGCAGGCCAGAACATGTTTAAGCGGCGGGACTTCGATTTCGGGGGCCCGTCCTACGCATGCGCTTGGAAGATCTACTTCAGATAATGCGACAGCTCAAGCCTTCCAACCACAAGGGGCCTCGGAATAGGCACTGGCCTACTCTTCTTTACCATCCGCTCGCAATTAACTCCTTCCGCCACTGGCGGAGGATTCGATCGACCGGGTCGCGCGAGGACGCCCAACACTGGTTGCGCGCCGCTTACGTCACCCTTGTCAGCCCTTTATGTGCTCCGTTGCGTCTGCTCGAAAAACGCCTGTACCGAGGCGCAATCGATGCCATCGAGATCAGCCGCCCCCCTGTCTTCATCATAGGCCATTGGCGGACCGGCACAACTCTGCTGCACAACCTGCTCGGCCAGGACCCTTGCACCGCCTATATGAGCACCCTGCACAGCCTTGTACCGGCCTCTTTTCACGTCAGCAAACGCATCTTACGTCCTCTTGTCGCCAGACAGATGCCCACGAAACGCGCCATGGACAACATGCCTTTGTCGCTTGACTTGCCCCAAGAGGAAGAGTTCGCGCTGTGCAACATCACACCGCACTCCTTTTACGTTGGATGGTACTTCCCGGAACGGATGCCCGACCTCTTCCAACGCTACGTCCTCTTCGAGGGTTTGTCGCAGCAGGATCGAGAGGAATGGCGCTCCACCTATGTGCACTTGGTCAAAGGGGTGTTGGCCGGCCAGGAAGACAAGCGCCTCGTCTTGAAAAACCCGGTGAACACGGGGCGGATTCCCGCCCTGCTCGAGATCTTCCCGGACGCGAAGTTCGTGCACCTCTGTCGCGACCCATTTCAGGTCTACCTCTCAACCCAATGGTTGCATCGCGCCATCATTGACCTGATAGGCTTCCAGTCAATCAGCGACGAGCAGATCAGAGCTAACGTTCTCGTCTTCTTCGAGGAAATGACGCGCCGATATCTTCAGGACAGAAAGACGATTCCCGCAACCAATCTGATCGAAATGCGTTTCGAGGAACTCGTGGCGGATCCTGTTGGTCAGACGGCGCGTCTATACGGCGCGCTCAACCTATCCGGCTGGGAGCAAGCGCGCCCAGGCATCGAGACCTATGCCGCCGGCCTCTCCGCCTACAGGACAAACCAGTTCCACTATACGAACGAAGATGTAGAGACTGTGGCAGACCGTTGGCGCCTCGCCCTGGACGTGTGGGGCTACGCACCGCCCACGAAGCGGCCTGCAGAGGCAAGCTACAACGCCCCCTCCACATCCACAATCCGATAGTCTGCCGACACAGGCCGCGCCGGCCCTCCCAAGTTCAAGACCTTATCGCTTGCTGCCTTCGCCTTTGACCTGCCGGACGACCTGCTTGACCACATAGGCCATCGTGTAAGGTTCGTCTTCGGGAACGACCTTGACGGGCTCCCTGTACCAGCTCTCGACAATGTAGCGGGTGGGCGCGCCGCCGGCATTCCGGTAAGCGTCCAGGAAGGCCAGGGTGTCTTCGTAGAAGAGCTTTGCGGATCTGTCGCCGCCCCGTTGGCTGTTGATGATGAGGTTGAACTCGAGCCCCTGCGCCTTGACATAGTCCTCGAGCTCGCGAAGCCGTTTCATCCAGTCAACGCTTTTCGGATCGTCAAGCTTCGGGGAACCCTGAAGGCCCATGAGGTAGTCATAGGGATTGTCGGCAGTCACGCCTAGCAAAGACACACCGGCTTCTTTGGTCTTTTCCACAACCACAGGGAGAACTCTTGCGTAGTCGCCCCAACCTTGACTGTTTTCGCCCGTTCCCCAATAGCAGGGCGTGTCTTTCCAACCCCAGTTCGGGAAATTCGTCAAGAGGAAAAACTGGATTTCCGGATAACGCTCACGGACCTTCTTCATATAGATCACAAGCTGATCAGCACAGCGTTCAACTGATTCAAAGCCCTTCTTTCCCTCCCCTGGAAACATGAGACGGCGTATCGGCCCGTCCATGTTCAGGAAGTCGGGCGTTCCACCCGCGCCAGCCAGGTTCTCGATTTTGGCCAGCTCGATCCGCGCAGTACTCTCGCCGTTGGTGTCGTCGAGGGGTGCATATTCGAGGAGACCGCCACATTCGACGGAAATCTTGATGTCATTTGTCTT
>CAZBQH010000538.1:0-7557 GCA_964493915.1 uncultured Nitrospiraceae bacterium
ATCTTCCGTGACGCAGCGATGCATGGTCTGCATCAGGCTGGTCGCGTCACCCACGTCGAACAGCAGGCCGTCGATGTCGTGGCGAACCCGCTCGCCGACGCCGCCGATGTTGCTCACCACCGGCGGCCGACGAAACATGTAGGCCTCCGAAAGCACCAAAGCGAATATCTCCCACCAGATCGACGGCACCAAAACCCAGTCGATGCGCGACATGCGCGTCGGCAGGTCAGCCATCGAGTAACTACCATGGAACTGCACTTTGACCAGCGGTTCAAGCGCCTTGGCCTCGGCGAGAAAGCCGTCGAACCTTTGCCGGAAAGCCTCGGATGCGTAGTTTAGATTGGCCCCGCTGATGTCCAGGGAGAGGGGTTCCTCATAGGTTTTCGCGTAGAGTTCCAGCGCGTCGAACACCACGCCGAGGCCCTTGTTGTCGACTAGCTGTCCGAAGAAACCGAAGCGGTTCGGCGTATGGCTGACCGTCTGCCGGAGGAATGGCACCCGGAAGTCCTGCTGCGAGTAGTCGGCCTGAGCGTTGGTCACGACATGCAGCTTCTCGGCCGGCAGGCCCCAGGCTAGGTAGCGGCGCCGCACGAAGTCTGTCGGCGCGATGAACGCGTCGAATACCGAGAAGGCGTGACGTATCCAGTCATCACGGAGCTGGAACATTTCCGGTGAAATGTCCGGAAAGCACTGATGGCACCGAACGGGGGAAGCCTGCTGACACAATGTTCGGTCGTTGCGCCGAACCATGTGGCCGTCAGCCTTACAGATGGCAAGGAACTCGTGGAGCGTCAGCACCAGCTTCGCGTCGGGAAGCACCTGACGCGCAAGCAGGAACATATCGAGCCCGATGGTCATGAAGTGGTGAAAATGAACGACGTCGGGCTTCATGTCACGCAAAAACTCTGCGAACCAAGTCAAGGCCCGAATATTCACGTTACGGTACCAACTGTGCTCAAAACTGTCGGACAAGAAGAGATACTCGTTGGGCCGACCGTCAAAGCCAGTGATGATCGCTCCCGGTTTGAAAAGCGCCGGCGCGATGTTTGGCTCGCACGAAGCCAGGAACACAGCATCCAAGCCGGCCGCCCGTGCCCCTAGGAATAGTTCGTAGGCTGTCTGCTGAGCTCCACCGCGCACCAATTCCGGATGAAACACGCTGACGAATAGAACTCGTGAGACATCAGTCATTGGTTACCTCCTCGATCCGGTTGCCCCAGCAATTTGAAAAGTACCATCTGTTATACATATTCGAGCCAATGTGCTCGGGTCGCTTAACTGAGCCCATGCCTTCATAATGCCAATACGCAAGCGCTGGATCCAGAAGCGCGCGCCCTCCGTGTTCTTGAACGCGCAAGCACAGATCAGCGTCTTCATAATGACCAAATATAATTTCCGTATTGAAGCCGCCCATCTGCTCATAAAGAGTCTTTGACAAAACCATAAGTGCGCCAGTTAATGCAGGGACAGGTCGAATTGCGGCGCTGCTAGTGTCAGAAAATCCCTTCCGATAGTGCTCCACAGTCCAAATAGGTGAAGTGCAGAGTGCTGTAAGCTTATGATCTTTGCTGAAAAACATGCCTTCATGCATAACGCTTCCATCTGCATAGAAAAGCTTTCCGCCGTAAATATCTTTGCCGCAACCATTCTCCGCAAGAGTAAAGAGTCTTTTGATTGAGCCGGCCTCTCGCGGAAACACATCGGGATTAATTATTACAATCAGGTCGGCTAGAGCTGCTTGAACGCCAATATTGTTCGCATAGCTAAAGCCAGAATTCTGGTTTAAGGTCAGAACCCTAATGCTTGCGGAAAAAACTAGGCTCGCAAGCTCTGCGTCACGAACTACGATCTCCTCGATCTCTGGGCTATTATTAACAAAAATGAACTCTATCTCATTCAGGTTTGAGAAGCGCGCAAACTGAGAAACAAGCAGATATAAAAAGTCCGGTATTCCGTAAAGTACACAAATAAAGCTCACGCGTGGCTTGTGCGGGCGCCCAAATTGGGTGCTTGAAAGTGAATTACGCGAGCCACAGGTGTCTTTATAAAGAGACGAAAGGATCTCTCCGTATCCGGCATTCAAATCGGCAAAAGAGCGAGCTGTACGATTGCCAATAATGTTCCTGCGACCGAAGTTAGCGAGCAGGAAATCAAAGAACTCATGCTGAGTCTGTCGAACTGGTAAACCGACCGTTAGCGGAACTCCGGAGCCATCGACAAAAACCAGAGTAAGGGCAGAGCCTTCCAATAGCATACCACCGGACGCGCCTACGGTCCAAAAGCCGAACTCGTGCGGTCTACTTGTCTGCAAATGTGCTTCGACATCGGGTCGACGAACACGATAAACTGGAAGATATTCGCGTTGGCCTGTTGCGAAATCGATTAATGAAACACCACTCAATCTAACATTCCGATCGTCGATCCATCCCTCTATAAAAAAGGCGCCATTAGCTGTGACAACCGCATCCAGTCCAAGTGCTATTCCAGAATCTTCGAGGCTACGCATCTGAACGAGTTGCGTGGTGGTGCGTGCTTGACTTGTGCGTTGCGTCACAAGCCGGATGCTTCTCGGGAGGTGAGCCGTGAGCTTGCCGATGAGAGAGAATCGATTACCCAATTCTATCGGCGATGCACCGGGCAGCTCGAGATGCGGAACTCCATCCCGAAGGCAGACGCTGACGCGAACTCCTCCGGCGGTCAGATTCCTGCATTCGACAAAGCGCTCGGTTTGCCATTCGCCATCGGCCACATCGTTCAGAACAAAGCCACCTCTTAACCTGAGATACTTGATATGAAATACAATTCGATCGCCCTTGTAGATGTTGACATGAGATGCGTAACGGATTGCCTCGTCAGTGAATTGGACACAAAAATCGCTTTGTTTGATGTCCACGGAGCAGATGTCAACAGCATCGCTAGAGGTATTCATTGTAGCCTCGCGAATCGAGTGATGTATTGTTGATCCAACCTTTCCTCAGAGCTGGATTGTTTGTTTAGCCCACCAGTAGAGTTTTGAAGGACCAGTTTCGTGACGGTAGGCGTCCCTCTCGAAAGCCAACGGACTCAAAGTGCAATTGGGCTGACTCCACACGGTTCTCTAAGATTGCTACTGCCACGTCAGGATACTCGCGCGCGTAAAACGCTCCATCGACCGGGACGTGGCATGGCAGTCTGTCCTCGAAAAAGCCAAAGTTGACGTAGTGATCATGAAGGTTAGAAATATGTCCAGCTTGCTCAGCCTCAGACAGGTCGCTGTAGGTACGTCGATAGAATGTTTCGTCAAAACGAATTGAAGCGACGATGGGTTTCATCAGCGCCGTTAGGAATGCGCGAGATATCGTAGCATTATCATTATTGAGAGACTGAATGCACCGAAGCCTTTGTAGTACAAAGAAGGGATGCACATACTCGTTCTGAGAACTCGCAGAATGAGTGTGAGAGTCCATTAACATCAGGGCCTCCGGCAAACTCAAGAGAACGTTGAAGATAGGTTAGCGGCATTCATTTTGCGCTGCAACCGTGCGCTGTTGTTGTGGCGGTGTTGACATTAATTGGGGCCTTGGCGTGGCTTGTCGATCACATTGTGAGGTATGTCGGCGTCGCGGTGTTTTTCTTTTGAGGGCAGCATAAGTTTCTTTCGGGGCCGGGGGCTTGGAAGTCAATTATTATGGAGAGAATAGCACTCAATATGACGAGTGCATAAAAATTCAATTGGCCTAGGGGGGGCGATGTTTTCTTGCAGAGATTTCCAGGAATGCAGTTCGTTCATCGCTCTCAGCATGCAACGCGCAAGATCGTGGGGCTGCCCAACTATAAAGTATATTCCATCAACAGTATTATGTACTTTTTCGGTCATGCCACCAATGTTACTACAAATGACTGGACGCCTATGATAAAACGACTCTTGAATAATCACTGGGGAATTCTCCCACCAGGTGGACGGAACAATGGTCCAGTCGATATCACGGAAGAGTTTCGGAAGGTCCGAGTTCACATAGGGTCCAGCATAGCGGACTCGCGAGCCGGCTTTGGAGAGTAGCTCATGCACTTCGCGTTGGAATGATTCAGGTTGGCGCTCCAGGCCGCCGCCATGGATGGTAACACCGCCTTGGGCGCTCCAAGCCGTTTGTGGGATCAGCTTGACGGCGTCCAGTAGGACCTTGATCCCCTTGTAGGGGTTGAGCTGACCGAAGAACCCGAAGCGATCGCGCGGCGCGTTAGGTTCTGGGAGTCGGCGAGGTGGAGCGGTCGGCCCTTGAGCGAGGCCATTCTCGATCACGGTCATCTTGCTGCGCGGCAAGCCCCATTCGACATACCGCTCGAGAAGGAAGCGGCTCGGACAGATGAACCGGTCCACCATCTCAAATGCGCGAGTGATCAGGAGCTTGCGCCGCATCATGTTGCCTGGACCCGCCTTGGGAAAGCAGGCGCCGCAGTCCCATGGAGAGCTTCGGTGGCAGAGCTTTTGGTCGCGCGTCTTCACCATCTGGCCGTTGTTTGCGCAAATGGCGAGATACTCGTGCAGGGTCATGACGATGCGCGCCTTCGGCAAGGCGCGGCGAATTGACCAGATTAGCTCGATGCCAAATGACAGGACATGATGAACATGCACGACATCCGGCGCGAGGTCGATCAGGAAGGGCTCAAGATAATCGATGTGCTCCGTCTTGTTGTTCTTCGATAGATAAAACAGGTCAAAATCATCCTGCCAGTAGAGAGTTTCATCCGGCCCGCGGCCGAGCTTCATCAAGGGTGAATCGCTGTGGCGTGCGAGCGGCGGCGACGCTCCTGCGAGGTAGTGGGATTCGACACCTGGGGTTTGCCGTAGCGCCTCGAACAGTGTGTAGGAGGCGACTTCCACGCCGCCGATCGAGAATGCCGGATGTGCGTGCGATACGAGGAGCACCTTCACGGTGACGGTATCTCCGAGCGGCCGTCACGCAGCGCTGCAACCGTGCGGTCGAGGTCGAGAAGGATCGGCTGCAGAGAGTTGGCAGGTGAGCGCCAAGGGTCCTCGAGCAACCAGAACGGAGTTGTCGGAATTCGGACCGCTCTACCGCCCAAGCCAGCCACTCTCACGGCGAGGTCCTCGACGATGAGGTCATCAGACATGAGGCCACGGCTGAAGCCTCCCGCCACCTTGATCAGGGCGCGGTCACCCAACACGACATGCGCAGTTCGGCGGCGATACGCGCCAACAGGTTCCGCTCCTACGGCTGCGCAGTCATTGGCGGTCGGGAACTGGCCATGAGCCACTGTGCCGTCCTCATGGATCAGGGTCGGAGACACAAGGCCCAAGGACGCCTTGTCCAGAAGGTTCGTCAGCCACCCGGCGGTCTTCGGCAGTGCGCATGGTCGCCAGAGGAGAACATGATCGGCCGTCGCTGCAGCGAGCCCGCAATCCAGTCGCTCTGCCTGCGTCGTCTCTGTGGGGGTCACGAACGCAATCGCATCGACTCCGAAGAAGGATGCGGTCTGCTGGAGTTGCTCCACGGTTCCAGTGGCGAGCTGTCTTGGAATCAAGAACATGAGGCGCAGTTGCTCTTCATCAGCCGTGCCGGCCAGCATGGCGCAAAGAGCAAGTGCGTCCTGCATCCGCTCAAGGGGAACAAGGGCATCGACAGCTGGGCGACGCCTTCCGCCAAACAAGCGGATCGGTGTCGCCGAAGCCACGGTCGATACCGCGCTTCTCGCCGCCGCCGCCATCGCGGGCGCTGCATGCTGTTGCAGAATAGCGAGAAACTCAGGATTGCGCGGTCCCAGCAGCTCGAACAGGCGTCGCCAATCTGCGGTGTCGGCGATCCGGCGTCGCGGCGCCGGCTCGCGTAGCGTCCGGCCGTCGACAAGACGCAAGGTCAGCGCGAGACCGGCATGGGCCGCCGCTTCCGGGACATGGATTCCACAGACAAAGCCTGGAGAACCATCTGCGAGGCTGCCGCGGTTCCTGAATGACGGAATGGTCTCAAGACGGGTCTTGACGTCAGGACGAGGAAACCGCGCCCAACGTCGGGCCACATCAGGATCCTGACCGGCTCGCCATTCCAGCGCCACATCGCGCACCATGCGATCTGGATCATGGAGCCAGCCGACGACCAGTCCGCGCCCACCGGGAGCGGATAGCCACAGATCGACGGCCGCCAGAACATCTGGCGATGCGGTTGTCTTTTGCTGCGGTTCCGTCACGATGCTCGGGCGCGTTGAATGCGCCGATAGTGACCGACATGTGCAGAGGCGTAGTCCGCGAGGTCGACAGCGGGGCGCAGGTGCGCAACGCAGTCGTCCCACAAGCGATCGGACATCGCGGCTTCGCCCATTACGGTTGCAAGGGCCGCCGCATCTCCCGGTGGGACGTGCAGGCCCTCGGTGCCCGCTGCAATCATTTCGGCCATCCCGCCGATCCCCGAGCAGATCACGGGTTTGCGGTGATGTCGCGCTTCGGCCAGCACCAGAGGACCGTTCTCCCACCATAGCGACGGCATAACGATCCAATCGATGGCATCCATGAGATCCGGCAATTCTTCCGGACGGTATGGTCCGCAATGCCTTGCGATATCCCCAATCTGGGTCATTGCGCGATCGAATGCGTCGCGAAACCCACCATCAGGGTTCAAGATGCGTCCGTGCAAGTTCAGAGAGAAGTGTGTTCCGGAACTCTGCAGGCGACGAGCCGCCTCGAGCAGCACGAGGACGCCCTTGTGGTGCGAGATGTTGCCGAAAAATCCAAAACGATTGCGTTTAGGCGGCGGCTCCGATTTCCGATCGCGTCTCGGGCCGAACAACTGAGCGCGCCCGGTCCCGACGGTTTTCCGCGAGGCCTTCGCATCCTTCTTGGGCTGACGATCGCGTCCGAGTCCAGGAGCGGGGTTTTCAAGAGTCATGATCTTCCGAGCGTCGAGACCCCAACGAACGAACCGGTCACGAAGAAAATTGCTCGGGGCGATGAAGAGGTCCACCTGTTCGAGGCTTGCGCGCAGATAGGCCTCGCGCATCGCGAACCGCTCTGCAGCGATGGCGGGGAAGCAACGGTGACATCGGTCGACCGAGGCTCTGTCGCATAAGGCCCCGTCCGTCGTCACCATCAGTCCGTCATTGGCGCAGATCAGTTGGTAGTCGTGCAAGGTCAGCAAGATCGCCGTCGACGGTCTCGAAGACCGCACGATCGCGATGGTTTCGATTCCGACGCGGTCGACGCCATGAAGATGAACGATATCGAATTGCTCGGTGTCGAGAAGACTGGCAAGATCGTCAGCCCAGCGGTCGCAGTCGAGGCGAGCCATCATGAAGCGATCATAGGTGCCTACAGCGGCGCAGATGTCGCCATCCACGTGGTCGAAACCCGGAGCGTCCGTGCGCTGGCGTTTCATGGCCATCGCGAGCAGCCTCGCTGAGACCCCCGGCATTGCGTCCAGAGAGCTTACAAGTGCGCTCGCGAGGAGCTCGGTTCCAGCCGCGGTCCAACTCGCATGGTCATGCACGATGTGAAGGACACGCAGCGTGTTCATGTCCGCGCTCCAACGGAGGCTTCGCTGCACCCGGCCTTCTCGCTCGGAACAGTCT
>CAZBQH010000539.1:0-3519 GCA_964493915.1 uncultured Nitrospiraceae bacterium
CGTCGATCCGAGGCGACTGCACCGTCTCTCTTCCGTAGCAATGAAGGTACTGCCCGATATCATGGCAATGAACTATCAGAATGTTTGGTCGATTGACGCTCATCTCGTCTCCCTTTCCGCGCGCCGTCGAATTAGCCATGGCCGCCATCGGCGCCACCGCACACAACCGGAGCATCTCCCGCCGGGTTAGACGGCCGGAGTCGGCCCCGTCTTGGATGGATCTTTCTTCGCTGGACATGGTCGATGTCTCCTGCAGAGATTCACTCTACCCGCCGGCGTCCTCTCAATCAAGCAAGCTTGTCCCAGTGCCTTTCCAGGATTTCTACAAGGACCTGAGGTGAACGTACAAGACTTTTGGCGGAACGTGGTGTATTTATGTTAGAGTGCTTTTGGGATGCTTGCAGTTCTCTTTGATTAGTCAGTCAATTGTGGGAAAACAAACAGAAAGGAATCTTAAAATGCAAATGAAAAAACAGGGTTTCACACTAATCGAGCTTTTGGTGGTGATCGCCATCATCGGCATCCTCGCCTCGATCCTTTTGCCGGCGCTGTCGAGGGCGCGCGAGGCCGCCCGCCGCGCAAGCTGCGCAAACAACCTCAAACAATGGGGACTTATCCTCAAGATGTACAGCGGTGAAGATCGCGGCGGGCGGTTCCCAGGCGGGTCCTGGTATCCGATCAACAACTGGACCGTCACGCTGGGCATCAACTCGACTGTCCTCTACCCCGAGTACTGGACCGACCCTGCTATTTCACGCTGCCCCTCGGACGCCGCCGGCGACTGGCTCGGGAACCAATGGAAAGTCGACAGCGATTTCCCCGCCCAAGTCAACCGGATTGCGGCCGTGGCCGATACGCCCATCGAGCGAATGTGCCTGCACAGCAAGTTGCAGCTGCCCATCTCTTATTGCTACATGCCCTATGCTGTGCGGACCGCCTCGCAATACAGCAAGCTCATGGGCTCTGTTATGGCGGGCGCGGCTTGGGGCGCCCTCGGGCCGATCACCTACCATGACCAGGTCTGCCTCGGCTGCGATCCCATCACGGCCACCGAATGCCCTTACTGGGTGTGGCGCGCAGAAGTCAACGGCGTAATCTACATGCACGACGACGTCAGCGCCAGCCATATTGCGCCTTGGCTGCTCGGCTCGACCTTCAAAGACGACGACGGCGTCTCGACCGTGCCCGACTCTTTCCATCGACTCAAAGAGGGGATCGAGCGCTTCTTCATCACGGACATCAACAACCCGGCGGGGGGCGCCATTGCCCAAAGCACCCTGCCTGTGATGTGGGATGCCTGGATGCAGAACATCTCCTATTTCACCGAGCTTGAAGGCGGACAGGACCAAGGCGTCGCCCGGTTCAACCACCTTCCGGGCGGCTCGAACGTCCTCTATATGGATGGGCATGTGGAATTCGTTAAGTACGGCGAGAAACATCCTATCGCCGACCCGACAACGTTCCTGCCCAACACGTATGCGTGGATTCCTGCGACGACGTACATGAATTACTATACGTTTTACATGAGCGGCGCGGGCGGCATGGGCTGATCCGCCACAGAGTCGGATGTAACGGCTGTTTCTCGAACCGGAGAAGGGCGGCGTCAGGCTGCCCTTCTCCGGTTTCCTTTTCAGAAGGCGGGCGGCCGTGGCCCCGAAGCCCTGAAAGGGCCCTGTTGTCTGTTCCACCCCCGTCAAGGCGCAAGAACGCAGCGAGCGGTTAGACGCTGCTTTACCGTGCTCCCAAGGGCCGCCGATCCGTCACTCTCCCGAGCTTCCGGCATCGTCCATAAGCGCGATGATTTCGAGACGCGTCGCCTCAAGCTCTTCGGCCGTACTTGGATAGCCCCGGTCCATAAGCGCCTCCATGTACGCGCGCGCGGCGGGCGGCGTGTTCCGCCTGATCTCTTCCTCCCGCGGCAGGATCTCTTCTTTCCACGACCGCCATGCTTCCTCCTGGTTATCCATGGACTGGATCTGCGCGTCGATCCGGGCCTGCTGCGCATGTGCCGAGACCTGAAAGAGATGCTCATACTCCAAGCCCTTTCTCACCTGCCACATGCGCAGCGGCTCGGCGCGCCGCATGTCAAGGAAGTGCCGGGCAACAGCCTCCCCCTCGAGATAGGCGTCGCGTGCGCGTGCTGTCAGGTCGACCTTGACAAGCCCGATGGTCTGGAAGGCTTCATGCCAGAAGGCGGCGTCCCTGCCCTTGGCCTCATACTGGATGCGCAAGTCTTCGGTAATCGCCGAGACCACGCGCGACCCCAGATTACTGAGCGTCTCGCCGTAGAGCAGGTAGACCTTAAGGGCCAGCAGATCCGCCCTGTTCACCTCTTCCAGCATCACGTCGAGCAGCTCAACAGCAGCCTGGTAGCGCTGTTCCTCGAACTGGTAGGGCAGCGCGTCGAGGGGCGTCCACACAAGGTGCAACACGACCAAGCCCCGCACCTCGAACACGCGCGGGTCATCAGGGTGGGCTCTCAGCCAGGCCGCCGTTTCCTCGAGCAGCTCGCGCGAGCGCGTCTTCTGGGCCAGCAGGGAAAACCGGTAGAACGTCGCCCACCGCTGAAGCGCCGCCGGGGCGGTGTAGTCATACTGAAGGTCGCTGAGCGCCTGCAACCGCCGGTCCACATCGGCGTAGCCGTCCGACGCCAGCCCGTAAAGGGCATACTGCTCGTCCGAGACGGCGCCCTCCCTGTGGAGATCCTGGATCGGCCGGTCCGATTCCCAGCAATCCGAGCCGCTGATGAAAAGATCCGGATCGGCGCCCAAAGCCCCTGACATTCCTGCGGTTGCCAGCAGCAAACAGCTCAATGTGTACAGCGCAATCCTACTTCTCATTGTCCTTCCTCCCCTCATCACGGCGTGACGCCCCACGGGTTTGGATCGCCCGCAGCGGCCCGCTGCGCTACTTGGAGATACCACTCCGCTTTCTCCCGGAACGGGTGCGATTCGGGGTAAGCCGCCACAACCCGCTGCATGAACGGGACGATCCGGTCCCGATCCCCTAAAGAGACAACGTCGCTACATACTGTAGTGGCTTCTGATAGAGCGTAGTGTTCGTCCAGCCGCTTGCCCTCCGGCGTAGGCAGAACCTGTCTGTCCGGGTTTTGCAGCGCAATAAGGGCCGTCTCCTCGAGCATACGCCACGCTGAATCCGTGTTCTGCCGAATAAGCAAGACGGTGGCGCGCCCCGTCGCGATACCAAAGTCGACGGGCCTCGGATCGGGCACAGGTTTTCGCAGCGTCTCCTGGGCGAGGCTTTCCACGCGCCTATCCGGCCCGCCCCCGCTCAGCCCCCCGAGGACCAGTGCAGTACGGCCCCAGTCCACGGGGTCGCGTGCTAAGACGCGCTTCCCTGTCCTGAGCAGGGCATCAAGCGTCTCAGCCTCGTACGGTACGGACACCATCATGATCTCGCGAGGGTACATACAGTCGCCGCCCATGTCGAATCCGACCTCGCGCGCCTTCTGCTTTTTCGCGGCCTGGATCTGCACCGTCCGCGCCTTGTACAGGGCCT
>CAZBQH010000540.1:0-11015 GCA_964493915.1 uncultured Nitrospiraceae bacterium
CATGTCGAGCGTTCGCGGCAGCAGTTTTACATACCGCCATGGGCTTGGAGAGGAAAGCCCGCGCGGGCTGCGTTAAAGGCATGGAAGATCCCGACGCACTGAAGAATCCAGGGCTGCAATTACCTTCGCAGAGGTAATAGTGCAGCCTGCGCTCTGACCGCGTCGTGCTCCTGCATGACTGCCGGCCGGGACGCTTCGCCAAGCCCGCAAGCGTAGTTCGCTGCCTGCATGGCTGCGCGCTGTCGTGCCGCAGCCCCCTGCCTCTCCCCGCCTACCTGGACAACTCCCGGCGGCAGATCCGTTCCGTCTTCGCATCTATAGACATGTCACGCACCCAAGTGCTGCTCGAAAAATGCAATCAGTGCAGGCAGATCCACCTCATGCGCGCCGTCGTGCACCGCCAGCACCGCTGCGTCCTCGGCGTCGAACGCCGCGTACGCACGCCGGATTTCCGCCATCGCCGGGCGCGCGATCCCTACCGTGAAATCCTTGTACGGTTCCTTCCTTCCGTTCTGACACATCAGCGGCCGCGGCGCTATCAGCGCATAGATGTCCGTCCACTCGACCAGCTCCCGCAGGCCCGGAAACTTCCAGCACATGCAGTGGTTTACTTCCATGTGGTCCATCGTCGTCAGGTACCCCGCGCTCACTGTCGCGGCAATGCGCCGATCCATCGCACCGAGCCACATGGCCATCTCGCCCCCAAGCGAAAGGCCCGCGCAGCCGATGCGGTTCGGGTCCACTTCCGGAGTCGCCGCGATGAAATCCACGCACCGCATGGTATCCCACAGTCGTTCGCCCATCAATGTCCGGCCCTCTTCGTACACCTCGTGCTGGCCGACGTCCATGCCGATGGTGACTGCATTTGGCGCGAGCGCGGTTCCGAATCCCTTGTACACTGACTTGCAGTCATACGTCGTATAGCGGTCGCCGCTGTGACCGTGTATGCACACCACCGCCGGGAACTTCCCCTCTGCCTGCGGCCTCGTCAGGACCACGGGTATGCGCCGGCCCGGCGTGGACCGGATGGTGTACTCGGACCATGTGTAGCCCTCGCGCTCTTCTTCTGAAACGAACTCGGGATCCAATGGAATGGAGTCCTGTTGATCCAGCAGGTCGTCGATTCTCAGCGCCTTCGCCAACTCCGCCCGGACCGCCGTCTGCCATCTCGCCGTTTCCTGCGCGCTCCCCGGTCTATACGCCATTGACCGAAGGGTAGTGGGCTCTTCCTCGATAACGAGGTGTACCGTGTCGCCCGCGTCGAGCGTGAGCGGATAGCTCCAGAGTTCCTTCCCCTCGACCACCACGGGCGGCTCGTCGTCCTTCGTCACACGGAACTTCTGCGCCGGCCGCGCCGTGAACCACTCGGGAAACTGGTTAATGCGCGGGTAGTCCAACGGCATGTGGAAATAGGCATCGTGTCGGGGCCTATCTACGCGTAAGGTCCCATGGAACGGGAAATCCGCACTCAGATGCACGTGAACCGCCCCGTTCTCGCCGCGCACCGCGCCCAGGCGCACGTCATTGCGCCAGGGAGACGCTGCGATTCCCTGGGTCTTCCACAACGCGACCATCAGCAGCGTCCGCACCGAGTTGCCGTCGCCGTGCCACCCCTCGATCACACCGTCGGGCCGCTGCTTGGCGAGGATGAACGGGACGCTCTTCTCCACGAAGGCGAAGCCGGCGTCGACCGGGATCCGGTTCAGCATGTTAAGCGCGCCCTCGATTGCGTCCGCATACCCGTCGGCGCTGCCGCCTTCCCAGTTGGCGGCCACGTACTTGTCTGCGTGTTCGAGCGCATGCCGCACGGCGTCCTCATATCGTTTCTCACCGTCGACTTGGGCCACCGTCAAGAAGGCGTTGTAGACATAGCCCCAGCCGTCGTTGATGAGCCGCCAATCCTGCTCGCCCGTTTTGGGGTTGTACGCGCTCGGCATCATGCCGTCTTCATTCACGCCCTTCGCCAAGATGTTGTCCAGGATCGCGTATAAGGGCTTCCTGTACTGGTCATGCCGCGCCGGATCTTCTTTCGAGGCAAGGAAATATGCCTCCGAAAGCCCGCTGAGGATCTCGCATCCATGGTCGCGCAAGCGGATCGAGTCATGCTGGGTCAGGTCGTCTTGCAAGAGGTAGTAATCGGCCAACCGGAATGCCCACGACTTGATTTCCTCGTCACCCGTGAGCCAGTAGAGGCGGCTCAACACCTGAAGCTGCTCGCCGTTCACCTCGATGTTGTCCGACGGCAGCAAGCCCGCCGGGGTCTCGTACGCGACATGGTTCCACAGGTCGCGAATCAGATCTTCCATGCGCTTCAGGTAGGCACTCGGCCCAATCCACTCGGCGATCGGCATCAGGCCGTCTTTGGCATACTCCGACGCGCCGAAGATGATGCTGCTGATATCCGCCTCCGGCGCCCGAAAGCCTTGCGTCTCAAAGCTGAAATCATCCGGGAGCGAGTCGACCCGGCACGTCAGCTTCTTCTCCTGCTCGAGCATGTAATCGACGACGCGCTTCATATGAGCGTTGTCCGTCACCCGGGCGGTCAGCACCATGAAAGGATAGTTGTCCGCGGCGCTGTCCTTGGCGTTCCAGTACCAGTCGCCCCGCAAGTTGCGTGGGATCAAGCCCGATTCTGGGTCGGCGTGCGCGAGCCATCCGTAGACAAAATCGGTGCAGAACGCCACGATCTGCTGCGTCGCCTCCGCATTCGCCTCCGCTTGCGACCACACATCCTGTCCCCAGCACGCCCGCGCCGCCAGTAGTCCGCTCAGAATTGCCAGTACACGCCTCTTCATGGGACCTCCCTTGTCCGGCCCGGCCTACCTGTCCGGCGAATCTGACCCAGCGGACTCGGCCGATGGAGCCTTAATCACCCGCTCGCAGCTTTCAACGCCTGCCCATGGTTCCATACAATGTATGAGCGGCGCAAATGACAGTGCAGCTTTCGAGGGGCGCGCGGCTTGCCCTCGCGGGAAGCTTTTCGGCACAATCCGGTGTTGATTGAGACAAACGCGCAGGGATTCTTTACATGTGCCGCTCGCTCTCTGGAGTCATGCGGCGGAGGGAATGGACCATGGATACGTATCGAATCATGATTGTCGGAGGCGGTACCTGTGCAGGATATGCCGCGAAAGCCCTTGTAGGCGAAGGAGCTGTTAGCGGGGACGTAGTGATTCTTTCGGCAGAGTCCGTCTTGCCGTGCAACCGACCGTCTTTGTCCAAGGGAATTCTTCAGGGGGAGAAACCGCCCGAAAAGGCCCTGATCAGCAAGATGGACTTTTACAAAAAAGAGGGCATTGACATTCGCTTGGAGACGCCCGTTGCGCGCATCCGCACGGACGAGCAGTTGGTCGAGACCGAACAGGGCGAGCGAATAGGCTATGAACGTCTTCTTATCGCTACCGGCACGCAGCCGCGGCGTTTCCCGTTAAACATATCGCACAACGCTGAGGTACACTACCTGCGCACGCTGCCCGACGCGAAGCGAATAATTGAACGGGCCGAACATGCGGAAGACGCGGTCGTCATCGGTGCGGGATTCATCGGAATGGAGGTCGCGGCATCGCTCAGTAAACGCGGGAAAAGCGTGCACCTTGTTTTCCCAGAAGCCCACCTGATGCCGTTTCTTATGACGAAGGAAATGGCAGCATTCTTCGAGACCTACTTCTCCGAACGGAATGTGACAATCGTCTCCGAGCAGAAGGTCGTCGAGCTTAAGCCGAAGAAAGAGAAAACAGAAGTGGTATTCGCTGACGCAAAGACGCTGACTGCCGACCTGGTCGTTGCCGGCCTTGGCGTTACGCCCGTCGAAGATATTTGTGGAGGGACACCCATAGAAACCGGCAACGGGGTCCGCGTCAATGAACGGCTTGAGACCAGTGTCCCGGGGATATTCGCGGCAGGCGACGTGGCCAATTATCCGGACTTGGTGTTCGAGAAACGGCGCCGCGTAGAACACTGGCAAACCGCCTGCGACCAAGGCGAACTCGCTGCCAAGAACCTTTTGGGGGGCAGGGAGGAGTACAAGAACATACCGTACTTCTTCTCGGACGTATTCGACCTCTCGTGGGAGTTCTGGGGCGACGTCGCCGACGCGGATGAAGTTGTCTACCTTGGCGATGTGAACACGAAAAGCTTCAGCGCGTGGTGGCTTCGGCGGGGCACGGTCACCGCGGCATTCGTCATGGGCCGTGAGGACGACGAGCGTGATGCTGCCATGAACGCTGTCCAGAACCTGAGCAGAATGCCCGAGAAGCTGATCGAGGGCAAGGCCAGTCACCGCGTGACGTTGAAGGGCTAACACCTCTCTACGAGACTCAAAAGATGCCGCCCTCGCCTGTTATCGCCATGGGCGGTCTCATTACGGGAATGGGTTTGAACAAACGGCTGCGTGTTCCCGCTTTCTTGCCTTGCTTGCGTGCCGGACACGCCTGAAAGCTGCCGTAAACTGCTCGTTGGGTGTCGGTAGTCGCAATATCCCTGAACCGCGGGCGTTGCGCATTCCCGTCTTCTTGGGCTGTCGCGCGGTTGTACGCAACATCCAGACAAGAGCAGCCCCTCAGATCGCTCCCGCTCAGCTTTTCAGCGATGCCTTCAGGCCGATCAATACGCCGCTGAGCGCTTTTGACACCGGGCATCCCTTCTTGGCGTTTTCTGCCGCTCTCTCAAAGTCCGCTTCGGTGATGCCGGGAACCGTGGCTTGGGTCGCCAGCTCGATCCGCGTGATGGCGAAGGCCGCTCCCACTTGTTCGAGTTTGACTTCCGCATCCGTTTCGATGCTTTCCGGCGGATAGCCTGCGTCCGCCAACTCCTTGGATAACGCCATCGAGAAGCAGCCGGCATGCGCCGCCCCGATCAGTTCTTCCGGGTTGGTTCCGTCGCCGTCTTCGAAACGCGACCGGAATGAAAACGGCACGTCGCATGCCCCGCTTCCGAGCTTCATGTTTCCGTTGCCGTCTTTGAGCGTTCCGTTCCACCGGGCATGTGCATGTCGAGTAGCCATCGTGCGTCTCTCCTTCAGTGTCAGCTGACCTTTAAGGCGAATCGCCGTCACGCGTTTGTTGGGCGACGCGTTCGGCGTCGCCTGGTGATTGGGGTTCGCATCCTCGCGTAGTGTTTTCCCGCGAATTTCGCCGCCATTGGACCTTGCCTTCTGACGTCCAACCGGCCCGGCAGAGTTTCTTGGGTCCTACTCCACTGCGTGCTGCCTGCCACATGCTGCTACTCTGAGAAAACCTTCTGCACGCGCCTCTCTATTCCGCGGTGCGGGCGTGTGCTTTCCATACACTGGTATAACGTGTTCGCGTGGAGCCGTCCGGCCCTGTATTCCCCGCTGTTGTCCATATATCAAGCAGACAGCAACACAAACGCCCCCGGAGGAACTCCATGGGAGTAGCTTTGCTCAATACGATGCGAACACAGGCTCCGTTCCTCCGCCGACAGGGTCAGCCTCATCCTTTCTACATATCAGTGAAAACCCATAGTCAGCGAGGTCGTCAGTCATCCCTGTGCGGCCGTTGGAAAAACGCACCCTACTACGTATTATGAGTCCTAAGAGCGCATACCGGGGCAAGGGAATGCCGCCGGCCATTTCCTGATTGACGCAGACACGGCATTCCGATATAATAGTATGCTATTTCTCATAGGAGGGGACAGCAATGCATAGAGCGGCGAAAACGCTCCTTCGCCTTGCTCGTAGAATGGCGCCAGTCAATCTGTCCGCTGCGCCGTCCAGGCGCAGCCAAGCAGTGCCCATCCACGCCTGCCAGAAACGGCCCATCCGGCGCCGCATCCCTCGCTTGCTGTGCACACATAAGAAACATCCACAAACTTCCCGCCGCATGCCCATCCTTCCCTATTGGCCGGCTGCACGCAGCCGCCGAGGCGCAACAGCAACCGCGTCTATTCGGGAAAGACAGCGATGGGCAAACAGGGGGTGAACGGAGGAAAAAGCATGGAATTTCGCGAGTTTTTCACGAGGGCCACAGGCTGTAAGCAACAGCCTTTCCCCTTTCAACAGCAGTTTGCAGAGAGGGAGGATCTGCCTAGGCTCGTCAACATCCCGACGGGGCTCGGCAAAACGGCAATGGCTCTGCTTGGCTGGCTGTGGCGAAGGCATCAAGCCTCGCCCGCTATTCGCGATGCCACACCGCGCCGTCTGGTCTACTGTCTGCCGATGCGTGTGCTCGTAGAACAGACGCACGACATTGCCCACCATTGGCTCAACAGGCTCAAAGAGGATAGGCTTGTGACAGATGATGTCTCGGTTTACGTGCTGATGGGCGGCAGGGAGCGCGAGGACTGGGAAATGTATCCTGAGCGCGACGCCATCATCATCGGCACGCAAGACATGTTGCTCTCAAGGGCGTTGAACCGCGGTTACGGCGCCAGCCGGGCGCGTTGGCCCTTTGATTTCGGCCTGCTCAACACGGACTGCCTCTGGGTGTTCGACGAGATACAGCTTATGGGCAGCGGTTTGGCAACAACTGCTCAACTCGAGGGCCTTCGCAATAAGCTTGGGGCAGCAAGTGCACAGAGCTGCCTCAGCGTCTGGATGTCGGCCACGCTCCGGTCCGAGTGGCTGCGGACGGTCGATCTGGATTGGGAACAGCTTGGCCATCCGCTCACGCTCACAGACAACGATCTCCAAAACAGCGACGTATGGAAGCGCTGGACAGCTTCAAAACAACTCGCAAGAACCTCGGCAAGGGTTGGCGATATCGCCACCCTGGCCAGTGAGATTGTCAAAGCTCACGCCGAGCGCGGCGGCCTCACGCTCGCCGTGGTGAACACTGTGAACCGCGCCCGCGAACTGGCAGGTCAGTTGACAAAGGCCCACGGCAAAGAGGGCGAGGTGCTGCTGCTCCATTCCCGGTTCCGGCCTCCGGACAGAGAGGAAAAGGTCAAAAAACTGCTGGAAGCGGCGCGCTCGGGCGGAGCCATCTGCGTCAGCACCCAGGTTGTCGAAGCGGGGGTCGACATCAGTGCCAGAACGCTCTTTACCGAACTCGCCCCGTGGCCGTCCCTCGTCCAGCGCTTTGGACGCTGCAACCGGCGGGGTGAAGATAAAGGCGAGCTGTATTGGGTAGATCTTCCGGCAGAGGAGGAAGAGGCTGAAAAGGCCTCCGCGCCATACCGGCAAACCGACTTAGAAAAAGCCCGTTCTCTGCTGGAGAAGTGCGTTGAAGGCGTTAGTCCGAAGGCTTTGGCTGACACGGCCACATACAACAAAGACGCGTTCGAGAAGGCGATGGCCTTTGAGCATAGCCACGTCGTCCGACGGAAAGACCTGCTCGATCTCTTCGACACAACGCCTGATCTCGCAGGAAACGACATCGACATCGACCGGTTTGTGCGGGAGGTCGATGAAACAGACGTCCGCGTGTTCTGGCGCAAATGGGAAGGGGACAAACCACCGGCAGACGCGGATTGGCGGCGCCTACACCGCGACGAGCTTTGCCCAGCGCCTGTCCACGAGTTTGCTGATTTCGTTAGCAAACAAGCGCGGGGAAAAGTCTACCGGTGGGATTTCCTGCACGGCGAGTGGCTTCGGGTAGATAAAGGGGATATCTATCCCGGCCAAACTTATCTCGTTCACTGTGACTGCGGGGGGTATGATCCGAGTCACGGATGGGATCAAAAGTCCAAAGAGCCCGTCGCGTCTCTTGACATCACAAATGCCGAGGAGCCAGCCTCCGAGGACTGCACCGATGATGACACCCTCGCCCAGGGTGTATGGGAGACAATCGCCCAGCATACCGATGAGGTCTACTCGGAACTGGAAACGATACTAGATGCGTTGCGCCTTGACGAAAGCGAGAGCAAAGCCGTCCGCCATGCAGTACGCTGGCACGACAGAGGCAAGGCACATTCCGTCTTTCAAACCGCTCTGCCAGAAGGAGCCCCCAGGCCGGCTTTGTGGGCCAAAGCGCAAGGCAGATTTGCCAGATACTGCCGCCGCTATTTCCGCCACGAGCTTGCATCAGCTTTGTCCGTCTTAGTCGCCGCGGAAGCCTTTGACGGCGCCGATGCCGACCTTATCGCCTACCTCGTGGCGGCGCACCACGGCAAAGTGCGCCTGTCCATTCGCTCCCTGCCCGGCGAGGAAATCCCAGAACCCGACGAGAACGGCCAGCCGCGGCGTTTCGCACGAGGGGTATGGGACCGCGACCACTTGGACCAAGTGGATCTGGGCGGCGGCGTCATCGCCCCCGAGGTCGCTTTGTCCCTCGAACCGATGGAACTGGGCCTGTGCGAGCAGCCGCCGTTCGAGGGACAACCCTCCTGGCTGGAGCGGACACTCCGCCTGCGCGATGGGCTCGGCCCGTTCCGCCTGGCCTATCTGGAGGCATTGCTCCGCGCCGCCGACTGGCGCGCAAGCGCAGCCGCCCCCAAGGCAGCAGACCATACGGAGGTAAAGCCATGAATAAGACCCATCAGCTAGAACTGCCAGGCTGTACGCCTGAACCGCTAATGAGCTACCTCAAGGCCCTGGGGATCTTACGGATCGTCAGTGAACAAGTGGACAGCACTGCCCGCGGGCGGTGGCAAAACGACGTGTTCGTGCTGGAATCGAGCCTGGAGGAGGACAGCTTAATGACTTTTTTCCTGCACAGATATAGTCCCACTCCACTTATCGGGCCTTGGGCAGGTGGATCTGGATTCTTTGGCAACGACAACCGGACAGCGATCGAGGCTATCTGCCAAAGCCGGTCCGAACGGTTTGCTCGTTACAGGGAAGTTATCCGGCAGGCAAAACGCATAGTAGAAGAAGAGGGCATTGCTGACAAACCGAGCGATAAGGTTAAAGAGCAACTGCTGCGTCGCTACCGCCGGGAAATGCCCGACGGGTTCGTTCAATGGATGGATGCCGCTATGGTGCTTCACGCAGAGGGACAAGCGTTCACACCTTTGCTGGGGACGGGGGGAAACGATGGCCGGCTCGACTTTACCCAGAACTTCATGAAACGGCTGGCGGACTTGGCGCTGTTTTCGACTCATCTTCCCGAAAACAACCAGCGTCTCTTGCGCCATGCATTTCTTGGCAAAGCGATAAAAGGGCTGGGCAAATCTGCCGTTGGTCAGTTCTCGCCGGGCCGTTCCGGCGGTCCCAACGCAACCCAAGGCATGGAAGGCGACCCCACTGACAACCCGTGGGAATTCGTTCTCATGCTCGAGGGGGCTCTCATGCTCGCCGGGGCCGTTGTCCGGCGCTTGGGCCAAGACTCTACAGATAAGGCCGCCTTTCCTTTTACTGTGCGGCCGCGACCGGTCGGCGGGGCCTCCCCCGCAGGTGATGAGATGAACAACGCGCGTGGCGAAATGTGGCTCCCGATATGGGAACGCTTTGCAAGCCGCGCTGAACTGGAAACCCTTTTCGCCGAAGGCCGTGTCGACCTGGCTGGCAAGCCAGCCAGGGACACCGTAGGTTTTGCGCGGTCTATAGCCGCCCTCGGCGTTGATCGCGGCATAGCCTCCTTCGCCCGTTACGGCTTCCTCAGGCGCAGCGGCAAGGCCTATCTGGCCGCGTCAATGGACCGTTTCGCCGTACCCGACGAACCGCGCAGGTCTGTCGACCTTCTGGATGAGGTCGATCTCTGGCTTGACAGCTACAGGCGGATGTGCTCGGCACAAGACATCCCGGCGCGATTCCAGACTGGCTTGGGGCAGATAGAGTCGGCCATTTATGTCTACTGCCGTATGGGCCGTCCTGAGGCGATACAGGAAATCCTCGTCGCACTCGGGAGAGCTGAGCGCGAGCTAGCCGTAACTGCGGGTAGACGCGGCAGCAGGGAGGCTTGTCCACCTCTGGGACGTTTGTCGCTCCGATGGGCTGTCGCTACCCACGACGGGTCTTCCGAATACGACATCGCGTTGGCGTTGACCAGCATTCAAGAACAAGGCATTGAGCCAATCCGGGCCAATCTAGAACCGGTGACGTTCTCCAGATACCGATGGTCATGGGTGGAATCGGGTCCGCATGTCGTCTGGAACAGCGCGGACCTGGCAACGAACATGGCTGCCGTGTTAGAGCGGCGGATAATGGAGGGCGCGGGACCCGGGCGCGAAGGCCTGGCCCTGGCCAGCAGACGCAGGGTGTCGCTCCCCCATGTTGCGCAATTCCTTGCAGAGGGAGTTGACGACCGCCGGATCGAAGACCTGTTGTGGGGGCTCATCTTGCTGGACCACCGGCAAGCGTATCCTGAAGGATTGCCTCGATTCCCTGTGGAAAACGCGCCTCCTCTGCCTCGCGCGTATGCCTTGCTCAAGCTTCTCTTCTTGCCAAGGCCCCTAACGTGCGAACAAGGAACCCGCCAAGGGCACTGCAGATGGCGCTTGGCCCGCAACGGCGAAGAAGGCGTAGCGATACGTCCCGAGCCGCGCATCCTGCCCCTGTTGCGCGCCCGGCGGTTGGCGGATGCATGCCGTATTGCGCATCAACGCCTTCAAGTCAGCGGCCTTAACCCCATGCCAAGCCCGAGGGCTTCCGGCGCAGGGCGCGCGAACGATTGGGAATCTATACCAGCGCTCGATTCCCATCGCCTCGCCGCCGCTCTGCTCATCCCAATCAGCAACGCTGCTGTCAATCAAATAGTGGAAATGGTGACACGCCGTGACGAGCAAACTGAATCGCAAATTGAAGAGTTACTGACATCTGAAGGAGAAGACGAATCATGAGTATCAACTTCGACTCGCTGACTAACGAACCGCGCCTCCTAATGGAGGTGGACCTCAAGCCGCTGCAGGGCCATCGCTTTCAACCTACAGGCTTCCCCGACCTCGGTCCTGCCCGCTACACGGCGCCGGACGGAGTGGAGATGCTGCTGGTGGAATCGGCTCAGTCTGTCGCCAACCGCATGGAGCTGGCCTGCTGGGACGCCCGGAAGCAGGATCTTGCACCCTCTCTTGAGGGTCTGCCCTACATCGCAGTTGTAGACGCACAAGGGATGCGTGTTACCAACTCGGTGTTGGAAGCACACCGTATCAATTCCGAATACATCATGAAGAAGGACAAA
>CAZBQH010000541.1:0-9391 GCA_964493915.1 uncultured Nitrospiraceae bacterium
CCCCCCCCGCGCCCCAAGGCCCGCCCGCCCGGCCCGTCTAGGCCCTCCACCAGAAGCCGCACCATGCCGACGCCGTCAAGGTCCCTCCAGACGGGCGAAAGGCTTGCCCACGGCGCCTCCGCCTCGAACGAGCGGACATTGTCGCGGAACGCCAGCGCGAACCGATAGCTGGTCGCCCCCTCCACGGCGGGGAAGTCAAATGCCGGGGCGTACTTGAATTCCGTGGCGTACCCGTTCCAAAAGGGTCGTACGCCGGGAATTCCAGGATGGACGGGTATGAGGTAGTCTTCAGCAGCCTGAGCGTTGAGGCGCTTCCAATTCGGGCGCGTGCCTCGATGGGTCAGGAGCAGCACGATATCTTCGCGGAACGGCGGATGCTCGATTGCAATGGGCCCGTCGGTCTCGAGGAGGCGCTCTGAACTCATGGACCCGGACTCGGGGTCATACCATGCGGCCCCGTATTCGCCCGGCACGGGCGCGACTGTTACTTGTCCGGCGGGCATGTCTTCAGCCGGTTCAATCTGAAAATAGCCAACATAGACCTCTCCGGCCTTGGCGCGCACCGTACTCCTTCCGGGGCCCGCCATCACGAAGCCAGGATCCGGCCGCATCTCGTTGATTCCCACAGGCAACTCCGCGATCAAATCGCGAAGCCGCTTCTGATCGCCCATCACTCTCCTGACGTTCTTGTTGAGCGGCTTCCGAATGTTCAGTCCCGCCGCTTCGCTGGAGCCTGAGCCTCCTGAACAGAACATTCGCCAGAAGGTGCGGCGGTAGCCAAAACGGTTGGTCGAATCGCGGATGGCCCCGTCCTCGCTCAGGTCGGCCGCGTTCCAGTCGGGAACGAGTTTATGCGCAATCATCGGGCGGTCGAACACTACGGCCGTTCCAGGAAACGGAAACTCGCGCGCGTGGTACACATACCACTCGTCCATCCAAACCTGGGTCCTGATGCCGGACTCGATGACGGCAAGCCCGTAGGGGTCATGTTGAGCGAGCCAAGGGAGGTACTTGGTTCTCGCTTCTTCGGCAAACCCCGCGCCGGGGTTCGGTGCATGCGCCATGCCGCTGGCCAGCTCCCAGTAGACGTTGTAGAAACCCGCGAAGCGGGCCGCCATGTTTCGGATGTGGTTGCGCTTGACGTCCTCGTCGCCCGCCCTCTCCAAGTCCGGAAGACCTTCTCGATCCCGCCGCGGCGGCCAGTCCAGCAGGCTTATTTGACAGTAGATCCCCCGCTCGCCCATCATGCGGACCAGCCTTTCCGCTCGCCTGACCCATTCCAGGTCCCAGGAAATACCGTCGCCCATGAGCGGAAACAAACCGGCCTCCAGCAGGAGTCCGTTGTGCCGCGCGGTTTTCATGGCATCGAGATAGTCAATGAAATCCTTGTCGGATATCCAAGCGCTTTTCCTGACGCCGCCAGGAACCTGGGGGCGGGCGCCGCACGCTTGTGCGCAGACTGACTTCCCCCCAAACCAGTAGTGTGCTGTGCCATCGTCGTGAACAAGATAGCGCGGATGTGCCGCATCGCGCTTGACATGGCCGTGGTTCAGCGCCGGTGCCGGCTCAGTCACCTCAAACGCACCCTCGCCCTCCTGTGAGCCCAAGGTCCATGAGAAGGTCCACCGTCCGCAACGGTCCGGCATAAAACGCACACGCCAAATGTCTTCCCCATCGTAGAATCCATCCACCTTGAAGGTGCGCACGCCATCCGTGAAAGATGCCAGCGCAAACTCGCGGAACGGGTTCGCGGTGTGACCCGGCGAACAGACCGAAAACTCGAACGTGTCATACTGGGTTAGGTGAGTTTCTTCCGGGGACGCTCCAACGGCGGCCACTGCCACCGTGAGAAGGAGGGGGATAATCAGGATCTGGCACCTCCCGAGCCAAGAAGTAACGCGCGATTGACGCCCCAGCGCGGTGAGTGCTTCCACTCCACGCCGGGCCACACAGGCGCAGCTCCATTTTCCGGGAGATTACCACTGCTGCAGGCAGTAAAGCAACCGCTGCCAGGCGATTGTGCTCGGTCTGATCCTCCAATGCCCATGTTCTTCATAGGGCAGACCAAAGCGGGGCTGTCGCCGCAGGTTGCACTCGACGAACATGCTCGAGCGCCTGATGCGCGAGCTCAAGCATGTTGGTGGTATACATGGAATCCGGACGAGCAGTGGGTGATACAGCAGGCCCGCAACGCGCGCATGTGGCTCGACGACCTCGGCGTGCAACCGCGGTTCCTTATTCACGAGCGCGACACGAAGCTCACGAAACAGTTCCGCGTCTTCTGGAAAGACCAGGAAGACGCTCGGTGTATTCGAACACCACTTAAGGCCCCAAAAACAAACGCCTACTCGGAAAGGCACAGTGTCTACGCACCGAAACCACAGGTCGAGGACATCGCACGCAAGGAGAACGAGAGCCCGCGGCGAGCTGTAGCCGGCAAAGTGCGCGAGACTGCCACAAGCGGGGTCAGCGAGCAATCAGGTGAAAGCACTGTGCAAGTCTTGGAAGGAGCGAAAGATCCGCCAAGTCGATTCCGAGTGTGTTCACCGAGAGGGAGGAGTTAGAATGGGAAGACTGGGTCGAATAGCACGAATGGCGGCCGTTCAGCTTTTCCTCGTGTCAAGTGTGTGCGCGTCCGAGGTCAAGGCAGAGGCAAAGGAAGGTGTGGGGCCAATGGCTAGCAATCAGAATTCTGAGTCAATAGATAGGGATGGTACGCTGGAGCCAGGCCATCTCCCGGGAACCGCTGATGCACTGAAAGGGATTCTCAGCGATCCAACCGCATACGGGCGTTGGCAAGCCGTTCTGGCGCAGGTTCTGCCTGAGCCAGCGCCGTTGCCCTGGCGTAATGTCCATGTCATAGGCCCGTTTGAGAACGCAGGTTTTCAGGGGTGGCTCACTGCCTATCCTCCCGAGCAAGAGATTGACCTTAGCGCGGTGTATACCGGCAAGGATGGAGAAGCAAGCTGGCGGCGTGCAGCGGGCCTGGATGGCCTGTTGCAGGAACCGGCAGACCTGAGTGAATGGCTTACACCTAAGGCTTGGAGCGTGCTCTATGTGTACGCCGAGGTGGCGGCAGAGGAGCCACACATCGCGGAACTGGCCGCCGGCTTCCCGCCGAATGTCTGGGTCTGGGTCAACGGGGAACTGGTGCTTGCCACCACCTTTCCCAATCTGGAACGCAATCTGGAAGACCGCGTCTTTGTCGCGCTGCGTCCCGGCGCCAACACGGTGCTGCTCAAACTGCACTTTGCGGTCGAGCGTTGGCAATTGGCACTCCACCTTGAAAGCTACGGAGCGCCCCGGAAGGCAGAGACGGCCCTCGCGAATCTGGCCAAGGGCACAGCTGACGATGTGACCCGTCTACTGGCGCGGTACGCCTTGGTCGAGCTGTCTGCGGTCCAGGGCAACGCCGAGGGCATCCATCGAAGGTTGGACGCCCTCCGAGCAGACCCTTTTGCGACGAAGTGGGATGTTGCCTGGGCCGACGCAGTGGGACATCAATATGATGAGAACGGCAGCTTCCTGCCGCTGCACGACGTTCGACGCACGTATGCACCCGTCACCGGGGTGGAAGCGTACCCCACCTTCTGGCCGCAGTCGCCGCCCCCTGCTCAGGAGTTGCTGGTGGCAGACGTAAGCGCAGCGCCTCCCCAAGAGGAATTCGCGCTGAGTGTGCTTCAGGGCTTGGTTAACCGGGAGGAGCCATGCCTGTACCTGCTGCATACGCGCTACGACCGACAGGACCGCATGTGGCTAGACGAGCTGCATCTGGAGGGCTACACCTCCAGCGAAATTCCCGCATCGGAGCTGTGGACCCGCTTCCGTGACAAGCTCAAGGGGGCCGTCCTTTACAATGGCGGGATTATGGATGAGATCGGTGAGTTCCATTCGAACCGGCTCAATGAGACGAATCTCCTGATGATGATAGGTGCGTTGGAGGATGCCGTCCCGGTAACGCCGGAAATGAACAAGACGCTGCAGTTGCCGGTGGTCCTCGACGCGCGGGGGAAATGGTCCTCACAGTACGAGATGATGCGCTGGGCCTATGAAGAGCTCTTCCCCCGGATGAACCAGCGCATACTCGCGACCAACTACCCGGGTATTTTTCTCCTCATCGACTATTTGGTAGCGTTCAAGATCTTCACCTTCTGGTTCCCTGAAGAGCGCACGCTTCCCGAGGAGAACCTGCTGCGCGGCATATTGGCCTCAACTCCGCCAAACACCCCCATTGTCGGTTGGTGGTTCGACTGGATGCCCAACCCGAAGGACCCCGAGCACCTCGCTGCGGATGCGGTGATGGAAGCGCCCGGTCTGCTGCTAGGTTCCTACTTCGGCAAGGTGCTGACGCCCTCCCACGAGGCGACCAATCTATCGCTGCATTCCGGGGTGCCCGTCGGGCCATACCGCCACAAGCCTCCCAGCATTCCAGAGTTCAATCCGGGCAAAGTCTACTATGCTCACATCATTTCCGATGGCGACAACCTTGGCGAGGCGCTGATGATGCGGACGCGGGACCTCCAGTGGGATAGGCCGGAA
The DNA here is from genome assembly GCA_964493915.1 of uncultured Nitrospiraceae bacterium. Classification (GTDB taxonomy): domain Bacteria; phylum Hydrogenedentota; class Hydrogenedentia; order Hydrogenedentales; family SLHB01; genus CAZBQH01. The sequence goes on from CAZBQH010000541.1 coordinate 4,540, forward strand.
CGAGGCAGCATTCCCATGGGCTGGTCATTTGCGCCCGCCGGCGCACGGATGGCTCCCCCGGTACTCAACTACTATCTCCGCACCGCGTCGCCCAACGACTTGCTGGTCGGCGGACTGGGTGTCGGCTATACGGAACCAATCACCTATCTGCGCGCCTACTCCGACCACCGCGAGCCCCTCTATGCGGAGTACACCCGGATGACGGACGAGGCGCTGCAGTGGATTGACACATCATGTCTGTGGCTCATCAATGCCACCGATGAAGAAGAGGACCGCTACGCCAAGGCTTCCAGCGGACAGCTTCAGGGCATCTTTACCGGCTATGGCGGCTCCCCGGAGACGGCTTCTGCGCGCATCGCGCCGAACAATGTCGTCGCTTTTCGTTCCGCCACAAGTGAGTTTAACGGCTCGTCTGACGAGGAGAAGATTGAGGTAATGGTAAACGAGATCCGGGAGGCGGCAGGAGACAGACGCCCGGCCTTCATCGAGGCATGGGTACTGAACTGGGCTTGGCGCATGGACATGTTAAAGGAAGTGGAATGCCGGCTGGGCGCCGATTTTGTCTGTGTCCGTCCCGACGTGCTGGTGCGATTGCGGCAGCAATGAGTTGTGTGTATCAAGTTCTGCAAAAGAGGACGATGACGTGGCGCCATGGTGATTGAGATATATGCTTGGCTTTTTAGCATTTCCTCCGCAGACGGCGCTGCACGGTGCTAGTACGGTCAGGCCGCTTGTCCTTGCTCGACCTGGCGGGTGTTCCTCAAGAACCATGCAAGGGAGATCGTTTCCATCGATTTCATGGTGGTGCCTACCGTCCGATTCCAAATCCTATATATGTTGCGTTTTCTGTCTATCGCACGCCGTCGGGTCATTCACTTCTATTTCGCAGTAACGGAATATCGGACTGCGGCATGGTCGGCACAGCAAGTAGTAGAAGCCTTTCCGTGGAACACCGCGCCGAAGTATATCCTTGGCGACCGGGATAGAGTCTATGGTGACTAATTTCGATGGCGGGTCAAGAACATGGGTATCGAGGAAGTGCTCACGGCACCGTATAGCCCCTTGGCAGAATCCGTATTCTGAAAGACTCAACGGCTCCGTTAGCGAGAGTGTTTGGGCTACGTCATCGTCTTCAGCGATAACCGTCAGAGACGGCTCCTTGCCGACTACGTCGCGTATTACAATGAATCCCGAACACATCTATCCCTTGAGATGGACAGCCCCTAATCCCGGCCCGGGCAGATGCCTGATAAGGGCAAGGTCGTCGCTGCGCCTTAGGTCGGCGGCCTCCATCACCGATACGAACGCCAAGCCGCGTAGACCATGCCCTGGGCAACTCATATCCATTTTGCGCCGCCCAAAGCGGCAATAGGACAACTGCGTCAATGTAAGCGTCTGTACTCTTGCTCACCGAATCGACGGGCAGATTCGGCCCCGAGACTCCCTAATCGGCTCCTTCTCTGCAGGAAATGGTGCCCAATCCATGAGTGAGCCTGAAGGGATGAGTTTTCAGGAACCAGACGGCATAAGTAACGCGCACTTCGTAAAGAAACCCGCCACGGCTCCTTTTCGGGCTGTGGCGGGTGATTCTGTCTTCTCTCAGGCGCCTTTCAAAAGCGCAACCGCACACGGCTAATCATCATCGTCGTCATCGTCATCCTCATCGTCATCCTCATCGTCATCCTCATCGCCGTCATCGTCGCCATCGTCGTCATCACTGCAATCGTACGCGATGATCTCGATCGTGTCAGCGACAACCAGAACTTCGTCGTCCACCATGAAGAGATCGCCGGTTACGCGGGCGCAGGCGTGTTCGACAAGGTCGTCGAGCAGCCCAGCGACCGGCGGGTCGCCTTCAACGAGGGGCGGCAGGAGCACGGACGCGGAGCAGATATCAACTTCCAGGTCGCCCTGCTCATACAGTTCCAGCTCCATTTCGCAGTCTTCGAGGTCAAGCTTCTCAATAACCCCCTCGGCATCGGCGTAGCCCATCAGGACGGGGACGTCTTCCTCGTCATCGTCATCGGGCTCTTCCACTTCGGCCTCAAACTCGAACTTGGACGAAAACTCCAGCGATTGATCCTCCAGGATATAAACCTCGATGTCGTCCAAGTGCAGTTTCAGAACGCCGTAGCCTTCCGGGCCGACGGTGAATTCGTCCTCGAAGTGAAACTGCCCGGCGTCCGGCAGCACAAGCGGCACGAGCACACCGGGGTCATCCACAAATTCGACCGAGGCGCTGGACAGCACCATCACGCCGCCCATATACGAGCCCGGTGGGATATCTACCGTGGCCATCACTGTGCCGATGCCCTGCAGCGACAGGATGTCAACTTCAAAGGGCCCGGTAAAAATGGTAACGTACGTACCGTCGGCCTGTTCGAGCATGACTTCCTCGAGGACCACGTAAACAGCCGCAATGGATTCCCGCGGCACCTCGTTATCGTCGCCATCTTTGACTGCAATGTCCGCGGCAAGACCGCCGTTCAACAACATGGTCATCTGGGCGGACGGCTGGACCGGGCATCCGGTCAGCGCCAGACCTGATACGGTCAAAAGGCAGACAAGGAGGTAGGGACCGAACTCTTTGTATACATTTGTCATAGTGGGTACTCCTCCCAAGTTGCACTCTCCTCAAAAGCTCACTGCAATCAACAGATTAGAAGCAAGATCTGTTCCTGTCAAGAGCTTTTCTCAAGTCTTGTGGCCAAAACGATTTAATCATTCATCTCTCATCAGGGCGTCCGTCGGTTTGGCAAATCTTCGCCAGTTCAGCGGCATGTCTGCCATACCCTGGCCATCATAATGGCGTCGTCACGGATACAATTCCGCACCCCCCAACCCGCCACCACTCCGATGAGTCATCCCAAGAAGCGATGTTCCACGAAGGGAAGAGAATAACAAATGGAGCTGTAACCGGAGGACTTCATCCGAAATGACAGGTGTCGTAAGTTCGTGTCCAGCAACAAGGACGGATTTTCGGGAACCAACCGGTGGTTCCGGGCGACTCGGTGCGTAGCGATGCGGGTGCTACGCTCCTTAACCGCCACCCGCTACATTTCCAGACCGCCGCGCACATTAGGGTAGTTGACGATATCGATAGAGTCGATTACGATCACATATCATGGGCTTGGGGACGCCGCAGGCCGTTTCCCATGTGAAAAGTGCGCCAAGATACGGTGATTCGATAGTTCGAAGAACGTCGCCTTGTTGGAGTGCTCTGAAGCGCAGTCCCAGACTGTCACCGACAGAAAGGAGCGTGTTCCCATGAGGTATATGCCATTGCGCTGCGTGTCGTTGATGTTTCTCTTTTTGATTCTTTCTGGATGCCCGCCAACACCCCCGCCAGACTACTTCGGCGATTCCGTGTACCTCTTGACATTGAACGTGCGGATGATACCAGAGACCTGGGCCGATTTCTGTTGCGAGCAAAGCAACGAATGGCGGGCAGAGCGCATCGGGGAGTACCTTCGTGCCTCCGACTACGACATTATTGCGCTTAATGAAGTGTTTGACGAGGATTCGCGCGACGCATTCGAGAAGAAGCTGAAGTGGCTCTTTCCCTACTATGCGTACAAGATCGAGAACCACAGCATATGCAGGACAGCGGCCTGATGCTGTTCAGCCGTTTTCCCTTCGAGCCTTTTCCCAATTCTCTGCCTGCCTCGGACTACGAGGTGGAAGCCTACAGCCAGGGAGCCAAATGGAATCACGTCGCAGTTGTGGAGTACGAGTACTGCTACGACTATGACTGTGATGCGGACAAGGCGGGTGCCATGGTGCGCGTGAAGAATCCGGCAACCAACCGTATCCTGAATGTGGCCTTCACCCATACGCAGGTAAGCTACGGCGACGGCAACTGCCGCTGCGAAATGGACTCGCGGACAGAGCAATTGGCGAAGCTGCAGAACCTGATCCTGACCTGCCTGGGGAGGAACTTTGATGACGAAGAGGTTCTGCTGCTCGGCGATCTGAATATCGATGGCGACCAACTCATGTGGGAGCGGGACAACAGCACGAACTCAGGCTACTATGCAACGCCTTGTTGCGACGTTATGTTAAGCGGTGATGAGTTCTCTTGCACCAGCAACCTGTGGGAGTGGATCTGGCGATTCAACACCCCCGGCGAGTTCTACACGGACTGGATGGTGGACGCGTGGGTTTTCGAGCAGTCGCCATACGATCCCAACCATCCCTTCGACCGCGGCATGACGCAGGGATTGCCGCTACCCCGTGAACGCCTGGACTATGTGCTCAGGAATCGGACGGGGCGCCAATTCTGCAGCATCCAGCACTTGCCCCTCGAGCGCGACGCGTGCAGAGCCGATAACGACTTCCTCAGCGACCACGTGGGCGTGCGCGTCGACTTCAATCGCCGGGCACCGTATTGCCGGCCTGTGGATGCCTACATGACGCCGATGGACACCGTCTTCTCGGGCCAAATCGCGTATCCCGGCAGCATGCAATGGGTGCGGATCGATGAAGATGGCACTTACTTCATCGCTACCGAAGGACCCGGCATCACATATGAAGTTTACGAAGCCAAAGACCTGACCGTCCCGTGGCCGCAGTACTATGATGAGACGGCCACCATCACCCTGCCCGGCACGGTTCCAATAGAGTTTGAGGCACAGACGTACCTGCTGCCCGAGGCCCCATTCTACATCCGGGTCTTTCATGAAGACCGCGCCCACACAAGCAACTACCACTTCGTCGCACACCGGGCTAACGGCTCGAGCAAGAACGACGCCATCCGCCTGCTGGACCTCGTCTGCAGTCTTGGTCTGCGTCTTGACGCCGACGGAGCGACGTGAGGAGCGTTCGACAAGTGTCACGGCGAAGCCGTCTTGGT
>CAZBQH010000542.1:0-18456 GCA_964493915.1 uncultured Nitrospiraceae bacterium
AAGGAGATGGGCCAAGAGACCTTTGTCAGAGTGTATACCGCACGCAAGCGCTTCGACCCGGCGCGTAAGTTCCGTCCGTGGATTCTCTGCATCGCCCGCAACTTGTGTCTGAACGAGATCAAGCGGAAGAAGCTGGTGCATATGGAGTCGCTCGAGGAATATGCGAGCGCTGCGCGCATGGAGACAGGCGAGCTGCTCAATTCGGCCGCCGATAGCCCTGATCTGCAGCTTGCGGCCGCGGAACGCCGTGCAATGCTCGATCGCGCGCTCAATACGCTCGACGAGGAGTCGCGCCAAATTGTGGTGCTCCGTTTCTTCGAGCGCATGTCTGCGCGGGATATTGCACAGACAGTCGGAAGTACGGAAGGGGCAGTACGGACCCGGTTGCACCGGATACTGAAACTGCTGAGAAAGCGCTTTCAGGCTTGTAGGGACATACTGTGACTAAGCTGGGAAAGAGAGAATGCGAGGAACTCCTCGATACCTACCTGGCTGAGGACCAAGCACACGCGATAACGCGTATCGAGGCAGCTCTGCAGGAAGACGACGAACTCCGCAAAGAGTTCGGCGGCTTGGTTGAGATGTGCCGCGACCTCGAGGAGATCGGGCGGCAACGGCGCGCGGCTGCGCCCCCGGCCGACTTGGTCGGGGCGGTGATGGCGGCTGTAGACGGGACACGCCGCACGCAGGCCCACAAACGCAGTGCCCTCCGGCGCTTAGCGTGGGCGGCCGCGGCCATCGCGGCAGTTCTTCTGCTGAGCTGGTTTGTCTTCTTGAGAGAGCGGACAGATTCACCGGACTCCGCGCCTCGCCTTGCAAAGCCGCGCGAGCCTGTTGCACCTACTCCTGAGTCGGTCGAGGATGCCGGGTCTGAGTCTGTGCCCGCTGTGAGAACGGCGCGTCAGATGCTTGCCGAGGCGATGAAACATTTGGATGAGCAGACCCGCGCACGGCCATCGCAACAGGATCAGGCTGTCGACGAAAGAACGGGACCGCGGGATTTCACCGACCTGACATTGCAGGACGTGCTTGAGGAGCGACAACGGGCTGTTGCGGACGATCGGGCGCGAGGCCGGCTCGTGAGATGGGCGTCGCTGCGTTGGGACGAAGCGCGTGAACTCGCGACGGGGCCGGGTATCTCTCTGGATGCGCGGATCGGGTCGAGCCGCTACCTTCAAGGACCGATGGGGGAGTACGTCTTGACTGCGGCTGTAACGGAACGTCCCGGCGATCCCTATGTCCGGTATGGACTGGCCGATCGCCTGTCGGAGAAAGCCGGCGCCGGAACGGAGGCGATAGCGCAATACGAGCAGGCAGCAGCGTTGGACTCGGGAAACAGCCTGCCTTACTATGAAATCGCGCGTGAACGCCTCGAGCAAAACGACGTGGCCGCAGCGTTAGAGGCCCTCTCGACCGCGGCAGGGATAGACACAGCTTACGCCTATTCCGGAGAGGCAAGCCGATATCAGGCAGAGGCGCTCGTGGCCAGGGGGATGGATTCCGCGGCAGCGCAGTTGCTAGCGGCGGTCGTTGCGGGTACGGAAGAGTACCTCGAGCTCACTGACCTTGCTTCCGAGTTGCTGGATTACGGCGCGGAACTCGACCAATCGGGCGACGCAGAGACAGCCCTGCAAGTCTATGATGCGGTGAGCAGGCTCGGCATGCAGCTTGTCGCGGGCGCGGCGTTCTCCCGTGAGCGGCTTGCGGGCATCGATATGCAGCGTATGGCCCTGGACGTTCTGGAGCAACTCTACCCGAGGTTGGGACTCGATCCTGAGACGCTTATTCCTCAGACTGAAGACTTGGTCGACAATATCCTCTACCTTCGGGATTTCTATAACCAACTCGACGTGTTGTTCACAGAGGGTCCGGTAGAGGATGCAGCCTTCTGGGCTTCCGTGGCGAACACGATCATCGAGTCAGGCGATCTGGCATTGGTCGAGAGTCTGGGTTCAGGGCCGTAAAGAAAGCGAGGGATGGAGGCGTTGACCTGAGGGGCGTGTACGCGGTCTACTTGCATTTGCCGGTAAAATAGTTCACAATATGTCGCGAAATGCTACTTGATCGACAAGATTGGGTGGCATTGGACGGTGAGCCGAAATGGAAGGAACCACAAAGTCGGAAGGAGAAGGGAGGTGACTCGCTCCATGAAACATGTGAGAATGCTTGTAAAGCCGGCAGTCGCTGACGAAGTCGCGGGCGTGACGCTGAAGGATATTATCTGCATAGGCAGTCCTTTAGTGTGCCCTGGGCTCAGTGCCATGGGCGCAGATTGGCTCGCGGAGCAATGGAATTTCAAGCTTCAGGAGTAGGTCTCCGCGTATCCGCTCCGTTTCAGAGGTGTCGCGGGGTCGGTGTAAGCGCGGCCCCCGCGGGCACCCTTCGCTGAGATTGAGGTGCGACCTTTCCTGGTGCAGGCTGGGAAAGGCGGAGGTTTGGTGTCAGAAAAAAGCAGTCTTGGCGTGAGTGAAGGCTGCGGAAGGGGAAACGAGAGATGTTAATTCTAGGTTGGTTGGCGCTGCTTCTTGGTTGGTTTGGGTTGGAAGGTTACATCCACATTTTTGATGGATGGTTGCCGGTTCTCTTCGGTTGTGAATAGCGCCGAGAGGGCTTAGGACCCATTAACGGGTAGACGGAGCTGCGTGGGGCTCGGCAGGAGCGGCATCTGGTTCAAGGAACAGAGATGCTGTTCAGGGCATGACAGGCGGCTCGACGAAGCAGAGGCGGGGGCAAGCGTTTGAGTGTGGTCCACATCAATGAGGGAGATCGACTGCAAATGAAGCATGTAAAGTGTGTATCTGGGCGCGCGCCGGTGAAGGCACTCCTGGGCCTTTGGGAGCCGGGACTTGTGTGGAACACGGTAAAGTACTGGTTGCAAGCGCCATGGGTTCAGGGAGAGCAAAAGACCCTGTGGAGTCTTCCATGGTGGTGTGAGTAACCATGTGTTGTATCTTCTCCCGGACGCTGGAAAGCGTCCGGGAGAGTTCGCTCGTTTTGGTTTTGCATGAGTTCATAGTCTCGCATGAGTTATGAAGCCGGCTTTTACTCGTTGTGGGCGAAGGTTGGTTTCAAGGTGTGTTTCTACTTTTCCGCTCCTCTCTGTGGGGCGACAGCATACACCGTTGTAGAATGGTGAGTGCCTGACGCGAGCACCTGCAGCAAAGAGGAATCAAAGTCGTGTCTCGCCGTACATCATCTCGAAAAGCCCTCGAATTCGAGCCGGAGCTGCTCAGGGCCTTGGGTGGACGCCCGCACAGCATGCACCGGAAAAGGAAAAAGCGTTTGGCAATGCCGCTTGGCGCTTTCAGTCTGGCGGCGGCGGCCGTTGTTGCTGTCGGCGCTTTCTACAACAATTCCCATGCTGATGAGCGTGCCATCATCCGCACGGCGACACTGCTTCTGCAAGGTCTGCGAGACAACAATCTGGGCAAAGCCCTTACTTGCTTTCCCGAGAGCCTCGAGGGGGCGCGGATCTTCGACGCAGACGAACGCCGCGTGTTGAAACAGAATGCGGGCGATTCAACCTTATCCGGGCGCGAACGCATTGCTGCAGAAACGGCGCGGCGCAAGGCCTTAGAAGAGTTGCGGATCAGTCTGGCGGGAAAAGGGGTGGATTGGCTGCACATACGCCCCGTGGCTTTCGGGGGAATGGCGGCGGAGGTACGCGACCCGGCGCTTATGCGGGAACCAGCAGATGCCTACGCGGGCAGTCTCTACTTCGAGTCGGGCGGCCGGCTCTACGCGCTCGAGGTATCAGGGCGGTGTTGCGACGGACAATGTCTTATTACCCAGGTGTGGCGTTGTGTTGCGCTTGAAGGAACTGCCGATTCGGTCGAGCAACACGTCGAAGAATGCTACAGCGACTTCCGCAGCGAATGCGCTGGCGCTGCCGACTCCATTCGTGTGAATCGCGCACGCAAAGTGTTCGTCGCCTTCTAGTCCGGGACTGGTTCTTCGCGCTCCTGTTTCACACGGCGCATCTCGTCAAGTTCGGCGCGCCATTCATGCGCGGTATGTGAATGCGACTCGATGAAGGAGGTCAGGCGGGCGAGACGGTCCACAATGTCGTCGTTGATCTGATGCTCGAGCCGGCACGCCTCGTTGTCTGCATGTTCCCTATCCAGGCCAAGCACATGGGCAAAGAAGAGATACAGCGCCTCGTGGCGCGCGGTCAGCGCCTTCAGTAAATGCCGTCCCTTCGGGGCAAGGTCTACGTATCCGTAGGCCTTGTGCTCGACGAGTTCCTTCGCGACGAGTTCACGAACGGCCCTCGATGCCGCAGGCCGGCTTACATCGGCTTTCTCAGCGATATCGCTGATGCTGCACACCTTGCCTTGTCTTAGCAACTGCCCGATCGCTTCGATATATTGCTCCATCGATGGAGTTGCTATCTTGCGGCCGGGCCTGCAATGTGGAGAACGTGTTGGCACGGATCCCTCCTTGCCGTTACAGTCTTCGGGCCCCAAGGGGGCAGCCTGTTCTTTTATCCTCTACTTCACTTTACCCGCCCGGGACAGGATAGCTCAACATCGCCTGCGAGCGAAAAAACTCTTTTTGACAGAAGAGGCTAGCCGTACTGTCCATCGCTACATTGGCTGCTTTGTCATATCGAGACACTCGTTGGGGCCAGCGCGAGGCGCTGGTGAAGCATAGGGGAAAATGACGATGAAAAGACTCCAAAGGAGATTGATGCAGATCGAATTGCTGCTGGTCATTGCCATCATCAGGGTTCTGAGGTTCCCGCCTGGGGCGTGCTGTTGTCCGACCCGTCGTCCGCCTAACTGCCCTATGCCGCGGGCAATGCGATACAGGTCCGCGAAGGCATCTGGATCTTCAGAAAGCTTATGAGGCAGGCAATCAACTCTTCGATGGTTTGGCTTTTGCAGAATGAATTGAACCAAGACCGCTTCCTATGCTAGATCCCTGCTGGTTCGGTTTGGCTAAAAGGACAAGGCGGAGGAAGTATCATGTACCATGTTGTGTCGATCTCGAAGGCGCGCCCGCGCCGGGCTCAGGAATGGGACTGCTCACCGGCAGGACGGATAGAGTTTTTCAAGGACGTTATGGGCTGCGTATGGGCTGGGTGGCCTGTCCAGGCTATGCTCCGTCCTCTGCGTTGGTCTATTGACATCATCACATGTGCCGTCCCTTTGGCCGTGTCTTTTGATGCGGAGTGCAATCAGGGAAAGGGATAGATAAGCAACGCACGCTGCGCAGGTCAAAGCCCAGCAGAGCTTCATTTCCAGATTCGTAGGAGGGACATCTATGTCGTCAGGTCTGGCGTTCTTTACTGTTTTACTGGCGCTCTTGCCCTTGCCGCGCCAATACGAGTGGCTCTTTCTGCTCAGCCAGTATATTGCTCAGCTGATCACGCGGCTTACCACTTAGATATAACTTCATTGACCGCGTCTTGGTGAACAAAGAACGGCCGAAACAGCTCTATCACAGCTTGTGAGAAAAGCGTGCTCAGGCTTCCGGTCTGAAGAGAGGCGTTGTGTCTTTGAATGAGCTTTTCTTTTTTGGAAACCGAGGCATTGCCGAAAAAAGCAGCCCAGCGCATCGATGTTGCGCCGGGCGCTTCATTCTTGGTGCAGCCTGGGCTGAGAATTCGGAAAACCTACTCGGCAGTCTTCTCTGCTGGCTTTTCCCCGTTCTCTTCTTTGTCTTCGCGGGCAGGCTTTACGGTCGACTTAAACTCCGAGATAGCCGACCCTAAGGAACGGCCCACTTGGGGCAGTTTGCCGGCACCGAACACGATCAGGACCAGCAAAAGGATAATCAGCAATTCGCCCATACCAGGGCTTCCAAACATCGGCATCTTCGTCTCCTCGCTTGAACCTATCCCGGCAACGCCAATGCACGATCCCGGGAAGGGCAGGCTTTGAACTCACCAACCCGTCAAGCAGTTTGCAGCTTTTATAGAATTATAGCCCTCTTTCCCTGTCCGGTGCAAGCAGCATTCTGCCTTGCTGTGAACTGATCGCTATGGTCATCCGGCGGCCCCGTCTATTCCTCATCGAGGTCCCTTAAGGGGGACGCGGGCCGATGGGGGGCGTTGTAGACGCCGTGACGATCGATCTCCTGCATACCGTATTTGGCTGCCAGTTCTCTGAACTGCCTCATGTGTGCCGACGCAACGTTTTTTGTGCGGTGCGCGATGAATCGGGCCGGGCTTCCTGCCCAAACTTCGTAAGGACCGATGTCTTTGGTCACGATGCTTCCAGGCGCTACCACCGCCCCGTCGCCGATGGTTACCCCGGGGCCGATATAGCAGCGGCTGCCTATGAGACAGCTTTCGCCGATGATGATCGGCTCGGCGATGTGAGGTGTGATCCGCCAGTGAGCATCGGTGCCGAATACCACATGGTTTGTGTCGCGAAGCACAGTGAACTCGGCGATGCCTGTGAATCGGCCGATTTGGACCAGCTTGGTTGCCTCGATAATGCAGTACCAACTGCAGCCGCTTCGATCTTTGAAGATGATTTTGCCTTCCCCGCTGGTCCGAAAGATGCAGTTGTCCCGGATGCGGACGTGATCGCCCAGCTCGACGTGCCCGTCGACGAGCAGATGCTTTCCCTTGAACCGGCAGTGCTTGCCCTTCTTGACAAATTTCCGGCCGTGGTTCCAGTTGCGCCATAGTTGCACGATAGGCTGCATTCGGTCCTCCCTAGTGAAAGCCTCTATTCTACTGGATACCCGCAGGCGAGGCAATGCGGGTAGTAAAACCACGCGGCTATTCTATCTCTCCTGCCAGCCCGTTCTGCGTCATGGAATGGATTGCCGAGGAGTTTGGTGGAGGCTTCCGGCCAACCGGGGGAGCGTGTTGCGGTCCCTCTTGATCGGGTGTCCATCCTTCCGCGCGATGCATTGACAAATGAATGGTTTTTTTGAGGCCGGTTCTAGGTCCTATATATTGTGCCATGTTGAAGACCCCTACCATATGTAGCGAAAACAACGTAACTCCATGTCCAGCAAATTCAAAGCGACGAGATTGGGACGAAAAAGTGCTTGACAAAGAGCCCAATGGGGTATACAGTGGGAGCCAATGGGGTAGAGGGGCCGCCAAGGGGTAGACCAGCCCTGAAACCTCAGGGCGTTAGCGGAAGGCCTGTGGAAGGACACAAAGACCAATGTACTGGGGCGAGTTTTCCTCACGGCTGGATGAGAAGGGGAGAATCACCGTTCCTCGCCGTTTCCGCGAGGCAATGAATACCCTCGGGCATTTCGTCTGGTACTTGACTGTGGGCTATGACGGCGCGCTCTTTATGTTTCACCGCGAGGAGTGGGAGCGCCTTTGCAAGAGGGCTCGAGCAGGTTCTTCCATTGATCCGGACACCATCCATTTCCGGCGTGTGCTTTTTGGTTCGGCGTTTGAAGTGCGGCCCGACAACCAGGGTCGGGTGCCCATTCCTGAGACGCTGCGCGACCATGCAGGGTTGAACAAGGAGACGGTGATCATCGGATTGGATGGGCATATCGAGGTATGGGACCGGGACGCTTGGCGTGCGTACCGGCAGCAACAGGTAGCCAACCTTCCAGAAATGGCGAAGCGGATGGTTGGGAAGCCCGGGGCAGCGGAAGCCTCGGCGGAGGAGAAAGGCGGGTCAAGCGATGCAGATTGAGCGAACAGAAGTCGGGAATGTCAATGTGCTGCGGGTGGAAGGCGACCTGGATGAGAATGGGGTCAACACGTTGCGCGACGCACTGCTCGAATGCATAACGAGCGGGCGCTGCAATGTGGTGATGAACCTGCGCCGGGTGGGTTTCATCAGCTACCTCGGCTTGGGCGTCCTGGTAGAGCGGCTGCGCAAGATTCGGAGCTGCAAGGGCGACATCAAGCTGGTGGGCATTAACGTGTATGCGGAACGTCTGTTCCGCATGGTCGGCGTTACCTCCCTTTTCGAGACCTACGAGAGTGAGACGCAGGCCATCGGGGTTTTTCAGCAGGCGGCGTAGGGGCTCACGTTCCGGTTCTCGCGCAGGAAGCAGTGGAATGGCTCAACATTCGCGAGGACGGCGTCTACATCGATTGCACGGTGGGTACGGGCGGCCATTCGGAGCGCATTGCGGAACGCCTTGGCAGCGGACGTCTGCTGGCGCTTGATAGAGATTCGTCGGCGGTAGCAGTCGCGCGAGTGCGGCTTCGGCGTTTCCCCAATGTGACCGTCCTTCACGAGAATTACGCGGGCCTGGCGCTCGTGCTGGGCAGTTTGGAGATCCACAGAGTGGATGGGGTGCTGATTGACGCAGGTATTTCGTCGCTGCAGTTGGAGGATCCCTCGAGAGGGTTCAGCTTCCAGTTGGAGGGACCCCTGGACATGCGTATGGATACGGCTAGCGGCATTACGGCGCGTGAATACTTGCATCGGACGAGTGAGGAGGATCTTGCTCAGGTGCTGCGGGAGTATGGCGACGTGGGACCTGCCAAGCGGATCGCTGCGGCCATCGTGAAGCGGCGTTCTGAAGGCCTGCTTTCGACCACGCGCGATTTGGCCGAGGCTGTGGCGGACGCGCTCCGTTTCGTTCCCCGCATTCCCGAGGAGGTCCGAACGGTCTTTCAGGCGATCCGGATGGCTGTGAACGACGAATTGCGCGCCCTCGAATACGCATTGAAACAGGCGATTCTCTACTTGAACCCCGGCGGGCGGTTGGTCGTGATCTCGTTCCATTCAGGCGAAGATCGGGTGGTCAAAAACTTGATGCGCGAGGCGTCGCGCCCCCTGCAGGTGCTTCATCCGGACGGACGGGTCCACTACGTGCTGCCTCCACGTCTTAGGTTGTTGACGCGGCGCCCTGTTCAACCGGGCGAGGAGGAGCTGCTGGCGAATCCGAGGGCGCATAGCGCCAAATTGCGAGCTGCTGAGCGGCTGGCGGAGGAGGCATGTTGAAAGACGCACGGTACAAACGGGCAAAGAACGCTCTGTTGACGGGGTGGGTGTTGTGGCTGCCGATTCTGGCCATGCCGTTCGGCGCTCTCTTCTGCGAGACGTGGTTCCAGACGCAAATCATCGCGAGCGACTACGAACTCAACGAGCTTATACGGGCCGAGCAGGCAATTGAAGGGGAGATAGGCGAACTACGGACGGACGTGGCCTCCCTCGAGGCCATAGGCCGGATGAATGCCAAGGCGCCTGACCTTGGCCTTGTGGAGCCCGAGCATCACCAGATTCACATCATCTACTCCGACCGGGCTCACGAGGCGCTCGTTTTCGAGGATCGCTTTGACATGGCTCGTTTGGAGACGCGCTTGGCAAGCGACTCGCTGGACGGCCCGCGATGATCGACCCCGTTACCCTGCTCGCTTGAGATCGTGAGGGCGTCAAGCATGTCAGGACAACGACGGGCTGAGGAATCGGAACCTGGAATCTGCGGCGGACTGCCCACGGCTTTCCATCGCCACCGTCTGCGGCAGATCCAGTGGACATTCTGTTTCGTCTTCTTTTTCATTGCAGCGCGGCTTCTCCAGATCCAGGTTGACCCGGGTGTTGCCGTGTCTGAGATGGACCGGCAGCACATTGGTGAGATTGCCATCCAGGTTCCCCGCGGCATGATTTATGATCGGAACAACGAGATGCTTGCGACCGATCGCATGACGCCTTCGCTCTGGGCGGACCCGTCCAACGTTTCTGCTCCGTCCGAAGCGGCGTTGCTGATCAGCAGCGTCTTGGACATGGACCGGCGGCAAGTGTACCAGCGGCTTACGGCGCGCTCGGAAAACGGAGCTATGCGTAAGTTTGTGTGGATTAAGCGCTGGCTTTCGGATGCCGAGAAAACGGCTCTGGCCGACTTGAGCGGCCCGCTTAGCGGGGGCCTGGCGTTTCAGGACGAGCCGGTCCGATTCTATCCCCAAGGCGATCTAGCCGCTCATGTTCTGGGCTTTACGAACCGGGACCGGCAAGGCGGGGGAGGGATCGAGCTCGTCTACGACGGGGATTTGCGCAGCATACCGGGCAAACGTGTCTCGCGTGTCGACCGGGGAAGGCGCTTTCTCTCGTCTCTTACGCTCGAACACGTCGCGCCGTCGGGCGGCCATTCGGTGTTTCTGACCATCGACGCCTCGCTTCAGCAGACGCTCGAGCAGGAGCTCGATGGAGCCATGGAGCAAAGCGAGGCCCCTCGAGCGATGGGGCTTGTTATGGATCCGGACACGGGGGCGGTACTGGCTTTGGCCTGCAGGCCAGCTTTCAACCCGAACACGTACTGGGCGTATACTGCGGAACAACTCAAGAACCGGGCGGCTGTCGACGTGTTCGAGCCAGGTTCCGCATTCAAGATCGTGACGGCGGCTGCGGCGCTCGAACACGGGTTTGTCGAGCCGGGTACGGTTATCGATTGCGAGAACAACCAGTTCTTCTATGGCAGACGGCGTATTCGCGACTACCACACGCTTGGTGAAGAACCTTTTACGACCTGCTTCGCCCAATCGAGCAATATCGCCATCGTTAAAGTCGCTTCGAAGTTGGGTCCGGAGTTGCTCGACGCCTGGATAAGGCGCTTTGGTTTTGGCAGAAGGACTTGCAGCGACTTGGCTGCGGAAAGCCCGGGCATCCTCCGGCCTGTTGAGGAATGGTCGGGCTACTCGATGGGCAGCCTCCCGATGGGGCAAGAGCTCTCCGTCACCATCTTCCAGCTTGCCCGTGCCTTCGCCGTAATCGCCAACGGCGGGTTCCTTGTCGAGCCTTATCTCGTGGAGCATGTTGTAGATCGCGACGGCAACCTCGTCTACAGTCACCAAGCGTCGCCAGCCGAGCAGGTCCTCTTGCCGGAGACGGCTGCGGTCATGCGCCAATTGTGTCATCTCGTGGTGAGAGAAGGCACCGGATCGTACGCAAACATCCCGGAGTATCGCGTCGGAGGCAAAACAGGCACCGCTCAGATAGCCCGCCCCGACGGCGGAGGCTTTGAACCCGGCAAGTACACGGCCATTTTTGCGGGGTTTGCTCCGGTGGCGGATCCGCGGGTCTGCGCCGTGATTGTCGTGCAGGAACCAGGGATCAAGCTGCACTATGGGGGGTATATCTGCGGGCCCGTATTCAAAAACGTGGTACGCGAGGCCCTCATCCAGATGAACTGCCCCGCGGACCCTGTCAAAGTCGAGGTTGAGGAAGAAGTTCCCCGGGAGGAGGACCCGGACACCGTAGCGGCTGCAGAGCCTCTCGACCCGACGGCGGTAGCCCGGGAACAGGCAGCCATTCCGCTGCGCGAACTGGAACTTGTACAGGCGCAAACGGATAGGATAGAGGAGGAAGGGCCGCGGCTGCCGGACTTTGGCGGCATGACGAAAGCAGAAGCGCTGGAAGCAGTGCTTGCCCTTGGTATTCAGTGGGATCCCCGGGGGGCAGGCTGGGTAGTTGAACAATACCCACCGCCGGGGGCGTCCCTTGACGGCGTGACTGTGTGCCGGCTGGTCTTCTCGAATGAAAAACGAAACGGCGAAAATGAAAGTGACGCTCAACCAGCTTCAGTCCCTGCTGTGTCTGAGCAGGCGGGATCTGCCTGACAGACTTGTTGCCGCGGTTACGGAGGATTCGCGGCGGGTGGGGCCTGGCGCTGTGTTCGTGGCGACCCAGGGCGAACATGTCGACGGCCACGATTTCATCGATCAAGCCGTCGCCCAAGGAGCTGTCGCGGTGATTGGGGCTCGTTCAGGGATTTCCGAGCATCATGGCGTGCCCTATTTCAGCGTTTCCCATCCCCGGCGCGCGTTGGGGCTGATTGCGCATAGGCTTGCGGGGGATCCCACAGCCTCGATGACGGTCATCGGCATCACCGGCACGAACGGTAAGTCCAGTTCAGCCGTGATGACCGGTCGCGTCCTCGAGGAATGCGGAATTCAGGCGGGAAGTTTTGGTACACTGGGCTATGCCTTTGCTGGAGAGGTGTTGCTAGCCCGGCACACAACACCCTTCGGCGAAGATCTGGCAGACATCTTCCAGCGCGCACGCGCGGCCGGCGTAACGCACGTGGCGATGGAGGTCAGTTCCCATGCTCTCGAGCAGGAGCGGGTTGCCGGCATTCATTTCCGCGTCGCGGCTTTCACAAACCTGACGCAGGATCACCTCGATTTTCACGAGAGCATTGAGCGCTACCGGCGCGCCAAGGTCCGGCTTTTCGAGCGAGTCGAGGGACACGGCGCGTTCACGGTTGTGAATCAGGAAGATCCCCATGCGCGTTGGTTCGTCGAAGCATCGAACGTGCCCTGTTTCACCTTTGGCGGGAAAGGCGACTGCCGTGCGGAGAGTCTTCGGGTGGGCTCGGACGCCACGGTGTTCACGGCTACGACGCCTTGGGGCGTCCAGGAAGTTGAGCTGCACCTCTTAGGCAGGCACAACGTAGCGAATGCGCTCTGCGTCGTTGCCATTTGCGGCGGGCTCGGTCTACCGCTTGATGCGATTGCCGGCGGGGTCGAGGCCGTTGAGAATGTGCCGGGGCGCTTCGAGCGGGTCCACGCCGGACAGCCGTTTGAGGTGGTCGTGGATTATGCCCACACAGAGGACGGGCTCCGCAATGTCCTAGAGGCCGCCCGCAGCCTCTGCAAAGGGCGCATCATTTGCGTATTTGGATGCGGGGGCGATCGCGACAAAGGCAAGCGGCCCAAGATGGGCGCGGCTGCGGCCGAGTTGGCCGATTTCGCAATCATCACGTCCGACAACCCGCGCACGGAGCCGCCTGAGCGGATTCTGTTGGACATTGAGGTAGGCGCTCAACGGGCGGGCAAACGGAAAGGCGAGGATTATATCGTGGTTCTCGACCGGGCCGAAGCGATCCGGCAAGGCATCGAGATGGCCAAGCCGGGGGATCTGGTCCTGATCGCCGGGAAAGGGCACGAGGATTACCAGATCGTCGGAACAGAGCGTATCCACTTCGACGACCGCGAAGTGGCACGCAGCATCCTCGAAGACCGGTAAATCATGGGATGGAACTACACGCTGGACGAGCTGGCGCGAATTATCGGTGCGGAACCGCCGGAATGCAGCCGTTCGTTTCACGCCGTGTCGACGGATACCCGGACGTTGCAGGCCGGCGAGGTCTTCTTTGCGCTACGCGGCGAATGCTTTGACGGCAATGCCTTTGTGGCGGCGGCTTTCGACCGGGGCGCATGCGCTGCGGTAACGCGGCAGCCCTGCGATGAGGGGCCGTGTTTGGTCACAGCCGATCCACTCGACGCGCTTCAGCGCTTCGCGGCTCACCACCGCAGCCGCTACGGGGCCACGGTGTTCGCGTTGACGGGTTCGTGTGGAAAGACCTCGAGCAAGGACCTTGTCGCGGCCCTCCTGTCGTCGCGCTATGAGACCGTGAAGACCCAAGGCAACCTGAATAACGAGATCGGGTGCCCCTTGTCGCTGTTGCAGATCGATGCCGCAACGGAATACGCCGTCATTGAGATGGGTGCGAACCATCGCGGCGAGATTGCGCGGCTGTGTAAGATGGCGAAACCCGAGGAGGCCGCGATCACGCTCGTTGCGCCGGCCCATCTGGAGGGTTTCGGCTCGATCGAGAATGTTGCAAAAGCGAAGGGCGAGATTGTGGCGGGTTTGCCACCTGACGGCACGTTTTACGTGAACAATGACGATCCTTGGTGCGTGCGGTTGGCCGAATCTTTCGGCGGATCCAAGATGACTTACGGCCGCAGGGGAGATGTGTCGCTCGAGGAGTGCGTAACCGAGGAATCCGGCGCGATGCGGTTGCGGGTGGCGCCTATCGGCGAGTTGAGGTTGCCGTTGCGCTCCCGTGCGCATGTGAGCAACGTTTTGCTTGCTGTGGCCGTGGGCCTGCGCCACGGCGTCAAGGAGTTCGAGGCGCCGCTTCGTTCGGCCTGCGGGAACGCGAGTCGCTTCAAGACCTTGTCCATCGGGGGCGCAGACGTGATCGACGATTCTTATAACGCGAACCCGGCAAGCATGGCTGCTGCCCTTGACGCGTTGTCGGCATGGCCCGTTGAAGGCAAACGTCTAGCCGTATTGGGCGACATGTTCGAGCTTGGGGCTGCCGCGCCGGAGATGCATATGGATGTGGGGAGGCTGGCGGCCCGGGCGGGAGTAGATCGCCTCTACGCTCTTGGGGAACATGCTGAGGCCGTCGTGGCGGGATATGTGGAAGGGGCGAACGGGGGCCGGGCTGAGGCGTTGGCAAGTCCTGAGGCGACGGCCGAGGTGCTGGCAGCAACGCTTGAAGCGGGCGATGTGCTCCTTGTGAAAGGGTCTCGCGGGATGCGAATGGAACGCATCATCGAGGCGTTGAGCTTGTTCTATGAGAAGTCCTGATTCATTATCGAACTCATTCTGTCCGGCGCAGGCCGGTTTGAGGAGAGGGGATGCTCTACTATTTGGCCCTGGCGCTGAGGCCGTATCTCAGCGCGTTGAATGTCTTCACGTATCATACGGTGCGGGCAGGCGCGGCTGCATTCACCGCTTTCGGCCTTTGCCTGTTCATAGGGCCGGTCGTCATCCGTTGGTTGCGCTGCCTGAAGATCGGTCAATTCATTCGCAAAGACCATGTCGAGGAATTGCATGCCCTGCATAAAGGAAAGGCCGGGACGCCTACCATGGGAGGCGCGCTGATCCTTCTCGGTGCGGTTGCGTCTCTTTTTCTCTGGGGACAGTGGACAAATCGCCTGCTCATAGTCGCGGTAGGCGTGTTCTGCGCTCTAGGCGCAGTCGGATTCCTGGACGACTACATTAAGCTGCGTCGTAAACACAACAAAGGCCTGAGTGCGCAGGCGAAATTCGCGGGGCAGATCCTTGTCGGGACGGCGTTGGGGATCTACCTCGTCTGGAATCCGATTACGGTCAGCGCGACCTATTTGACCCATAGAGACGTGGTGAACTGGCGATCCTTTGTGGAAAACCTTGTTGGAGAGGCCCAGGCGCCCACGCCTTCGCCCGGCGCAGTCTTCTGGCCGCGGCTCTCGCCCGAACTCCAGAAGAGGCTGACACGAGCCGCAAACGGCGCCCTCATAGACCAGGAGACATGCAGTTTCTTGCTCGCCGAGCTAAATGAGCTCGTCGCGGGTCCGGTATTCTATGACGCCGTGGCGTGGAACGGAAGGCAATGCAACGGCGAAGCCGAACAGCTCCTGACGGCTGTTGCAGAGGGAGACGTCCGGCCCCGAGATGCCGAGCGCTTGAACCGGCTCTCGCTTGAGGCGGCCTACCCGCAAGGAATAGCCAGAAGTATGCGCAATCTGCACACGAAGGTCGAGATACCAGGCCTAAAGAACGTCCTATTGCCGATGGGGGCGCTCTACGCCGTTTTCGTACTTGTCATCATTGTCGGGTCCTCGAACGCGGTGAATCTCACGGACGGCCTCGACGGTCTTGCCATCGGCGTGGCTGTTGTGTCGTTGACTGCTTACACCGCTATCGCTTACGTGGTGAGCCGCGTGGACTGGTCGGACTATCTGTTCCTTATTTATGTTCCGGAAGCCAGCGAGTTGACGGTCTTTGGGGCGGCATTGCTCGGCGCGGGTCTCGGCTTCTTGTGGTTTAACTCGCACCCTGCGGAGGTGTTCATGGGCGACACGGGTTCACTCGCACTTGGCGGCGCCATTGGGACGCTGGCGACATTGACCAAACAAGAACTGCTTCTGTTGTTGGTGGGCGGGCTCTTCGTGCTTGAGGCGATGAGCGTCATCATCCAGGTTGCATCGTTCCAACTCCGCGGCAAACGGGTGTTCAGGATGGCCCCTTTGCACCACCACTTTGAGTTGATGGGATGGTCGGAAAGCAAGGTCACAATACGTTTCTGGATTCTCGCAATTCTCTTCGCGCTTTTGAGCCTCAGCACGTTGAAGCTAAGGTAGAGGCGGGTCCTGCGCCCGCCCCAGGAAAAAGGGAAGGTCCGCCACGCGGGTAGATCCCGCAGGGCAACGGCATGGATTTACATGGGAAGAAAGTGATTCTGGTCGGCATTGGCCGGACAACCACGTCCCTCGCCCGCCTGTTAATTCGCGAGGGGGCCGAGCCCTTTTTAACGGATGCGGCCCCTGCCGAGAAGGTTGCCCATTTCCTGGAACAACTTGATGCGCTCGGCGTGGGCTATGAATGCGGCGGGCACACGGACGCTGCCTTCCGGAATGCGGCGCTTGTCGTGCCGAGTCCCGGCGTGGACCCGCGTCTGCCCTTTATCGAAGCGGCAGGCAAAGCCGGCGCCGAGGTGCTCGGGGAGATGGAGGTGGCCTTCTCGTACTGTCGATCGCCAATCCTCGCTGTGACAGGCACCAACGGCAAAACGACTACGACCGAGTTGCTGCATTGCCTGGTGTCGGCCTGCGGCCATAGTGTTCTTCTCGCGGGAAACAACGACATGCCTTTGTCCGAGGCGGCCCAATTCGATCCTGTGCCTGATTTTATTGTGCAGGAGGTGAGCAGCTACCAGCTCGAGACGATGCGAACCTGGCGGCCGTGGATAGGGGTGGTGTTGAATGTGACGCCCGATCACTTGGGACGCCATGGCGCCCTCGAGCGTTACGCCGCCGTGAAAGAGCGGATGTTTGCAAATCAGGGACCGGACGACGTAGCGGTAGTTAACTACGATGATCCGTTTGTTCGGGCGATGGCGTCGAGAAGAGCGGGTCGGGTCGTGCCTTTCAGCATCGAGCAGCGTCTCGATACGGGTCTCTGGCTTAACGGCGAAGTTATCCGGGCAGGCGCAGAGATCGTGGCGATGCGCAGCGACATTCAGCTTCCGGGGAGACACAATCTCGCGAACGTGCTGGCAGCGCTGGCCATGATGCGGGCAGGCGGCTTCGATTGGGAGCAGGTCCTCTCCGGGCTCCGATCGTTCCGCGGGGTCGAGCACCGGATCGAGCCTGTCTGCACCATCGACGGGGTCGGTTTTTACAACGATTCGAAGTCGACCAACATTGAGAGCCTCAAGGCCGCACTCGAGAGCTTTGACCGTCCAGTAGTCCTGATCGCAGGAGGCCAAGGCAAAGGGAGCGACTACCGCGTGCTGCGCGGTCTTGTCAGCGGCCGTGTGCGGTATCTGGTGACGATCGGCGCCGACGCTCCCCTGCTTGCGGCTGCTTTTGGCGATTGCGTGCCGGTAGAACACGCCTCGGATATGGAGGACGCCGTGCGCCGCGCTGCGGCCCGGGCGGAGCCGGGGGACGCTGTTCTGCTCTCCCCGGCCTGTGCGAGTTTTGACATGTTCTCGAATTTCGAACAGCGCGGCCGCGTGTTCAAGGAAGCCGTGAAACGGTATGAGAGGATGAGACCATGACGCGGGAAACCATGGCGGCCATGAACCTTGTTCTGGCCCTGCTGCTTATCGGGATCTTGATGGTATACAGCGCGAGCGCCGTGCAGACCTATGCTGCGAATGAAGCAGCGGCAACATATCTTTCGGCGCAGGTTAAGCGTCAGCTTCTCTGGGTAGGGATAGGCATCGGCGCGCTTCTGGCGGCGGCCAACTTCGACTATCACCATTTCCGGAAACGGCTTATTCTCTACCTACTTGCTGGGGCGAGCATTGTGTTGTTGTTGCTCGTGCTGCGCTTTGGTGAAGAACGCCGAGGCGGCATGCGTTGGCTGGCCATCTGGGGCTTTTCGTTCCAACCCAGCGAATTTGCGAAGCTGGCCGTCCTCGTGTTCCTTGCGGTCAAACTGGCTGAGAACCAAGAGCATCGGAGCAGTTTCCTGCGAGGTTTTGCGCCGCCTTTGCTCCTCGCGGGCGCCGTGAGTTTGCTGATCCTTCTCGAGCAGGACCTGGGGGGGCCGATTGTGCTCGGGAGCCTGGCGCTTATCATGGTGTTGATGGCAGGGGGGCGATGGCTTCATGTCTTGAGTGCCCTCATTCCGGGCGTCCTCATAGTAGCCTTGCTTTGCATGACGACGCCCTACCGTTTCGCGCGGCTCAAGTCCTTCCTGGATCCCTGGGAATACCGCGAGACTTTCGGCTTCCAACTGCTGCAGTCGCTGGCGGCATTTGCACATGGTTCGGTCTGGGGTCAAGGTCCAGGTGCAAGCGAGCAGAAGCTGTTTTACTTGCCCGATGCCCATAGCGATTTCATCTTCGCCGTCTGGGGGGAGGAGATGGGTCTTGTCGGTTCGGTGCTCTTGGTCCTGCTTTTTTTGGCACTGCTGCTTGTGGCCTTTCGGATTGCCATCTGCGCGCCTGATATGTTGGGGGCGCTGCTTGCGGGCGGCGTGGGAGCACTCATCGCGTTGCAGGCCGCGTTCAACATGGCCGTCACGACGGGCCTGGCGCCGACGAAAGGTCTGGCTCTACCGTTCATTAGTGCGGGCGGGAGCGCGTTGATCACTAATCTGGCCCTCGTGGGCATCTTGCTGAACGTGGGTTTCCATGCCAGTGAAGACCAGGAGAAACAAGGGGCACTCCGTGCCGCCTCCTGACGAAGCGCAGGGCGCGAGGGTCTTATGCGAATCATGATTACCGGCGGCGGAACGGGCGGGCATACCTCGCCCGCCGTCGCCATTATCGAAGAGCTCCAGA
>CAZBQH010000543.1:0-3889 GCA_964493915.1 uncultured Nitrospiraceae bacterium
CGCTTCGGGGACGGCGCCCTGTTCTTCAACAACCGAAGCTTCGGACTCGAGAGCGCTTACCAGCGGGGACCAGTCGATGAAAATGCCGGCAGGGGCCGCGGGGTCGATTCCCTTGGCACGATACAGGTCGTCAAACGATTCGGCGTCTTGGACGTTCACCTCCTCAGCCGCCTCGGCCACGAGGAACCGGACCTTGCTGTCGACGTCGTAATCGGACGGGGCCAACCGTTTCGCCCACGCGACGGCTATATCCGGCAAGGCTGCTGCACGAGGCGCAGCAATGGCCACAGCGGCCGTCTCGGGCATAAGCTGGAGTACGCTGAGCGCGGCAGGCGACGGAGCCTGGGCAACTGCCGTATCGACGGCAGAAGAAGACGCTGCGGGCACTGCCTCAGCGCTCTGCTGGGGCAATTGGGGGACAGCCGCGGGGGTTTCCTCCTTCCCGCAACCGGAAACCGACGCCAACCACAGGGAAAAAAGACACGCGCTGACGAGGAAGAATCCTCCCCGTATAATGAGCTTACCTATGTGCAAAAGAGCGCCTTCCTTCTTTACAGGCGGCCCGTGCAGCGGGAAGCCCTGTTGCTTGGGACCGTCTCACAACGCAGCACTCTATCAGAATAGAAAGCGCACAACAATCCCCCGCTTCAACGGGGCCTGTAGTCGGGACATTTCACGGCATTGGGCCGTTCCGGCCGGGAGCAAGCCGAGGGATGGTCGTAACGGCAATTATCGCACAGAAACTCCGTAGGGCACCTGACTCTCAACCACCAAGCTGTAATCCGCTGTCTAAGGGTCTTTATCATTCGAAAGGTCATCGTCACCTCTTGAACCGCTTGCGGTAGGCAAGCGGCGACATTCCCTCGAATTTCCGAAACACTTTGCTGAAATTGCTTGTATCCGCGATGCCCACCCGGCGTCCCACTTCTGTGGCACTCAACCGGGTGCGGCGCAGGAGCTCTTTGGCTTTGTCAATGCGCAACCGCCCCACATACTGCGAGAAAGACATACCGAACTTTCTCTGCAGACGGTGTGTGACGGCTGTTGGATGCTGGCCCAATTGCTCCGCCACTTCGTTCAGTGTCACACCGTCCATAAGCCGAGCCCCGACAATCGCGTTCAATTCAGCCCAAGCGCCTGGTCCCTCGACCTGTGCACCCGCCTTGCGTCTCACAACACCTAGAACGCGCATGCCGACTGACACCAGCTCTCGATTGGTTCGGGCCCCCCGGGCTTCCTCAATCATTTTGCCGAACCGTTCCCAACACGCCCCCGCGTTCAGACCTGCCCGTTCCGCGGCCTCGATGGCGGCGCCGACAGCCGCTGCCGTGCGGGCGCGCCGAACCGCTATTCTAACGCGTTCGCCCGAAACCGTCTCCGCAAGGACCGCGCTGAGCAAGGCCCGGGCTTGCGCCTGGTTGCCGGCGGCCAACGCCGCCGCGATGGGGCCCGCTTGATAGGGGGCTTCATCCGTCACGGAGCCCCGGCGTATCCGCTGCTTGGGAACCGGGAGTTCGAACGGTCCATTATGGTCGGCAGCGACGGAGACCCAGTCCCGAAACCGGCGCAGCAGCCCGTCGGCAATCCACTCAAGCAACGGCTTAGCGGCTTTCGTGGGCAGCACGCGGACGTCGCTGAGGTCCAGCGGTTCACGGGCCCGCTCGATGGGCCCCAGTCCAGCCATCGCTTCACGTACCTCGTCGAAAGCCTCAGGGACTTCAGCGGGCCAATAAGGGCCCACAGTCAATGAAAATGCGTTGGACAATCCCGGAAATGCCGGGCCCGCCATACACGCAAATCCCATGTGACAGATGAACGGCGCCGGCCGTCCACGTCGAACCGCTGCCGTTGTATTCGGCGCGCGGGAAGCCCGGCACGCCTGGTTCCCGCCAGGAAGCGCGGCTACGCGCGAACACACAGAGCACGCCCCGGCCCCCATGATGCGCGACCCCTCTTCATCGCCCCGAACCGCATAAACCGCGACAGGCAATGCCGATGCCTGGGCCGCCCTGTCGATAAACTCCCGAATCTCCGGAGACTGCAGAAAGGCAACGAGGTCCTGGAAGGCAGCGTTCTCGCCTGTGTGATCGTGCTCTGTCATGAGATCCTATTGCCGGGCGCAAGAAAAGACTATTTCATTCATTTTACCATGAACTAACGCGGAATCCCGCCATAGCCGGGCGAGGGGCGGGACGCACAGCACGAGGTTTTCGCCGGGAGCAATCAACCTCGTTCTTCAGATTCTGTCGAATGGGTTTGCTTGAGAGACAGCCTGCCGCCTATTCGGAAGCCTGCCTCATTTGAAAATCCATACCCGAAATTCTTAAGATAGTTAAGGGAAAGCGGTCGAGGCGGTTTAATTGCCTGCCATGCGCCTTGTTTGCTGATTGATCAGTCCACCCAACCTTGTCGGAAAGAACAAGGAGTGTTTTATGAACAGTCGGGAACGTTTCCATGCCACGATGCAGTATAAGCCGGTAGATCACGTCCCCTTCGTATTGCCGTGGCTGGGATTTCCTGAGACCCTCCAGCGATGGCGCCAGGAGGGCTACAAGGACGGTGATTTCGGGGAGTACAAGGTAGACCAGTGGATCTGGGAAGGGATCTGGTTTTTCCCTTATCCCCCTTTCGAGAACACGGTTCTCGAGGATGACGGGCGGCACATTACCTACGTTAACAACGAAGGCATCATTATGCGCGAACTCAAGGACAACCCTTGGTCGTCCATGCCTCAGTTCGTGCGGTTTCCGGTCGAGACGCGGGAAGACTTCCGGAAGTTTGCCGCGGAACACCTTCAGCCCGACATCGCGGCGCGAATCGGCGGCGACTGGGTCGCCAGGCTGAAGCAATTGCGCGAACAGCCCGTCGCGCTGTGGGTGATCGCCGACCGCTGGGGCGGCTTCTTCGGCCCTTTGCGGAACATGCTTGGAGTCGAGAACCTGTGCATGGCGTTCTATACGGACCCCGATTTTGTCGAAGAGATGATGGACACCATTGCAGACTACGTGATTGTCATGGCGGGCCAGCTTCTTGACCACATTGAAGTAGACATATTCGGCCTGTGGGAGGACATGGCCTTCAATCACGGGCCGCTTATTAGCCCCGATCTCGTCCGGCGGTACATGTTGCCTCGCTACAAGAAGGTAGTAGAGTTTCTCAAAGGGCGCGGGGTGCCGTGGGTTTGTCTCGACAGCGATGGCCTGGTGGAAACGCTTGTGCCGATATGGCTGGACGCGGGCATCAACATTCTGTATCCTTTCGAAGTGGCCGCACGGAACGACATTGTGGCAATGCGCCGGCAGTACGGCAAAGATTTGCGTATGTACATGGGCCTTGATAAGCGCTCTCTCGCCCAAGACAAGGGGGCCATCGATCGCGAGATTGAGCGGGTTCGGCCTCTCGTCGAAGAAGGCGGCTACATTCCGAGCGTCGACCATAGCATCCCTCCCGATGTGTCGTACAGCAATTTCCGCTATTACATGGAGCGCATGATGGATGTGCTGGGCGTTGCATAAGGAGTAACGGCAGCTTTTTTCCGGAGCGGCTTATGAGGAAATGGACAAAGTACATCCGTTACGGCAGTTTGGCGATTGTCTTGGCTGCAGGCGCATGGTTGCTCTGGCCGCCCGCGGAAGAGGCGGAGACGGACGGCGTAACCGCGGAGATGGTCGACGAAAAGGTGGACTACTACATCAAGTTTTCTCCGGGTTTTCAATACATGCCGGGCCAGATCCCCTTCGGGATAGGCGAAAAGCTCAGAGGTTTGGCGGACGTCATCAACGATTTTGAGAAAGTGTACTACGAGAGCACCGGACTCAATGTGAAGGTCGACATGGTGACGGTTCCGGGCCGGCGGGAATACCTCGTCACGCAGCTTAGCAGCGGCCAG
>CAZBQH010000544.1:0-6074 GCA_964493915.1 uncultured Nitrospiraceae bacterium
CCGCGCTTTGTGGACATCAATGTCCACCCTACGAAACGGGAGATCCGGTTCCGGGACGAACGGGCCGCCCGGGACGCTGTCCGCGAAACTGTGCGCGAACGCCTCGCAGCTTTACAGAACGAGCGACACAACCTGGCAATGGCGTCATTGGATAAACGCGGAACGCCGCTGAAACCTTCTCCTCCGACACCCGCCCCAGTCCAGGAACCGCCCGTGGGCAGGCTCGAGCAGGAATACCAGACACCGAGGGTATCGGGTCCAAGTAATAGGCTCTCCGTCCCTCAGAACGAGGAGAACGTTCTGGAAAAGTATGCAGAGCCAATCCAGACGGATTTCGTAGGGACGCCTGAACATGTCGAAGCCGAACGGGTCGAGCCCAAAGGCATGTACGGGCCGGTTGATTCGTTCAGCGAACCCCCCATGCAGGTCTTCGATACCTATCTGCTTCTACCGGACGGTGATCGGCTTCTTATCATCGACCAGCATGCATTGCACGAACGGCTTGCTTACGAAAGCCTCCTCGCCGATTTGCGGGATAGCGACTACGAGGCACAGCAGTTGGCCGTGCCGTTGCTTGTGGACGTGCCCCCTTCTCACGTCAAGTTGCTCGAAAGCAACCTCAAGCTTTTGGCCGAACTAGGGATCGAGATCGAGCCTTTCGGCGACACGACCTTCCAGGTAACGGCCATCTGTCAGCTCTACGAGGAATCGCGGGTCGCAGACGCTGTCTACTGCGTGCTTGATCGGCTTGCCCAGGGGGACCTCTTCGACAAGACTGATTTCCGGGCAGATTTGCTGCGTCTTACCGTCAAGGCATGCCGGAGTGCGGTCAAAGCAGGCGACCCCCTCTCGCCCGAGGAACGGCGCAGTCTCATCGAGGGGTTCCGGCGTCTTCGGCCGCCTTACACGTGTCCCCACGGCCGGCCGATCATCACGGAGCTTACTCTCACGCAAATGGAAAAGAGCTTCCGGAGAAGGCAGTGAAGAACGTGCTTGCCGTTGTGGGCCCGACTGCCTCCGGCAAGACTTCCCTTGCCATCGCCCTTGCCGAACGCCTGGATACGGAGATCGTCTCCGCCGACTCAATGCAGATCTACCGGGGGATGGAAATCGGGACGGCGGTCCCGAGCCAGGAAGAACGCAGGCGAGTCAAGCATCATCTTATCGGTTTCCTCGATCCCGGGGAACACTTCTCAGCCGGACAGTATCAGCGGGCCGCTCGCGCCATCGTCGCAGACCTGAACGCGCGTGGGAAGACGGCGGTGGCCGTGGGCGGGTCGGGCTTGTATGTACGCGCCCTTGTGGACGGTTTGTTCGAGGGTCCCGCGAAGGATCCGGCGACCCGCGATCGCTTAACGGAACAAGCAAGGGATCATGGCGTAGACGCGCTCTACGCGCGTCTCAAAGAAACAGACGGGGCCTATGCGGCCGCAATACATCCCGGCGATCTGCGGCGGATTGTCCGGGCGCTCGAGGTCTACGAGATTACGGGCAAACCCTTGTCCCTGCTGCACCAACAACATCAAGCCCAACTGAAGTCTCTCGATACCTTGCAGGTGGCGCTGGATTATCCCCGGGCCGTGTTGTACCACCGCATCGACCGCCGCGCCGAGGACATGATCGAGCGCGGCTTTCTCGACGAGCTGCGGGTATTGTTGGACAAAGGCTGCGGACCGGAGCTCGAACGCATCCGGTCGCTCGGTTACCGCGAGTTCATGGCCTATCTGCGGGGCGAGGCGACTTTTGAAGAGGCATTCGAGAACATGAAACGCAACACGCGGCACTTCGCCAAACGCCAACTGGCGTGGTTCCGTGCGGACAAGCGTATTCACTGGCTCCCTGCGGACGGAGATACGCCGCCGGCCTCCCACGCCGATGCCGTTCTTCATCTGCTCGAAGGCGCATCCCCAAGCTGATCGGCTGCTCTGTTATAATCCCGAGGGTCCTCGAGTTGTAAGGCGTCGTGAAGGGGTATATGAAAACCATAGCAAAGGCCGTCGCCGACGGCGCTGCGTCTCTCCTGGCCATTCTGTTCGCTCTTGGGCTGTACGTGGCGGTTCCCGCGTTGCGGCTCATCCGGCTGGCCCGGTTGCGTGCGTCGTGCAAGGGCCGGATCCCGGTGTCGACCCAGTTCGACGGCGCTGTGCATACGGAAGGACGCCCCCGGGTTGACTTGGCTGACCATGTGCGCCTGGGCCGGGGCGTCTTCTTCGAGACGGGTCCGAGCGGGCGCATCGCCATTGGCGCTCATGTGCGCATCAACACAGGAACCTTGCTGGTGTCTTATGCATCGGTCACTGTCGGCGACGACGTACTGATCGGCGAATATGCCAGCATCCGCGACGCCGACCATGGCATGGCGCCGGGCGCGCTCATGCGCTTGCAGCCGCACAACAGTGCGCCCATCGTGATCGAAAAGGACGCCTGGATCGGGCGGGGCGCCGTGGTTCTCAAAGGGGTGGTGATAGGCGCGGGGGCCGTTGTGGCCGCGAACAGCGTGGTCACCAGGGATGTCCCCCCGATGGCTGTTGTAGCGGGAAGTCCGGCCCGCGTCATCCGGCAACGGGAAGCCCCGAAATAGCGCGGCAAGCGAGGCGGTTTTCTCTGGAGGGGGATGTAGAGAGTCGCAGACCAGCGTCAATTGAGGAACGCATCATGAAAACCCTTGTGTTGTTTGGCTTCGTTCTGGCTGCGTTTTTATTGTCTGCTGCAACGGGGGAGACCTTCGAGACGGGTCTCGAGGATCAGACCGACGTGGCGGTAACCGCATACAACAACGGCCTTGGTCTGGTCAAAGACCAGCGCACTGTCTCGCTGAGCGAGGGTCGCCTGGCGCTGCATTTCAAAGACGTGGCTCAAAAGATAAAACCTGAGACGGTCAGCCTGAGGTCTTTGTCCTCGCCAGGTTCGATCCAGGTCCTCGAGCAGAATTACGAATATGACCTGATTAGTCCGGACAAAATCATGGAGAAGTACGTCGGCGAGCAGGTCAAACTGGTCAACTTCAGCAAGGAAATCGGGTTTACTACTCAGGATGCCGTCCTTCTGAGTGTGAACGGCGGCCCCATTTACAAAGTGGGCGAGGAGATCTACCTCGGGCATCCAGGCACGGTCGTTCTGCCCCGGATTCCCGAGAATCTCATCGCGCAACCCTCGTTGATCTGGGAACTCGAGAACCAGACGGGACAAACGCAAACCATCGAGGCGACGTACCTGACGAACGGATTCACGTGGCAGGCCGATTACGTCCTTACCGTAAACCAGGAAGAGAAGGCCATGGACCTCGCGGCATGGGTCACCCTCGACAACCAGTCCGGGGCCACTTATAACAATGCCCGGCTCAAGCTCGTGGCGGGCGAGGTGCACGTCGCAGAGCAGCCTGCACCGCCGCGCGGAAGGGATAAGCTGGCGATGGCAGGCGAAGCGATGGCGATGGCGGAGGAGGCTTTTGCCGAGTACCACCTGTATACGTTGCCGCGGCGCACGGCCATCAAGCAGAACCAGAGCAAACAGCTGAGCATGCTGACGGCATCGGGCGTGCCGATTGCAAAGGAATACGAATTCCGGGGCCATGTGAGGTATTACTTCGGGCCTCTCCCGCCTGTGAAGGAACAGAACATCGAGGTGTACCTCACGTTCCGCAATGACGAACAAAACAGCCTTGGCGTGCCCTTGCCGGCGGGGGTCATGCGTGTCTATCAACCCGACAGCGAAGGCATTCTGCAGTTTGCGGGCGAGGACCGCATCGACCATACCCCGAAAGACGAAGATGTCCGACTCAAACTGGGCACTGCCTTCGACATCGTGGGGGAACGAAAACAGACGGAATTTCAACGCATTGCCGACAATGTGTACGAGTCGGCCTTCGAAATCGCCCTGCGGAACCACAAAAAGACCGCGATCTCGGTAGATGTCGTTGAACCGATGGTAGGCGACTGGACTCTTCTTGACGCCTCGCATGAGTACGAAAAGCGCGACGCGCAAACAGCCGTGTTCAGCGTGAAGGTCTCAGCTGATGGCGAAACAATAGTGACGTACCGCGTGCGGGTCAAGACCTGAGTTTGGGGCAGGTGCTGGGAAGAGGATCGTTGAAGGCCAACGGAAGCACAGTGTCAGCGTGTTAAGACTAAGATAATCAGTTGACAAAAACGCCGGAATACGGGTAATCTTTTTATCAGGGACGCATCTTAGGGGTATGAGCAGCAAAGTGAACGAAGGAGTCGGACCGTGAAACATGTCAAGATTCTGGGAAAACGCACTCCCATGTACGCAGCTCCGTGGCAAGACGTGGTGTGCCAAGTCAACAACTGGATCTATGGCGCTTTAGATGCCAAGGGAGGCTCGTCGCCCGCTGTCAGCTTCATCTACGCAAAATGCAATCCCTTAGTTGAGGGATAGAACGCGTAGGTCTCGCCACCTATTACATCCTGTAACCGGCCGCATGTAAACAGTATTTGTATTTCGCGGCCGTTTTTTCTATTCATGTGTTGAGTTGGGGGAGGGAGAAAGCATGCCGACAAGGGATGCGGAGGGGATCGCGGTCGAGAGGCGTCTGCAGAACGAAAGGGAATATGTTATACTTCGCATGGTGATTTTCGGTGATAACAGGGTTTAATGGGCAGTGGATTCACGAAATTATGCGAAAACACCGCCGGAGATAGGGTAGAGAAGGGGGCACTGCGGAAGGAATCAGTTGACAAATTGCCGCGAATATTCCATAATGTACATAATGCGGGCGCTGAATGCGGAAGAGGGTCGTACGCAACGTCTTGACGGGTCTTTGTGCGGAAGTCCCCCGGGCAGGGTCGTTCCGGTCCGAGGACGTTGCGAACAGGGTTACAAGGAAATGGGGTACTAAGGATGAACTGGGCAAAAAGAATCACGCTGGGGGTCGTGGCGGGGTGTTTGACGGTCGGTCTGGCAGCCTGTCCTACCGCTGTCGTAACGGTTTTCATCCCTGACACAGGTCTTGAGATGGCTGTGCGCAGCGCCATCGGGAAGCCGATGGGCCTGCTCACAAAGGTTGATATGCTCCGCTTGCGTGAGTTGGATGCGCGTCAGCGCAACATCGAAAGCTTGGTGGGCCTCGAGTCGAGCAGAAACCTGAGCTGGCTGGATCTTGACACGAACAGCGTCTCCGACCTGAAACCCCTCGCCAATCTGATCAACATCCAGTATCTTAATCTCGACAGCAACAAGCTGACGGACCTGACGCCGCTGGCGGGTCTGGTCAATTTGGATGGGCTGTCGCTTTTCGACAACCAGATCGGCGATATACAACCCTTGGTGACGAACGCAGCGAATGGGGGACTTGGCCCGGGGGACTATGTGATTTTGGACGCGGGTACGCTCGGGGATAGGGCGCTCGATATTGACATACCGATCCTGCGCGACGATTTTGGTGTAAACGTGATATTGGCGGTTCCCCAGGGGGATTAGCTGGGGGAGCGCCGCGAGGTCTGAGGGGCACAGCGGCCAGTGTCGTGCGGGCACGGGCCGCGGGATGCAGCGGGGTACGTGCAATGAAGGTGACGCGACCGGCTTGGTGTTTGCTCTGTGCAGTTCTGTGCGTCGTTGTAACGGCGGGATGCCCTGCAATTGGCGTCGGACCTGTCCTCACGGTATATCCTCGGGCGCTCAGCTTCGGCCCGACGGCCGAGGAAGCCAGCATTACCATCGTCAATGCGGGGCAAGGCGTCCTCACGTGGCGGATAGCGTCAAAACCGGACTGGCTGTTGGTGTCTTCGCCCGATATGCAAGGAACGACTGCCGCCGAGACGGACCGCGTGAATCTGCGCGTTGACCGGACAGGACTGACAACGGGGACCCGTACAGGCGAACTGGTCGTCATGTCGAACGGAGGCCGTACGGTGGTGAAGGTCTCGATGTCGGCGGCTGGCACTGCAGCGGTCGAGGTCGATCCAACGGCCCTGAATTATGTGCCTGAGGCCCTTCCTGGCGAAGGGGTCAACCAATTCCTCGTGATCAACCATGGTACGGACCGGCTCACTTGGAGTTTTGTGTGCCGCGAATCCGGCGACGACCAGGGCGCCTTGCCGGACTATCTGGCTCTT